>NZ_JBFWZI010000021.1:0-32676 GCF_050185545.1 Reyranella sp. | reverse complement strand
GGTTGGAGAATGGCTCCATTCCGTAGCCGATGACGGGGGAAGGAAATGAAGAACCTCTCCCGGCTGTGAAATCGGCTTGGCGCACAGGGGGCCGGGGCTGCTAGAGTTTCCGGAGCGGCTCAGTTTTTGCAAAGAAGCCGACAAACAGGGAGGCATAAGCCTATGTTGAGTCTCAAGAAGTCGTTCGCGACCCTCGCGGCGGCAGCAAGCGTGGCAGGTCTGCTGGGTGCGGCGCCTGCCGATGCCCAGACTATCAATGTCGTAATGCATTCGGATCTCAAGATCCTCGATCCGATCTGGACCACCGCCTATATCGTGCGCAATCATGGCTATCTCGTCTGGGATACGCTGTTCGCGATGGACGAGAAGCTCGAGGTCAAGCCGCAGATGGTCGACAAGTACGACGTCTCGGCCGACAAGCTCACCTATACCTTCACCTTGCGCGACGGCCTCGAGTGGCACGACGGCAAGCCGGTCACCGCCGAAGACTGCATCGCCTCGATCAAGCGCTGGGGTGCCAAGGACTCGATGGGCCAATCGCTGCTGGCCCGGGTCGCCGAGTTCACCAAGATCAACGACAAGACCTTCACCCTGAAGCTCAAGGAGCCCTACGGCCTGGTGCTACAGTCCCTCGGCAAGCCGTCGTCGAACGTGCCGTTCATGATGCCTGCTCGCGTGGCCGCAACCGATCCCAACACCCAGATCAAGGCCGAGGACGTGATCGGCTCGGGGCCCTTCATCTTCAAGCGCGACGAGTGGAAGCCCGGCGAGAAGACGGTCTACGTCAAGAATCCCAAGTACAAGCCGCGCAGCGAGCCGGCCTCCGGCTTGGCGGGCGGCAAGGTCGTCAAGGTCGATCAGGTCGTATGGCGGGTTGTCGGCGATCATCAGACAGCGATCAACGCGCTGCTGACCGGCGAGGTCGACATGATCGAATCGCCTCCGCACGACCTTCTGCCGGTGGTGGCCAAGGACAAGAACGTCAAGCTGTTCACCGCCAATCCGCTGGGCAGCCAGTACACCTTCCGCTTCAACACGCTGTACAAGCCGTTCGACAACGCCAAGATCCGCCAGGCCGTGCTCTACGCCTTCAACCAGAAGGACTTCCTTCAGGCGGTCATCGGCGATCCGAATTATTACAAGGAATGCAAGGCGATGTTCGTCTGCGGCACGCCGCTGGAGACGTTCAAGGGCTGGGAGGACAAGCTCAACTCGAACTTCGAGAAATCGAAGGCGCTCCTCAAGGAGGCCGGCTATGACGGCACGCCGGTCGTGCTGATGCAGTCGACCGACCTGGCGGTGCTGACCAACTTGGCGCCGGTCGCCAAGAACCTGCTGGAGAAAGGCGGCTTCAAGGTCGACCTGCAGGCGATGGACTGGCAGACGCTGGTCAGCCGCCGCGCCAGGAAGGATCCGCCGGACAAGGGCGGCTGGAACGCCTTCCTGACCGCCTGGGTGGCGGCCGACATCCTCAATCCGGTGATGGCCGGCTTCTTCAACGCCGGCTGCGACAAGGCGATGTTCGGTTGGCCGTGCGACGAGAAGATCCAGAAGCTGCGCGACGAGTTCGCCAGCGAGACCGACCCGGCCAAGCAGAAGGCCCTTGCCGAGGCGGTCCACGTCCGGGTCACCGAGTATCCGACCCACGTCCATCTCGGACAGTATTTTGCGCCGTTTGCGCTACGCACGTCGATCGACGGAGTGGTGCGGGCGCCGGTCACCGTGTTCTGGAACATGACCAAGAAGTGAGACTGGAACATCGAGAAGAAATGACGTCGTAGCCGCCGTCGGGGCGGCTACGATGTCTTCCCCGGCGGAGCGAAGGATTCTCATGCTTCGTCCGGGTCGACAAACGGGAGTCAAATGCTCGACTTTATCGTCCGCCGACTGATCGCCATCGTTCCCGTGCTCACGGTGGTGGCGGTCTTCGTCTTCCTCATGCTGCGATTGACGCCGGGCGATCCGGCGGCGGTGATCGCCGGGGACAATGCCACCTCCGACCAGATCGACGACATCCGCGAGAAGCTCGGCCTCAACGAGCCGATCTGGACGCAGTTCGCCATCTGGATCGGCAGCATCCTGCAGGGCAATTTCGGCGAGAGCTACTTCTTCAAGAAGACGGTCGCCGAGCTGATCGCGCAGCGCATCGAGCCCACCCTCGCGCTCGCCGTCTGCACCCTGATCTTCGCCATCTCCGTCTCGGTGCCGGTCGGCGTGCTCGCCGCCTACCGCCAGGGCTCGCTGTACGACCGCATCGTCATGGGCTTCTCCGTGCTGGGCTTCTCGGTGCCGGGCTTCGTCATCGGCTATTGCCTGATCTACGTCTTCGCCATCGAGCTCGGCTGGCTGCCGGTGCAGGGCTACACCCGCATCGGGGTCAATTTCTGGGGCTTCCTCGAGCGCATGGTGCTGCCGTCGCTGACCCTCTCGGTCGGCTTCATCGCGCTGATCTCGCGCATCACCCGCGCCTCGGTGCTCGAGGTACTGAACGAGGACTACATCCGCACCGCCCGCGCCAAGGGCCTCAGCAACCGCGTCGTGCTGATGCGCCATGCCCTGCGCAATGCCGCGGTGCCGATCCTGACCGTGATCGGCATCGGCATCGCCATCCTGATCGGCGGCGCGGTCATCACCGAGAGCGTCTTTGGCCTGCCCGGTCTCGGCCGTCTCACCGTCGAGGCGGTGCTGAGCCGCGATTTCCCGACCATCCAGACCGTCATCCTGATGTTCTCGGTGGTCTATGTCGTGATCAACCTGCTGATCGACATAAGCTACACCCTGTTCGATCCGAGGATCCGCTATTGAGCACGGTCACCGAAGAAGTCGTCGACTCCGCCTCGATCGCGGCGGCTTCGACCAAGCGGCGCCCCCTGTGGCTGGTCGCCATCCGCAACCCCAGCGTGATCATTGGCGGGACCATCCTGCTGATCATGGTGATCATCGCCGCCCTCGCCCCCTTCCTGGGCACAGTCGATCCGACGCGCATCGATCCGGCGGCGCGCAACAAAAAGCCGGGCACCGAGATCACCTACCGGCTCGATGACGGCCAGACCGCCAAGCGGGTCGCCATCATGGGCACCGACAGCCTGGGTCGCGACGTCTACAGCCGCGTCATTTACGGCACCCGTGTCTCGCTCGCCGTCGGCATCGCGGTCGCCCTGATCGCCGTCGCCATCGGCGTGGTGATCGGCCTGATCTCGGGGTACATCCGCTGGGCCGACGGCATCATCATGCGCATCATGGACGGGCTGATGGCCATACCGGGCATATTGCTCGCCATCGCCCTGGTGTCGATCTGGCGCACCGGCCTGATCACCGTGATCTTCGCCATTGTCGTGCCCGACGTGCCGCGCGTCGTCCGCCTGGTGCGCTCGATCGTGCTGACGGTGCGCGAAGAGCCTTATGTCGAAGGCGCGATCTCGGTCGGCACGCCGACCTGGGTGCTGATGTTCCGCCATATCCTGCCCAACACCATCGCGCCGCTGATCGTGCAGGGCACCTTCCTCGCCGCCGCCGCCATCCTTGTCGAGGCGGCTCTCTCCTTCCTCGGCATCGGCATCCCGCCGGAAATCCCGAGCTGGGGCAACATCATGGCCGAGGGCCGAACGCTGTTCCGCGTGTTCCCGCACAATATCCTGTATCCCGGCATCTTCCTCGCGCTGACAGTGCTGGCCATCAACATCATGGGCGACGGCCTGCGCGACACGCTCGACCCGAAGATGAGCAAGAAAGTCTGATGAACGACGCAAAGAAGCCGGTCCTCGAGGTCCGCAATCTGTCGGTATCCCTGCCGGCCGGCGCGGACCGCGCCCATGCCGTCGAGAAGGTGAGCTTCACGGTCAATCCCGGCGAGATCGTCTGCCTGGTGGGCGAATCGGGTTCGGGCAAGTCGGTGATCGCCTTCACCGTCATGGGCCTGCTCGCCAAGGCGCTGAAGCCGACCTCGGGCGAGATCCTGCTCGAGGGCGAAAACATCCTGGCGGCCGACGAGACCCGGCTGCGCGACCTGCGCTGCACGCGCATGTCGATGATCTTCCAGGAACCGATGACCGCGCTCAATCCGGTCATGACCTGCGGCGAGCAGATCGACGAGGTGCTGAGCACCCATACCAAGCTCGACGCCGGCGAGCGCCGGGCCAAGATCCTCGCCATCCTGGGCCGCGTGAAGCTGCCCGAGCCGGAGCGCATCTACGCCTCCTACCCGCACCAGCTGTCGGGCGGCCAGCGCCAGCGCATCATGATCGCCATGGCGTTGGTCCTCGACCCGGTGCTGCTGATCGCCGACGAGCCGACGACCGCGCTCGACGTCACGACCCAGGCCGAGATCCTGAAGCTGATCGCCGAGCTGCAGGCCGGCCAGGGCACCGGCGTGCTGTTCATCACCCACGATTTCGGCGTCGTCGCCGAGATCGCCCATCGCGTGGCCGTTCTGCGCTGGGGTGAGCTGGTCGAGATGGGGCCGACCGAGCAGATCCTCGCCCGCCCGTCGCACGGCTACACAAGGATGCTGATCTCCTCGGTGCCGTCGATCCATCCGCAGCATCGCGGCGTGCGCAAGGACGGCATCACCGTGCTGCGCACCGAAAAGCTCGGCAAGGTCTACTCGGGCAAGTCGTTCTTCCAGAAGGCGCGCGTGGTCAAGGCCGCGATCGATGTCGACCTCGACATCCGCAAGGGCGAGACGCTGGGCATCGTCGGCGAATCGGGCTCCGGCAAGTCAACGGTGGCGCGCTGCATCGCCCGCCTGATCGATCCGACCGAGGGCAAGGTATTCCTGGGCGATACCGAGATCGCCACCATGTCGGTCGGCAAGCTCAGGCCGCATCGGCGCAAGGTGCAGATCGTTTTCCAGGATCCCTACCGGTCGATGAACCCGCGCATCACGGTGGGCGACTTCATCATCGAGGGGCCGATGAATTTCGGTCTCCACAAGGACGAGGCGCTGGCCCGCGCGCGCAAGCTGATGGAGACGGTGCGGCTCGATCCGAACTCGCTCGACCGCTATCCGCACCAGTTCTCGGGCGGCCAGCGGCAGCGCATCTGCATCGCCCGCGCGCTGGCCATGGAGCCCGAGCTGCTGATCGCCGACGAGGCGGTATCGGCCCTCGACGTGTCGGTGCAGAAGCAGGTGCTCGAGCTGCTCGACGAGATCCGCCAGCGCCTCAATCTCGCTGTGCTGTTCATCACCCACGACCTGCGCGTGGCGGCGCAGATCTGCGACTACGTGGCGGTGATGAGCAAGGGCCGCGTCGTCGAGTACGGCTCGGCCGAGCAGGTGTTCGGCGCGCCACGCGACGACTACACCAAGGCGCTGTTCGCCGCCGCGCCCGGCAGGCACTGGGAATTCGGCAAGTTCGCCACTGCCTGATCTGTGTTAGGGTCCGTGGCAAGGAAAGGCCCTTCAGGCACCCGCTGCCGCGCCTCCCCCTGACCGGCACCGGATGGACGGGAAACCGTGTCGAGGGAGGCTCACATGGCGGACAGCGTCTACAAGGTGATCGAGCTGGTCGGCACCAGCACCGATTCCTGGGAGAAGGCGGCGAAAACGGCGGTGGAGCGCGCTGCCAGGTCGCTGCGCGACCTGCGCGTCGCCGAGATCGTCGAGCAGGACCTGGTGATCGAGGACGGCAAGGTCACGGCCTATCGCACCAAGCTGAAGCTCTCCTTCAAGTACGAAGGCGGCGGCTGAGGTCTCGAGCTGTTCCGGACCGCGGGCGTCTCGCCCGCTCGGAATCATGAGCGGGCGAGACGCCCGCGGGCCGGAAGTTCATGTGGTCCTACGCTTCCGCCCGTTACGACAGTAAGCTCCCGGCAAGTCCGCCGGCCTTCTCGAAGACGCCTCGTTCAACCAGTCGCCGGCTTTCGGCGATGTCGACCTGTTCAGCACCGACCGGCCGCTGGCGGATGCCGCCCGGCGCGCCGGGCTCGACCTCGCCGGGCTGGCCGCCTGCGGCCGCGACTACGGCTCGGCCGAGACGCTCGATCTCGGCCGCGTCGCCAACGAGAACCCGCCCAGGCTCCACATCATGGACGGCAAGGGCAACCGCCTCGACCTCGTCGAGTTTCATCCCGCCTATCACGCCATGATGGCCAAGAGCATCGGCCACGGCATCCATGCGTCGGCGCACGACGGCAGCGACAAGCAGGGGCCGATATCGACGCGCGCCGTGCGGCTCTATCTCGCCACCCAGGCCGAGAGCGGCCACATGTGCCCGGTCACCATGACGCATGCCTGCATCGGCGCGCTGCGCTCCGAGCCGGCCTTGCTGACCAAGTGGCTGCCGCACATCCAGACGCGCGCCTACGATCCGCGGCCGCTACCATGGTGGGAGAAGAAGGGCGTGACGCTCGGCATGGGCATGACCGAGCGCCAGGGCGGCACCGACGTGCGCGCCAACATCACGTCCGCCGCGCCTGCCGGCGACCATGTCGAGATCACCGGCCACAAATGGTTCATGTCGGCGCCGATGTGCGATGCCTTCCTGGTGCTCGCCCAGGCGGCCAAGGGATCGGCCAAAGGATCGGAGGGAGGCGGGCTCACCTGCTATCTGATGCCGCGCTACCGGCCCGACGGGTCGAAGAACCAGATCCGCTTCCAGCGCCTGAAGGACAAGCTCGGCAACAAGTCGAACGCCTCGTCGGAGGTCGAATTCCACGGCGCCTATGCCGAGCGGGTCGGCGCCGAGGGTGCGGGCGTGCGCACCATCATCGAGATGGTCAACCTGACGCGGCTCGACTGCGCCATCGCCTCGGCCGGGCAGATGCGCATCGCGCTCTCCCAGGCGCTGAACCACATCCGCCATCGCTCGGTGTTCCAGCGCCGCCTGATCGACCAGCCGGCGATGCGCGCCACCGTCGCCGATCTCGCGCTCGAACTCGAGGCGCAAGTCGCGCTGGTGTTTCGCCTGTGCCGGGCCGCCGAGCATGCCCAGGATCCCGCCGAGGCCGCCTATGTCCGCCTGCTGACGCCCGCGGTGAAATTCCTGGTGTGCAAGAGCACGCCGCAGGTCGTCTACGAATCGCTCGAGTGCCTGGGCGGCAACGGCTACACCGAGGATCTGCCAATGGCGCGCTATTTCCGCGAATCGCCGCTCAACGCCATCTGGGAAGGCTCGGGCAATGTCATGGCGCTCGACGTGCTGCGCGCCGCCGGCCGCCATCCCGACCAGTCGATGGCGACGGTCGAGAGCCTCGCGCGTACTGCCGCGGCCGCGTTCGACGTCCGCCCGCTCGCCCAGTCGATCGCCACGGTGTTGCGCTCAGGCGACGCCGAACGGCGCGCCCGCTTCGTCTGCGAGGGGCTGGCCAGGATCGCCGCGGTGGCCGCGCTCGCCGACGCCAAGTCCGACTTCGCCACCCTGTACGGCGACACCCGCCTGCGCGGCGCGGGCTTCGCCCAGTTCGGCACTGCCGACCTCGGCAGTGCCGAGACGGCGTTGGTCGAGCGCGCGCTGGCGGCGTGACTCGTTGTCATGGGCTACTCACTGTCCTGGATAGCGACCAAGGGCTTGGTCAAGGACATCGTCTACTCTCGGCTTCAGCTGTCGATGGCAAGCAATCCCGCAAGAGGACGCGAAAGTCATATCCAGAGCCGGGACCAGCCCGATGGATGGCGTCTGGTCCTCCTAAACGAGGCTGAGCATCCGCTCCTCAAGGTCTCTCACTTGGCAACCCTGTCGAAAGGATGCACGGCCTTGGCTTGCAACATCGAGGAGCACGTCATGCTCGGCTCGGCGGAGCAATGGACAGACGGTCAACTCCTTTGGCGTCTGCGTCATCAAGGCGATATCGACACTCACAATCTCGAAGTATCGGGTGATCCACCACACGTCTTCCCCAAGATCGAGGAGGAATGCCGAAGTCGCCAAGCGAGCGATACCGAGCAGCCACCTGTCGACTTCGTCTTCGAGATTCCTCCTCTCGTCGCCAAGTCGATCACAGCATTCAAGCATGATGAGTCGGACCGGGAAGGCTTCGAACCGTTGCAGTGGCAAGGCCGGCGAACATGGTGGCGCTTCTGGCAGTCTGAAATCTTCGGAATCCTTGCAGCGGTCCCCACCCTCCCCCAAGATCGCGACCCATGAAAAAGATCTTCACCGCCTGCCTCGGCACCGAGACCAACACCTTCGCCTCGATTCCCACCGGTCACCAACTCTTCCAGGAGACCTGCCTCTTTCGCAAGGCCAGCTACGGCAAGAACGTGCCGATGTTCGGCGCTCCACTCGCGGTGTGGCGCGGCCGCGCCGACGCCAAGGGTTGGCAGGTGGTAGAAAGCCTGTGCGCCTTCGCCCAGCCCGCCGGGAAGACGGTGAAGAAGGTCTACGAATCGTTCCGCGACGAGATCATCGCCGACCTCGAGGCGGCAATGCCGGTCGACGCCGTGCTGCTGTCGATGCACGGCGCCATGGTGGCCGAGGGCTACGATGATTGCGAAAGCGACGTGCTCGCTCACGTCCGCCGCGTGGTTGGCCCTGACGTGCCGGTCGGCGTCGAGCTCGATCTCCATTGCAATATCGGCGAAGGTACCTTGCGCGACGCCACGGCGCTGGTGCTGTTCAAGGAGTACCCGCACGTCGACGTGCCGGAGCGCGCCGACGATCTCTTCACGGTGATCGAAGGCGCCATCGAGGGCCGAACGAAGCCGGTGATGGCCGCGTGGGACTGCAGGATGATCGGCGTCTTCCATACCACGCGCCAGCCGATGCGCGGCTTCGTCGACAAGCTCCAGGCGATGGAGGGCAAGGACGGGGTGCTGTCACTGTCGATCGCGCATGGCTTCCCATGGTCCGACATCAGGGAGATGGGCAGCAAGATCATCGCCGTCACCGACGGCGACCGCCCCAGGGCGGAGCGCCTCGCGCGCGAGCTCGGCCGCGAATTCTATGCCATGCGCGAGGCGACGCAGCCGCCCTATGTCACGCTCGACGCGGCGATGGCCCGCGTCTCCTCGCACAACCTGCCCAAGCCGATGGTGCTGGCCGATGTTTCGGACAATGCCGGCGGCGGCGCCGCCTCCGATTCGACCTTCATCCTGAAGGCGCTGATCGACCGCAAGGTGCAGGACGCGGCGGTCGGCATGATCTGGGATCCCGGCGCCGTGAAGCTCGCCTTCGAGGTCGGCGAGGGCGCCGAGCTCGACATCAGGCTGGGCGGCAAGCTCGGCCCGCAATCCGGCCCGCCGATCGACGCGCGCGCCACCGTGCTGAAGCTGGAGAAGGAGGTCACCATCGAGTTCGGCGGCGCGCGCAAGAGCGTTGGCACGATCGGCGATGCCGCGGCGCTGCAGATCGACGGCGTGACGGTGATCGTCAACAGCAAGCGCACGCAATGCCTGAGCCGCGACTGCTTCACCAAGCTCGGCGTCGATCCGTCGACGAAGAAGGTGGTGGTGGTGAAGTCGATGCAGCATTTCCATGCCGCCTACGCGCCGATCGCCAGCGAGGTGGTCTATGTCGCCGCCCCCGGCGCGCTGGTGCCCGATTGGTCGCAGCTTCCCTACACCAAGATCGACAAGGCGCAGTGGCCGTTCGTCGCCGAGCCGCATGACCCGTGAGACGGCTCCCTACAACGGCCGCTCTGGTAGGAAGCGGAGAGAGAGAGGAAAATCGGGCCCGCGCGGCGTGATGTTGCAGGGCGTTTACAGCGGCGGAACACATTGGTATGGTCCGCCGCGTCGCGGCCGGGAGTGGCCGTTTTGTCGTTTTAAGTCAACGACTTAACAATATCCCGCCCGGCGCGAGGGGCGCGATCCATGAAGATTCTCACCGGCAACAGCAATCGACCGCTGGCCGAAGCCATATCCGCCAAGCTGGCCCTGCCGCTGGTCAAGGCGCAGATCCGGCGGTTCTCGGACAACGAGATCTTCGTCGAGATCCTGGAGAACGTACGCGGCGAGGACATGTTCGTCATCCAGTCGACGAGCTTCCCGGCCAATGACCATCTGATGGAGCTGTTGATCATCATCGACGCGCTGCGCCGCAGCTCGGCGCGGCGCATCACCGCGGTGATGCCCTACTACGGCTATGCCCGGCAGGATCGCCGGACCGGTCCGCGAACGCCGATCTCGGCCAAGCTGGTCGCCAACCTGCTGACCAACGCCGGGGCCAGCCGCGTGCTGACGCTCGACCTGCACGCCGCACAGATCCAGGGCTTTTTCGACATCCCCGTGGACAACCTGTTTGCCGAACCGGTTTTCAGCCGGCACATCAAGGAAACCCTCACCAACCGCAACCTGACCGTGGTGTCGCCCGACGTCGGCGGCGTCGTGCGCGCGCGTGCCGTCGCCCGGCGCATCGATGCCGACCTCGCCATCATCGACAAGCGGCGCGAGCGTGCCGGCGTCAGCGAGGTCATGAACGTGATCGGCGACGTCAAGAACGCCGACTGCCTCCTTGTCGACGACATCGTCGATTCGGCGGGCACACTATGCAACGCCGCCGTCGCCCTGATGGACCAGGGCGCCCGCTCGGTGTCGGCCTATGTCACCCACGGCGTGCTGTCGGGCGGCGCGGTCGCGCGCGTCGCCGCCTCGCCGATGGAGAAGATGGTCATCACCGATTCGATCCAGGCCACCGAGGCGGTGCGCGTGTCGCCCAATGTGCGGCCACTCAGCATCGCGAGCTTGATGGCCGAGGCGATGAAGCGTATTGCCGACGAAACGTCGGTATCGAGCCTGTTCGACTGACGAGGATTTTTTGGAGATCCGGCGATCGGCACCCCTGGAGGCCACGCCGCGAGTGAGAGAGAGCAACCCGAACCTTTAGGAGATGTGAGATGGCAGAGACGACGAAAGTCGTCGCGAAGATGCGGAGCCGGGCCGGCAAAGGGGGCGCCCGTTCCAGCCGTCGCGATGGACTGATTCCCGCCGTGATCTACGGCGACAAGCAAGCCCCGGTGATGATCGCGGTCGAGCCGAAATCGATCGAGCGCGAGCTGCACAAGGAGGGCTTCTTCAATCACCGGATGGAGATCGATGTCGAGGGCACGCCCTACGCGGTGCTGCCGCGCGACATGCAGATCGACCCGGTGACCGACCGGCCTCTGCATCTCGACTTCCTGCGCATCGGACCCGATTCGATCATCACCGTCCAGGTCCCGGTGCATTTCCGCAACGAGAACCAGGCACCCGGCATCAAGCGCGGCGGCGTGCTCAACATCGTGCTGCACGAGATCACCGTGCGCACCAAGCCCGCCAATATCCCGGAATATTTCGATGTCGACCTGACCGGCCTCGAGATCGGCCATTCGGTCCATCTGTCGACGCTCAGCATCCCTGAGGGAGTGCGCGTGGTGAGCCGCGACAAGAACGCGACCGTGGCCTCGATCGCCGCGCCGACCGTGGTGCGCGAGGCGGCGGCCCAGGCCGCGGCCGACGCGGCGACCGCGGGCACGCCGGCGGCCGAAGGCACGGCTGCCGCTGCTCCGGCAGCCGGTGCAGCGCCGGCGGCGGCACCCGCTGCAGGCGCCAAGGCGCCAGCGCCGGCCAAGAAGTAGCCGGAGCGCTTTCGCTCCGGACTTCGCATGCTGCTGCTGGTCGGCCTCGGCAATCCCGGGCCGCGCTACGCCGGGCACCGGCACAATGTCGGATTCATGGCGGTGGACGAGATCGTTCGCCGCCGTGTTTTCTCGCCCTGGCGCGCGCGCTTCAACGGCGAGGTGGCGGAAGGCCATCTCGGCGGCGAGCGCACGCTCGTCCTGAAGCCGATGACCTTCATGAACGAGTCGAGCCGCGCGGTCGGCGAGGCCGTGCGCTATCTCAAGATCCCGCTCGAGCGCGTCGTGGTGTTCCACGACGAGCTCGACATCGCACCCGGCCGGGTGCGCATGAAGAAGGGCGGCGGCGCCGGCGGCCACAACGGTCTGCGCGACATCGACGCCCATGTCGGCAACGACTATCGCCGCGTGAGAATCGGCATCGGCCATCCCGGCCACAAGGACCTGGTGCTGCACTGGGTGCTGCGCGACTTCGAGCCCGAAGAGCGTGACCCGAAGACCGGCTGGGTCCCGAAGCTGCTCGACGCTTTGGCCGAGGAATCGGCGCTGCTCGTCGAAGGTGGTGCCAAGGGCGACGAACGCTACATGAGCCGCGTGGCGCATCTCGCGCCGCCTCCCAAGCCACCGGCGGTAGAAACGAAAGCGTAACGATGGGTTTCAATTGCGGAATCGTCGGTTTGCCAAATGTCGGCAAGTCGACGCTGTTCAATGCGCTCACCGCCACCCAGGCGGCGCAGGCGGCCAACTACCCGTTCTGCACCATCGAGCCCAACGTCGGTCGCGTCGCCGTACCCGATCCACGGCTCGACAAGCTCGCCGCGGTCGCCCAGTCGGGAAGGATCGTTCCCACCCAGCTCGAGTTCGTCGACATCGCCGGGCTGGTGAAGGGCGCCTCGAAGGGCGAGGGACTGGGCAACCAGTTCCTCGCCAACATCCGCGAGGTCGACGCCGTCGCGCACGTGCTGCGCTGCTTCGAGGACGGCGACGTCACCCATGTCTCGGGAAGCGTCGATCCGGTGCGCGATGCCGAGATCGTCGAGACCGAGCTGATGCTGGCCGATCTCGACAGCCTCGAGAAGCGCCTGCCCAATCTCGAGAAGCGCGCCAAGGGCGGCGACAAGGAAGCCCAGGCCGAGGTGCCGGTGGTCAGGAAGGCGCTCGACGTCCTGCGCGAGGGCAAGCCCGCCCGCGAGGCTGCTCTCACCGCCGAGGAGCAGCCGACCTTTCGCCGCCTGCAGCTCATCACCGCCAAGCCGATGATGTACGTGCTCAATGTCGAGGAGGCGTCGGCGGCGACCGGCAATGCGCACAGCGCCAAGGCCGAAGCCTACGCCCGCCAGCGCGGCATGCCGGCGGTGGTGATCTCCGCGGCGATCGAAGCCGAAGTGGCGCAGCTACCGGCCGAGGACCAGGCCGAGTATCTCGCCTCGCTCGGCCTCGCGGAGACCGGCCTCGCCCGCGTGGTCCGCGCCGGCTACCAGCTGCTCGACCTCGTGACCTTCTTCACGGTCGGCCCCAAGGAGGCGCGCGCCTGGACGGTGCGCCGCGACGCGCGCGCCCCGGAAGCGGCAGGCGTCATCCATACCGACTTCGAGAAGGGCTTCATCCGCGCCGAGACCATCGCCTACGACGATTACATTGCACTGAACGGCGAGTCGGGCGCCCGCGACGCCGGCAAGCTCCGCCTCGAAGGCAAGGACTACGCCGTCAAGGACGGCGATGTGTTCCACTTCCGGTTCAATGTCTAGCAAAGCGAGGCTCAGCCTCGGACCGACGAGGCGTGCACGCCCGAAAGTATTGCCGGGTCGGCTCGCAGAAGCCTAGCATCTCCCGCACGAACATCGAGGGAGGCACGACATGGCCAGCAGTCAGCGGAGGCACCCATGAACGGTCGCGTCGATCCGGCCATAGAAAGAATTCTGCCGCTTCTGCCGCTCAAGGATGCGTCGACCCTGACGCCCGGGCGGGCGCGCGATGAGTTGGTGGCGCTCGCGGACTCGCGAAAGGATGTGCCGCTGCCGCAACCTGCTTCCGTCACCGACTTGATCATCGATGGCAAGGCCGGCCCGATTGCCGCGCGGCTGTATGCGACGGCGAGAAAGCCGGCGCCTACGGTCGTCTTCTTCCACGGCGGTGGCTGGGTCGCTGGCGATCTCTACACGCACGATCGGCAGGCGCGAACGTTGTCCTTGGAGCTGGACGCCGTCGTCCTCAGCGTCGACTACCGGCGCCCTCCCGAATCGCCGTTTCCCGGCGCCTACGAGGATTGCCTGGCCGCGACCAGATGGGCCGCGGCGAATTTGGGCAAGCTCGGCGACGATCCGACGCGGCTCGCCGTGGCCGGCGACAGTGCCGGCGGCAATCTCGCCGCCGCGGTGGCGCAAGGCTGCCGAAGCAACGGTGGGCCGCCTCTGAAAGCACAATTCCTGGTCTACCCGGCGCTCGATCTGGCGGGGTGCTACGGGGCTCCAGCCGTGAACGACCGGTATCCCTCGCGGCAGGAGAACGCGCTGGGATTCTTCCTGACCGGCGACGCCATGCGCTTCTTCGCCAACAAGTACATTGCCGAGGCCAAGGACAGTGAAGATCCTCGGGCCTCCCCTTTGCGGAGCGACGCGCTCCACGGCCTGCCTCCCGCGGTCATCTGCACGGCGGAGTTCGATCCTCTGCGCGACGAGGGAGAAGCCTATGCCAACGCCTTGAAGCGCGCGGGCGTGCGCGTTTCCTACTTCCGGGAGCCCGGGATGGTGCACGGCTTTTTCGGCATGGGGGCGGCATCGCCAGCCGCGGACGCGGCGCGACGGCGCGCCACCGCGGCCTTCAAGGAGATGCTCGCCTGAGCTGATCGCCGCGAAGGCGGTGCGGGGCGGGTGAGGCGGGACGGAGCCTGGTCACCTCGCCTCTCCCGCGAGGGAACAGTAAGCGCGCCGGCCCGTACCTCCCGAGCGCCGCGACGCCCCCTCTCTCTGTCTCTCCAAGCCTACGACCCGATCGCGCCGCCGCCCTTCTTCGTGATCACCACCACCGACGGCCGCGGCGGCATGCCGTCCTTGAAATCGGGCCAGCGTGTCGACGGCTTGTCGAAGGTGGAGGCACGGTCCTCGCCGGGATGCTGGATGGCGAGGAACAGCGTTCCGTCGTCGGGCGTGAAGATCGGCCCGCAAACCTCGGCGCCGGTGGGCGCCTGGTAGAAGCAGCGCGTCAGCGCACGCCCGTAGCCCATCGTGTCGGCCGCGTAGAGGCCGTCGGCGATGCCGGCGGCATTCGGCCCGCCATCGGTCGCGATCCAGATGCGGCCCTTGCTGTCGAAGGCGACGTTGTCGGGGCAGGACAGCCAGCCATTGTCCGACGTCGCGCGGTGATAGCGCGCGCCGGCGTCCTGACCCGGCTTGCCCCCCATCAGGAAGATCGACCACGCGCCTTCGTTGGCGCCGTGATCGCCGTCCTTGGGCGAAATCTCGAGGATGTGGCCGTGATCGTTGGGCCCGCGCGGATTGGCGCGGTCGGCCTGGTCCGGCTTGCGCAGGCCGTTGTTGGTGAGCACGACATAGACGCGGCCATTGACCGGATTGGTCTCGATGTCCTCCGGGCGATCCATCGGCGTCGCCTTGAGGAGATCGGCGGCGAGACGCGCCTTGATGACGACGTCGGCCTGGGTGGCGAAGCCGTTCTCCGGCGTCAGCGGCGCCTGCCCCTGAACCATCGGCAGCCAGTTCACCTTGCCGTCGGCATCGAAGCGCGCCACGGAGAGCGTGCCGTCGTCGAGCAGGTCCTTGTTGGCGGCGCGATCGTTGGGATTCCACGGCCTGGCGGTGACGAACTTGTAGACATACTCGAAGCGCTCGTCGTCGCCGCTGTAGAAGGCCACGCGGCCATCCTTGGCGATCGCATAGGTGCAGCCCTCGCGCTTGAAGCGGCCAAGAGCGGTACGCTTCACCGGGGCCGCCGCAGGATCGTACGGGTCGATCTCGACCACCCAGCCGAAGCGATTGGATTCGTTCGGCTCCTTGCCTAGATCGAAGCGGTCGACATATTTTGGCCAGGCGTAGCTCGTCCGGCCGCCGACGCCGTAGCGCCGGCTCACCGGCTGCAGCAACTTCGTGGCATCGCCGCCGAAATAGACGTGGAAGTTCTCCTCACAGGTGAGCCAGGTGCCCCACGGCGTCGAGCCGCCGGCGCAGTTGCCGAACATGCCGAGGACCTTGCGGCCTTGCGGATCGGCGGAGGTCTTGAGCAGGTCATGGCCGGCCGCCGGCCCGGAGATGTCCATCGGCGTGTTGGCGGTGATGCGGCGGGCGAACTTGCTGTTCGGCACGACCGCCCAGGCGCCGTTCTCGCGCGCGATCTCGAGCACGGCGCCGCCGACCGCCGCCATCTCGACCTCGACCTGCTGCTTCGAGGATTTGAGGTTGGCGCCACGGCCAGCGCCGAGGCCGGCGAACATGAGGCTGGAGTTGAGGTACTCGTGATTGACGACCAGCAGGAAACGATCGCCGCGGCGGTTGTCGGCCGGCAACGGATGCAGGCCGAGATAATCGTTGTTGTAGCCGAACTGCTTCTCCTGAGCGGCGCCCGCCTGCCTGGCCGGATCGAAGGCCGGCGCGCCGGCAAGCATCGGATCGCCCCAGCGGATCAGCACCTGCACATCGTAACCCTCGGCGACATGCTGCCGGTCGTCGAGCGTATGGGCGAGTTCCTTAAAGGTGAGCGAGGACGGACCGGCGCCCTGCGCATTCGCGCCGGCCGGCACGCTGAAGGCCGCGGCCGCGCCGGTACCGAGAAGGCCGCGCAGCGCGTCGCGGCGGTTGAGACGCTGTTCAATCAGCTCGCCGATCGATGGTGTGTCGCCGATCTTGCCCATGCCTTCGCCTCCCGAGAGACCGCGGGCGGATAGCGACTGCATCCGCTGCGGTCAGGGCCGCGTCGTGACACTTTTGTGACAGGCTTGGCAAGAAGTTCCGTATTCACGGTCTCTGTTGGCAATTTCCTATGAACCGATCGGGCCGCCGCCCTTCCTGGTGATGGCGATGACCGACGGCCGCGGCGGCATGCCGTCCTTGAAATCGGGCCAGCGGGTCGACGGTTTCTCGAAGGTCGAGCCGGCATCCTCGCCAGGATGCTGGACCGCGAGGAACACGGTGCTGTCATCGGGCGTCAGGATGGGACCACACACTTCCGCACCGGTCGGCGCCTGGAAGAAGCAGCGCGTCAGTCCGCGGCCATAGCCCGCCGTGTCGGCGCCGTAGAGCCCGTCGGCGATACCGGCGGCGGTGGGCGCACCGTCGGTCGCGATCCAGATCCGACCCTTGCTGTCGAACGTGCAGTTGTCGACGCAGGAGAGCCAGCCGTTCTCCGTCGTTGCGCGATGATAACGTGCAGCCGGGTCGATGCCCGGCTTGCCGCCAACCAGGAAGATCGACCAGGTGCCGTCGAGCGCCGCGTGGTCGCCGTCCTTGGGCGTGATCTCGACGACGTGGCCATGGGCATTGCGGGCCATCGGGTTGGCGCGGTTGACCTGCTGCTCGGTGCGTCGAGTATTGTTGGTCAGCATGACGTAGACCCGGCCGTTGACCGGATTGGCCTCGACATCCTCCGGCCGGTCCATCGGCGTGGGCTTCAGCAGGTCGGCGGCCAGCCGCGTGTTGATCATCACATCGGCCTGGCTGGCGAACCCGTTCTCGGCCGTCAACGGGCCCTGACCGTGCACCAGCGGCAGCCATGCGATCTTGCCGTCGTCGGTGAAGCGGGCAACGTAGAGCGTGCCGTCGTCGAGCAGGTCGCGATTGGCGCTGCGATCCTGCCGGTTCCACGGCTTGGCGGTAACGAACTTGTAGACGTAGTCGAAGCGTTCGTCGTCGCCCATGTAGATCACGACCCGACCATCCTTGGCGAGGGAGTGGTGGCAGCCCTCGTGCTTGAAGCGGCCGAGCGCGGTGCGCTTGATCGGCGTCGCGCCGGGATCATAGGGATCGATCTCGACGATCCAGCCGAAGCGGTTGGGCTCGTTGGGCTCCTTCTCGACGTTGAAGCGGTCGAAGTGCCTGGACCATCCGTACCAGGTCGCCTTGGAGATGCCGTAGCGCTTGTAGGCCTTGGCATCGGGCATCTTGTCCGCGTCGCCGCCGAAGTAGCCGTTGAAATTCTCCTCGGCGGTGAGCCAGGTGCCCCACGGCGTCTCGCCGCCGGCGCAGTTGTTCAGCATGCCCAGCACCCTGCGGCCGCCGGGATCGGCCGAGGTCTTCATCTTGTCGTGGCCCGCCGCCGGCCCGGAGATGTCGAAGGCGGTGTTGGCCGAGATGCGCCGAGCGTACTTGCTGTTCGGCACCACCGACCACTTGCCGTTCTCGCGGGCGATCTCGATGACCGAGCCGCCGTGGGCGGCCAGTTCTACCTCGGCCTGCTCCTTCGTCACGTTGAGGTTGACGCTTCGGCCTGATCCCAGGCCGGCAAACATCAGCCCGGGGTCGGTGTACTCGTGGTTGACGACCATGAGGAAGCGGTCGTTCGCCGTGTTGCCGGCGGGCAGCGGATGCAGGCCGATGAAGTCACAGTTATAGCCGAACTGCCTTTCCTGCGCGGCCGCCGTCAGCTTGACGGGATCGAACGCCGGTGCATCGGCCATCACCGGATCGCCCCAACGGATCAGGACTTGCGCCTCGTAGCTCGCCGGCACGTGGTGCGTCCTGTCGAGGCCGTGCTTAACCTCCTCGAAGGTGAGCGAGGACGGCCCGGCGGGTTGCGCCAGGGCGCCGCCAACCGAGGCATAGCCGGCCGATGCCGCCGCGCCGGCCCCGAGCAGGCCACGTAGCGCGTCCCGGCGCCCGAGGCGGCGGCCGATCAGCTCGCTGACCGTCGGCTCGGTGCTGGGGTTCGAGCCAATATCCTCGGGATCCGTACCGTCATGATGCCGCATTCACTTCTCCATCCCTTGCTTGGGTTGGCCGTAGCCGATGACCTCGGACAGCAGCACGACAGAGAGGTTGCGATTCCATGACAGATGCGCGGCGGACGCCCGCCGCCATCCACAAGCGCCGTCGTCGAACCGTAGCGTGAATCGGATAGCACCTGGGTGCAGTCAGATTCGGAGACGGAGCATGCACACTCGATCGATCGCCGTTGCAGCGGCAGTGGTGATCCTCGCCTGCGGACCGGTCATTGCGCAGACCAGGTACCCAGCCGTGCTCGACGGACACGCCATCCTGCCGGCCATGACCCTGGTCGCGCCGCCGGCCGACGCCCCGCCGGAGCTGCAGACCTCGGGCCGCTTCGCCGGGCCTCCCGGCAAGCGCGTCGACGCGCCCGAGAGCGTACCGGGCATCTCCGCCCTGTCCGACAAGGCGGCGCCGCGGTCGACCGGCCTCAGCCTGCCGTTCAAGGGCCAGCCGGTGCAGGGGTTTTCCGGAATCAAGAAGCTGGGCGACGGGACGTTCCTCGTCGTCACCGACAACGGCTTCGGCTCGAAGGCCAACTCGCCGGACGCCATGCTGATGTTCCATGTCGTGAAGCCAGACTGGAAAGCCGGCACCGTCGAGCGCGTGTCGACTGCCTTCCTGCACGATTCCGACCGCAAGGTACCGTTCCGCATCGTCAACGAGCACTCGCCCCGGCGATACCTCACCGGCTCCGACTTCGATCTCGAATCGATCCAGCCGATCGGCGACGCGCTTTGGTTCGGCGACGAGTTCGGCCCGTTCCTGATCAAGGCCGACCGCACCGGCAAGGTGCTGCAGGTGTTCGAGACCAGGGTCGACGGCAGGGTGGTTCGCTCGCCCGATCATCCGTCCGTCGCGATGCCGGCGGCGCCCGGGCCGGTGAAGTTCCAGGTCCGCCGCAGCAAGGGCTTCGAAGGCATGGCCGTCTCACCCGACGGCAAGTTCCTCTACCCGCTGCTCGAAGGCCCGCTGTTCACCGAGTCGGGCGAGCCGGAGTCCAAGGGCGGCAAACGCTTCCTGCGCATCCTCGAGTTCGATGTCGACAAAGGCGAATACACCGGCAAGAGCTGGAAGTATGCACTGGAGGTGCCGACCAACGCGATCGGCGACTTCAACCTGATCGATGCGACCAGCGGCCTGATCATCGAGCGCGACGACAGCGAAGGCGATCCGGTCCAGGCCTGCGCCGCCGGCGCCGTCAAGCCCGACTGCTTCAACGTGCCGGCCAGGTTCAAGCGCATCTACAAGGTCGACTTCGCGCAAGCCGACGCCGACGGCTTCGTGAAGAAGATGGGCTACGTCGACCTGATGGACATCGATGATCCGCAGAAGCTCGCCCGCCAGGGCGGGCGTGACGGCAAGCTCACCTTCCCGTTCTTTACCATCGAGAACGTCGAGATGATCGACGGCGAGCGCATCATCGTCGGCAACGACAACAACCTGCCGTTCTCCTCAGGCCGCGCGCTGGGCAAGTCCGACGACAACGAGCTGATCATCTTGAAGGTGACCGACCTCTTGGAGGCGAAGTAGCAACCTTCTGCGGGTAGATCGTTTCGCCGCGCTTCAACATGTCGACGAAGGACTCGATCTTCCTTCGTCGACCGGCCTCGGTCTTCATGTTCCGGGTGCGGAACGCCAGCGCAAAGCGGTTCTGGGCGCTGAGCGTCTCGAAGGTGCGCCGGGCCCTCGGCTCTGCGTCGATGGCGGCCTGGAGATCGGCAGGCACCTCGTTGTCCTTGGCCCTGTAAGCGCGGGCCCAACGGCCGTCAGCCTTGGCCGCCTCGGCCTCGCTGAGCCCGTGCGCGGTCATGCGGCCTTCCGCGATCAACCGGGCGACATTGTCGATGTTGATCTGGCTCCACACGCTCTTCTTCGTGCGCGGAGTGTAGCGTTGCAGGAAGCTCTTATCGTCGAAGCCCCTGCGGAGGCCGTCGATCCAGCCCCAGCACAACACGACGTCGATCGCCTCCTTGGGCGTGATCGATTTCAGGCCCGAGCCGACCTTGTGGATCTTGATCCAGACCTCGTTGGCCGTGTGGTGGTTCTTGGCAAGCCATTTGTAGAAGCTCTCGGCGCTCTTGAATTCGTGCGCCGCCATCAGGGCAGCACCCTCTTCATCCAGTCGGCGGTTTCCTGCGACTCCTGGCGGTCGCTCGCCGCCAGGCGGTCGATCACGCGATGGCGGTCGGCCAGGTCGCGGTTCTGGCTGAGCTTGAGCTTGGTCTCGAGCCGCTCGAGCGGCATGCGGAAGGCGACGATGCCTCGGGTTTGCGCCTCGGCGTTGCCGGGCGGCAGACGGTCGAGCGACCACGACCCGGCGCCGGCGCCCTCGTAGGCACGGGCCAGCTTGCCCAGCACCTCGAGGGCGCCGGCGACTTCCTCGATGACCTGCGGCCGGCCGTAGGCGTGCACCGTCACGTAGTTCCAGGTCGGCACCTTGGCGCCCGGCGTATACCAGGTCGGCGAGACGTAGGCGTGCGGACCCCAGAACAGGGCGAGAGAATGGGCCGGACGAGAGAACAGCTTCCAGTGCGCGTTGGCACGCGCCATGTGGCCGATCAGTGAGCCGTGCGGCGAGCCATCGTCCTGCCACAGCAGCGACAGGTGGGTGGCAGAGGGTGCGCCATCTTCGCCGGTGCTCATCAGCAGGGCCCAGCTGTGGGCCTGCATGATCTGCCGACCGGCGTCCTCGCTGCCTTCGAAGTGCTTGGGAATGTACATGGCTCGTCTTCCGGCGATGGTCGCCCTGAGGGTTGATCGGCGCGCCTTTACCATGTCCTATGCCGCCCGCAATCGGGAGGATTTTTCATGGGAGAGAATATCCGTCTTAAGTCAGCCGCCGGCGAGATCGGCGCCTACCTGGCGACCCCCAAAGGATCGCCGAAGGGCGGCCTCGTCGTCATCCAGGAGATTTTCGGCTGCAACCATCACATCAGGGCGGTGACCGACAAGTTCGCGGCAGACGGCTATCTCGCCCTCGCGCCCTGCTACTTCGACCATATCCGTCCCGGCATCGAGCTCGGCTATACCCCCGACACCATCGCCGAGGGTCGCGAATACGTGATGAAGCTCGGGGTCGACAAGGCCGTGCAGGATACCGACGCGGCGATCGGCGAGCTGAGGCGCCGCGGCACCAGGAAGGTCGCGGTCACCGGCTTCTGCTGGGGTGGCACCATCACCTGGCTGGCGGCGACCCGGCTCAAGCCCGATGCGGCGATCGGCTACTACGGCGGCGGCATCCACGGCACCCGCAACGAGAAGCCCACCGTGCCAACCATGCTGCATTTCGGCGACAAGGACATGCACATCCCGATGGCACACGTGAACGAGCTTCGCTCGCTCCATCCCAATGTCCTGATCTACGACTATCCGGCCGATCACGGCTTCCATTGCGACGAGCGCGGCAGCTACGACGCGGCGGCGACAAAGCAGGCCTACGCCCGCACGCTCGAGTTCATGGCCAAGCACGTCGGCTGAGCAGGATTACCTCCTCCCCAACGGAGACGAGTGGACGCGTATCGCTTGCCTCCCCCGATGACGGGGGAGAAAAGCGATATGCCCACTCTGCAGGAGCGGAGCTGGGGGGAGCTCGATGCGACGATGACCAAACGTCCTGCAAGAAAGAACTTCGATCCCGCCGCCCGCGGTCCCCTGAACGGGGTCCGCGTGGTCGACCTGTCGCGCCTGGTCGCCGGCAATGTGCTGACCCTCCAGCTCGCCGATTTCGGCGCCGAGGTGATCAAGATCGAGCCGCCCGAGGGCGACACCCTGCGCTCGTGGCGGGTCAAGGGCATCGAGACGGCCTGGAAGGTCAATTCCCGCAACAAGAAGAGCGTGGCGCTCGACCTGCGCTCCGAGGCCGGACGCGATATCGTTCGCCGCCTGGCCGCGACAGCACAGATCCTGGTCGAGAGCTTCCGGCCCGGCGTGCTGGAGCAGATGGGCCTGTCGCCCGACGCGCTGCACGCGCTCAATCCGCGCCTGGTCATCGTGCGCATCTCCGGCTGGGGCCAGGATGGCCGCTATCGCCACAAGCCGGGCTTCGGAACCCTGATCGAAGGCTATAGCGGCTTCGCCTCGATGAACGGTTTCGCCGATCGCGAGCCCGTCCTGCCGCCGATGTACCTCGCCGACGCCATAGCCGCCCTCTACGGCTACGGCGCGGTGATGGTCGCCCTGCGCGAGGTCGAGATCAACGGCGGCAAGGGCCAGACGCTCGACCTGCCGCTGTTCGACCCTCTGTTTTCGGTGCTCGGTCCGCAGGCAGCCAATCACAAGCTCACGGGAGAGGTGAAGGAGCGCACCGGCAGTCGCTCGACCAACGCCGCCCCGCGCAACGTCTACCGGACGAAAGACGGCCACTGGGTCTGCCTGTCGGCCTCGACGCAGGGCATGGCCGAACGTGTGCTGGTCAAGATCGGCCGGCCCGAGCTGGTCGAGGACCCGCGCTTCGCCACCAACATCGAACGGGTGCGCAATGGGCTCGAGCTCGACCGGATCATCGGCGGCTTCATCGCCGAGCGCGACCTCGCCGAGAATCTGCGCTTTTTCGACGAGGCCGGCGTCACGATCGGCCCGGTCTACGATATCAGCCAGATCGTGCAGGACGATTACGTGCTGGAGCGCGAGGCGCTGATCGAGACGCCCGACGCGGAGATGGACGGACTGCCCACCCATCCTGTCGTGCCGCGCCTGTCGGGCACGCCGGGCGCCCTGCGACACGCGGCGCCCCGCATCGGCGAGCACAACGAGGCCCTGCTGCGCCCCCTGCTGGGCGATGCCGAGTACGAAGCGCAGTGCGCCGCCGGCGTGATCTCCCGGGGAACGAAGAGCAAGGGAGCCAGCAAGAAGTGAACCGCCCTCCCCCACCCGTCTGGCGCTCCATCCTCTATGTTCCGGGCAACGTCCCGAAGTTCATCGACAAGGCGCACGAGCGCGGCGCCGATTGCGTGCTGGTCGATCTCGAGGACAGCGTGACGCCGGCTGAGAAGCCGGTGGCGCGGGCCATGCTGCCCGAAACCATGGCCAAGGTGGTGCGCGGCGGCGCCGACGTGGCCGTTCGCATCAACCGGCCGATGCGTCTTGCCATCCCCGACCTGGAGGCAGCCGTGCGCCCCGGCCTGTCGGCGCTGTTCATCACCAAGACCGAAGGCGTGCAGCATCTCAGGCTGCTCGACGAGGCTGTTAGCGAGCTCGAGCACGAGCGGGGCATGCTGCCGGGAGGCGTCGGCTTTGCCGCCATGATCGAGCATCCCCGCGCACTGGCTCATCTCGACGACATCGCGGCGCATGCGCCACGGCTCGTCGCCATGATGCTGGGTGGCGAGGATTTCGCGCTCGAGACCGGCTCGATCCCGGGTGACGAGACCCTCGAGCTGCCCAAGCGGCTGGTCGCCTTTGCCGCGCAGGCGCATGGCGTGGCGATGATCGGCATCCTGGGGACCGTGGCCGACTACAGCGATCCGGCAGCCTACCGGGAGAGCGCCGAACGCGCGCGGCGCTTCGGCTTCTCGGGTGGCACCTGCGTGCATCCCGGGCTGGTGCAGGCGCTCAACGATGCCTTCACGCCTAGTGCCGACGAGATCGCCCAGGCGCGCAGGCTGATCGCGGCCGACGAAAAAGCCGCAACCGACGGCCGCGGCTCCTTCACCGTCGATGGCAAGATGATCGATGTTCCGGTGATCGACCGCGCGCGCCGCCTGCTCAGGCGACACGACGCGATCGATCGCCGGATGAAGTCCTAACCCAGGACGAAGTCCCGGGGCACGACGCTGGTCTCGCCGCCGTCAGGCGTCGACGAGTTCCCGCGTCGGATGGCGAACGGTCTCCACGGGGACGAGATCCGACGGGAAGTCGGTCACGACGGCCGTAAGACCGGCGTTAAGGCTCTGCAGCAGAACCTCGCGGCCATTGGCAAACCGGACCGCGTCACGGTGGACGTGCGTGCCGCCCTCCATGCGCGTCATGACGACGTCCTCGACGGGTCCAACCGCGTAGACCCGTTGCACGGCTTCAGCGATGCCGGCGAGCTGCAGGCGGGCGTCCGCCGGCATGCAGACTGCCGTCTCGCAGTCGCGTGCCGATGTGAAGCCCATCGTGCCGCTCGGGAACCGATGAAGTGTGTATTGCTCTTCTTGAACTGCAGGTCGTGAACGATAGAGTTCCAGTGAGTAGTCACACATGACGTCCTCCAGGTTACGTGGACGCTCCACGTGACGTGGTAACGCCGGCGCTTCTATCAAGGTTCAGCACCGCTTTTTCGGTATCGTTTCGTACAACTTTACGTTTTCGGCATGCACGGCGGCATGCCCCCGGAGCGCCGCCTTTCCCAGCAAGTGCTTGCCACGTCAATCGAATTTCCACCGAAGGCGGGCAGCCAGACTGAGGCGCCGTCCCGCGCGACCCTGTGGGCGAGGCGAATCGAAAGATTACAGGCGGCCGGGCGATGACGATGGTGCGGGGCCATCCGCGGGCATTCGCATGTGGAAAAAATCGTCATCCCGAGCAGCGCCCCCCGATTGGGTGCTGCTTACAGCGCCATTGGAGGCGGCAGTCGAGGGATCTCCCTTGCTGACGCTGCAACAAGAAGGGTCCATCCGCTACACCTCCGTTCGGCTGCGCTCAGGGCAGGCACGGAGCCTGTGCCGAGCGAAGCCGAGGGGCTCGGCTCCCCTCGGGATGATGGCTTCTTTTGCCATTGGGCGAATGCGCTGAGCGGGCCATCCTGGGGGAGTCCCGATCGACGCCTGAGGGGCCGAAGACCTGTCAGCCCGGTTGTGGGCGCCGCTCAGTGCTTGTCGGACCACACCATGCGCTTGACCGCGTACATGAACCCGGCCATCGCCAGCAGGAACAGGACGACGCGCACGCCAGTGCGCTTGCGCGACTCCATATGCGGCTCCGACGCCCAGGCGAGGAACTCGACGACGTCGGAGGCTTCCTGGTCGGTTGTGGCCTTGGTGCCGTCGGCGTAGGTCACCTTGTCGTCGGCGAGCGGCGGCGCCATGGCGATCTTGTGGCCCGGGAAGTACCTGTTGAAGTTGTCGTCCTTGGTGACGGCAAAATCCTTGATCTGCTGCGGCGTCAGCTTGTCGTAGGGCACATAGCCGGTCAGCAGGCCGTGGATGTAGTCCGGGCCGTTCACGCGCGCCTTCACTATAACACTGAGATCGGGCGGCGCCTTGCCGTTGTTCGCCGCGGCGGCGGCAAGCTCGTTGGGAAACGGCTTCTTGAAGTGGTCGGACAGGCGCGCCGGGCGCTCGATCGGCTGGCCGTCGTCGTTGATGTCCGGCACGACGATGTCCTTGATCAGGCCCTTGACCTGGCTCTCGGTCAGGCCGAGCTCCATCAGGTTGCGATAGGCCAGCAGCTGCAGCGAATGGCAGGCGGCGCAGACCTCGGCATAGACTTGGTAGCCGCGCTGGGCGGCGGCCCGGTCGTAGGTGCCGAACGGCCCCTGGAAATGCCACTGGCGTTTCGGTGGGTGTTCCTCGGTGCCGGCGGCGATGGCGGCGGCTCCGGCCGAGAGGGCCGCGAGCGCAATGGCGCCCGAGACCAGGAGCTTCTTCATGGGCAACGTGCGCATCGTCCTTAACCCGCCTTGTTCTTGAGCACCGCGTCCGCAATGCTGGGCGGCAATGGCAACGGCCGTTCGATCTTGCCCAGGATCGGCAACAGGACCAGGAAGTGGAAGAAGTAGTAAAGCGTGGCGACCTGGGCCAACGGGATCCAGAAGCCGGCCGGCGGGTTGGCGCCGCAGAACCCCAGCACCACCACGTCGATCACCAGAACGAACATGAACCACTTGTAGATCGGCCGGAAGGTCGCGGAACGGACCCGGGAGGTATCGAGCCAGGGCAGCACGAACAGCACGGCGATCGAGCCGAACATGGCGATCACGCCGCCCAGCTTGTCCGGGACGGCGCGCAGGATGGCGTAGAACGGCAGAAAGTACCATTCCGGCACGATGTGCGCGGGCGTCACCAGCGGGTTGGCCGGAATGTAGTTGTCCGGCTCGCCGAAGAAATCGGGCGCGAAGAAGGCGACGCCGGCATAGACGATCATGAAGACGACGACCCCGAAGCCGTCCTTCATCGTGTAGTACGGATGGAACGGCACCGTGTCCTGCGGCCCCTTGGGGTCAATGCCCAGCGGGTTGTTCGAGCCGTGCACGTGCAGCGCCACAACGTGCAGCGCCACCACCGCGACGATGACGAAGGGCAGCAGGTAGTGGAACGCGAAGAACCGGTTGAGGGTCGGATTATCGACCGCGAAGCCGCCCCACAGCCAGGTGACGATCGAATCGCCGACCACCGGGATGGCGGAGAACAGGTTGGTGATGACGGTGGCACCCCAGAAGCTCATCTGGCCCCATGGCAGCACGTAGCCCATGAAGGCCGTCGCCATCATCAGCAGGAAGATGACGACGCCCAGGATCCACAGGAGTTCGCGCGGCGCCTTGTAGGAGCCGTAGTACATGCCGCGGAAAATGTGGATGTAGACGGCGATGAAGAAGAACGACGCGCCGTTCATGTGCAGGTCGCGCATCAGCCAGCCCTGCGGCACGTCGCGATCGATGCGTTCGACCGAATCGAACGCCATCAGGACGTGCGGCGTGTAGTTCGTCGCCAGCACCACGCCGGTCGCGATCATGAGCACCAGCATCACCGTCGCGATCGCGCCGAAATTCCAGAAGTAGTTGAAATTCCGGGGCGTCGGGAAGGTGTGATACTCCTTCTCCATATACGAGAAGATCGGCAGACGGTGATCGATCCAGGAGATCACCTTGTTGTTGAAGACCGGCGGCGTGCCGTGGGACGAAGCCATGCTGGGAACTCCTGGCGCTGATCGCGCGATCGATCAGCCGATGCGGACGAGCGAGTCCGAAAGGAACAGATACTCGGGAACCACGAGATTCTTCGGCGCCGGTCCCTGGCGGATGCGCCCGGACGTGTCGTAGGCCGAGCCGTGGCATGGGCAGTACCAGCCGTTGAAAGGTCCCTTGTCCTGGCCGGGCCTGTTGCCGAGCGGCACGCAGCCGAGGTGGGTGCAGACGCCGACCATGACCAGCCATTCCGGGCGCACCTTCTTGGCGGAGTCGGTGACGCGCGAATTGTCGGTCTGCGGATCGGGCAATGCCGACATCGGCACCGATTCGGCCGCCTTGATGTCTTCCGGTGTGCGATGGCGGATAAACACCGGCTTGCCGCGCCATTTCACCGTGATCGCCTGCCCGACCTCGATGGGGGCGACATTCACCTCGACCGAGGCCAGAGCCAGGGTGTCGGCAGCGGGGTTCAGGTTGTTGATGAAGGGCCATGCGGTGGCTGCGATGCCGACGCCGCCCAGAGCGCCCGTTGCGACCATGAGAAAGTCGCGCCGGGTCGGGTCACCGTGCCCGCCGGCCGGGATGCTTGATGTTGCCATTGTTACTCTCTTCCGTCCCCCCGAGGAGATAGTGGTCTTTAGACCGCAAAAGGCCTTTAAGTTTCAAGGCTCTGTTGGTCGCAGGCCGGAGCCGCGGCGGTCTGTGACAGCGTGCCGCACGGAGTCCCCTTCCGCGTCGCGGACGATGTACATGCACGGCCATGCGCGTCGCCCTTTACCAGCCCGATATTCCGCAGAACGTCGGCGCCTTCATCCGCCTGTCGGGCTGCCTCGACCTCGCCCTCGACGTCATCGAGCCCTGCGGCTTCCCGGTCGACGACCGCCGCATCCGCCGGGCGGCCATGGACTACTACGACCTGGCGCGCCTGGTCCGGCACGCCTCGTGGCAGGCGTTCCGGCGCGACCGGCCGGCCGGACGGCTGGTCCTGCTGACCACGGCGGGCGACACGATCTTTCCCAACCTGGTCTTCCGCCCCGACGACATCCTGCTGCTCGGCCGCGAAAGCGCCGGCGTGCCGGCCGATGTGCACGATGCAGCCGAGGTCCGGCTGCGCATCCCGCTCAAGCCGGGGGCGCGTTCGCTCAATGTCGCGCTGGCGGCCAGCATGGTAGTGAGCGAGGCCCTTCGCCAGACTCGTGGATTCCATGCGCAAGCCGACCAGCACGCCCACTCCCCTGCCCGATGAAACGACGATCGAGCGGCGCAAGCAGGCCGCCCGGTCCTGGTTCGAGGCGCTGCGCGATCGAATCTGCGCCGAATTCGAGCGCATCGAGGACGAGGTGATCGGCACACACCACGACCTGCCGCCCGGCCGGTTCGAGCGCACCAGCTGGCAGCGCGCAACAGGGCCGGCGGGCGAGGATCGCGGCGGCGGCGTCATGTCGGTGATGCGCGGGCGGGTGTTCGAGAAGGTCGGCGTCAACGTCTCGACCGTGTTCGGCGAATTCAGCCCCGAGTTCCGCAGCCAGATCCCGGGAGCGGCGGAGGATCCGCGCTTCTTCGCCTCGGGCATCTCCCTGGTCGCCCACATGCGCTCGCCCAGGGTACCGGCGGTGCACATGAACACGCGCCACATCGTCACCACCCGCGCCTGGTTCGGCGGCGGCGCCGACCTGACGCCGATGGTGCCGAACGACGCCGACACCCGGACCTTCCATGGCGCCCTCGAGGCCGCCTGCAACCGCCACGATGCCGCCTACTACCCCCGCTTCAAGCAGTGGTGCGACGAATACTTCTATCTTTCCCATCGCGGCGAGGCGCGCGGCGTCGGCGGCATCTTCTATGACGACCTCGACAGCGGCGATTTCGACCGCGACTTCGCCTTCACCCGCGACGTCGGCGAGACCTTCCTGGCCGTCTACCCCGAGATCGTGCGCCGGCACATGAACGAGCCATGGACTCCCGCCGAACGCGAGCACCAGCTGGTTCGCCGCGGCCGCTACGTCGAGTTCAACCTGCTGCACGACCGCGGCACCAAGTTCGGCCTGATGACCGGCGGCAACGTCGACGCGATCCTGATGTCGCTGCCGCCTGAGGTGCGCTGGCCGTAAATCTTCGCTGGGAGCGCGCCACTCCAGTGGCGCTCTTCTCGTTGGTCTCACATCCCATGAGCGCCACGGGAGTGGCGCGCTCATAGGCGCTAGCCGGTCCAGCAAAGTCCTCATCCTGAGGAGGTCGCGTAGCGACCGTCTCGAAGGATGCGCGACAGACCAGATCGCTGGAATAGCGGTGTTGCAACATCGGATTTGTTGCCGACCCTTCGAGACGCGGCCTCCAGGCCGCTCCTCAGGGTGAGGTCCCTTTGTAAGTTAAGTTAGCGCCTATGAGTGGCGCGCTCCCAGCGATGAGCCCCTAAAACGCGATCCGCAGGCCCAGCGTGGCCGCATGGTACGTGTAACCCTGCGCCAGGTTGCCATCGTAGTTGAGGAAGGCTTGGCCGAGCGGTAACGGCAGCGTCAGCCCAGCGCCGATGGTCGCCGCATTGCGGTCCGGCGTCGGCCCGTAGACGACGAAACTGGTGTCGGGCTTGCCGACGAAGTTCGCGTTCAGCGCACCCGAGAGGTCAGCGTAGTCGTGCGCCCAGCCGAGCCGCAGCGCCATCGACAGAGGCTGCGCGCCCATGAGCGCCAGCGAACCCGAAAGCTCCATGCCGATGATGCTGCGCACGCCGGTCGTGTTCTGTGCCGCCGCGGCGAGGCTGATCGCGCCCGCGCCGGTCTCGGTGAAGGGATTCTGGCTTGCCGCGGTCACTTCGAGTCGTGCGAACGGCGTCACCACGAGGCGCGGTGCGACGGTGAAGGCGATGCCGGACTCGACGCTGCCGATGAACTGGCTGGCCGTCAGATTGCCCTGGGCGGTGCGGAAGATGCCGGGAAAGGCGATGGTGCGCGTCAGACTGCCCCAATTGTAGGCGTAGCCCGCCGCGGCATCGAGGTACCAGGGCCGCGGCGCGTAGCTCGCATAGGCGGCCAACGAAAAGGCCTCGTTGCTGCCCGAGGCGGCGAGGCTGGTCGACAGGCCGGTGCTCGAATAGCCGAGCGCGCCGCCGATGCGGAAGGCGTCGAAGATTTCGATGTCGCCGCCGGCGGCAAAGCCGTGCAGCCCATAGCTCGCGCTGTGTGTGGCGGAGTCGCCGTATACCGCGCCGACCGCGCCATAAGGCGCAAACCACAGGCCGCCCGCCTCGGTGCGCCGACTGCCGCCCCCTGCCGTTGCCAGCGACTTCCGAAGGTCACCAATCTCCGTCTGCGTCGGCGACGGCTCGGCGAGGCTGAGTGCCGGTTCAGCGGCCGTCGGCGCCGACGGCCGGCGCAAACGCGCCGCGCGCATCTGCTGATGCAGGACGTCGAGGAACGCCCGCCCTGCCATCATACGAAGATAGCCGAAGTCGGCATAGGATTCGCCGTCGAGCTGCTTCAGTGCCGCACGCAGGGCGTCGGACGATCCATAATTGAGCAGGTCGAGGCTGGTGTAGACCGTGTCCATGTCGGAGAACTGCGCCGGAAAGACGCCGACATCGAGCGCGGCCGCCACGGCGTAGGTGTTGCCGGTGCCGGCATTCGGTCGATAGGCAAGCGCGGTGCCGTTGATCGACTGCCGGTTCATGTAATTGGCCGCCGGCACGAAAGCCGCATTCTGGCAATTCGGGCTGCCGGTCAGGCCGATCAGGTTGCCCTGCAGCACGCCACCGTTGCCCCACGGCCCGGGCGTCGGAATGGCAGGGGGATTCGCCGGGAAGGTGCCGGTGATCGGCGCCGCCGTGCCGAACAGGATGCAGGTGCCGGCCGGCACCTGCACCAGGGTGAGCGAGTCGGGCAGGAACGGCAGCGCCAGCACATCGCGGATCTGGTGGACATCGAGACCGCGGATCGTGTTGGAGGGCGCGATGAAGCCGCCGACCGGGCTGGTGATCCCCTGCGTATAGACGCGGGCGTAGAGCGTCGGCACCGACGTCAGAACGACCGCGGCTGGACTGTTGGGCAGGAACGATGCCGTCGGCGGCGTGCTGAAGATATAGCTGTTGGCGTCGGCGCCTGTCGTGATCGACGGCACCGACGTGCCGTTGCGGCGAAACACCGGACCGGTCACGACCTGTCCGTCCGGCACGATCATGCCGCCGACGACCTGCTGGGCGACGGCAGCATCGCCGAGCAGTGCCACGCCGCACAATATGGCGAAAAGCTTCTTCATCGAAGTCGCGCCACGGCGGCGCCCGCGACGATCGGGGCCGCCAGCACGACGACGACGAACAGCGGATAGGGCGCGCCCCACCAGAAGCCCAGCCGGTCGAGGAAGACGGTCGGATCCTCGCCATAGATCATGCGAGCCTGGACGAAGCCCAGCAACACGGTGGAGGTCGGCCACAGCAGGGCAGCGAGCAACGCCGCCTGGAGCCAGCGTGGCCCCGCACAGCGGCGGGCGTGAATAATCGCCAGCATCGCCACGTAGGGCAGCGGCACCAAGGTCTTGTACCATTCGAGAGCGCGCACCGGCAGCGTCGGACCAAGCCAGCTGTCGCCGACGAGATCGTTGAGCAGCACGAACAGGGCGAGCGCGAGCCACAGCGCGAAGGTGAGGCCGGGCCGGATCATGCGTCGGCCGCACGTCGCTCGAGTTCGGCAAGACAGGCCGCACGATCGGCGGTGAAGTCGCCGGCGACCCACCATTGCTCGACCGCGTCGAGCAGGTTGCCGATCTTGCGCCCCGGCTGCAGGCCGAGCTTCACCACGTCGGCGCCGGTCACCGGCAGGTCGGGCGGCGTCCATGATCGGGCGAGCGCCACCGCGGCGCGCCAGTCTCCAGGCACCTCGACGGCGAGCAGCACGCGGTCGATGAACAGGCGGGTTCCAAGACGGTAGATCTGCGCGCGCAGGTTCCGCGCATCGCCGTCGAGCCGCACGGCGCTCTCCGTCGACAACATGAGCTCCAGACGCAGTGTCTCCTGGGTCGACAGGCGCAGGCGCTTGGCGACGACGGCGGCCGAGGCCGAGGACACAATCGCGGCGAGCCGACGCAATGGGTCGGGCTCATCTTCGCGGCCCATCAGCGCACGCAAAGTCCTGGTGCCGAGAAACTCCGGCAGCCAGTGGTCGAGCGTGCCGGCTTCGGCCATCGCATCGAGCGCATCGGCCGCCGCCGGCGCGGCGAGCAGGCGCAGAAGCTCCTTGGCAACGCGCTCGGCCGACAGGGCGCCCAGCGTGGCGGCACTGCGCCGACAGGCGGCGAAGCCCTCGCCGTCGAGCGGAGGGCGGCCGAACCAGGCGTAGAAGCGGAAGAAGCGCAGGACGCGCAGACGATCCTCCTCGATGCGGCGGTCGGCATCACCGATGAAGCGCACGCGGCCGGCGGCGAGGTCGGCACGCC
>NZ_JBFWZI010000020.1:48834-68393 GCF_050185545.1 Reyranella sp. | reverse complement strand
GACTTCCACCTGCCGGACCTTGCTGGGGTTGACCCGTGAACAAGCACGATTTGATCGCCGCCGTCGCTGCCTCGACCAACCTCTCCAAGACGGACGCCGCCGGCGCCGTCGACGCGATGCTGACGGTGATTACCAAATCGTTGAAAAAGAAAGAGAAAGTCCTCCTGGTCGGATTTGGAACATTCCAAGTCTCCAAGCGCAAGGCAGGAGAAGGGCGCAACCCGCGCACTGGCGAGAAGATCAAGATCGCCGCGGCCAGCGTGCCGCGCTTCAAGGCGAGCAAGCAGCTCAAGGACGCGATCAACTAAGGGCAGCGGCACGCGCCTGTTGAGCGGGGAGTTAGCCCTCCGTTGCGCCCGATTCTGCGCCCGACTCCGTCTGTATGACGATTGTCTGGCATCTCTCTAAGTGCTCAGAAAGCCCGGTTTTGCTAGCTTACATAGTGGTGGGCGATGACGGGATCGAACCGCCGACCTGTCCCGTGTAAAGGGAATGCTCTACCGCTGAGCTAATCGCCCCCGGAGCTGGTGGTAGCACAACCTCGCTGGGCACGTCATGCGCTGGGAGCGCGCCACTCATAGGCGCTAACATTACAGAAGACCTCACCCTGAGGAGCGGTCCGGAGGGCCGCGTCTCGAAGGGTCGGCAACAGATCGGGTGCTGCGACACCGCTTTTCCAGCGATCTCGTGTGTCGCCCATCCTTCGAGACGGCCGCTACGCGGCCTCCTCAGGATGAGGACTTTGTTGGTCTGGCCAAAGTTAGCGCCCATGAGCGCGCCACTCCCGTGGCGCTCATAGGGATTGCGGACACACCGATTGCCGGTCGGAAGAAGAGCATGAGCGCCACGGGAGTGGCGCGCTGAGCGGCGCGCTCCAGCCATGAGCGGAGCACGCTCCGCGCTGCGTTCGCTGGTCCGGAGCTTCATATTTTTCGACAGCTCGTCTGCAGCGTGGAAACCGTTGTAATTCCGGCACTTACGCACGCCTTCGCGGGTGCGGTATGCTTGACTCGCCTCGGGGGGTCCTATATCTCTCGCGCGCCGTTGGGGGCTATTGCGGGCGTAGTTCAGTTGGTTAGAACGCCGGCCTGTCACGCCGGAGGTCGCGGGTTCGAGTCCCGTCGCTCGCGCCAGCCCCAACGCTGGCCGCCCAAACAAAAAATCGGGCGCTAAAAAGGGGTGACGATGGAAGATCTTCTCAGGGAATACCTGCCGATCCTGATCTTCCTCGGCTTGGCACTCGGTCTGACGGGCGCCATGATTGGTGGCTCCTACCTGATAGCCCGCCAGAATCCCGACTCCGAGAAGCTGTCCCCGTTCGAGTGCGGATTCGCGCCCTTCGATGACGCCCGCGGCAAGTTCGATGTTCGGTTTTATCTGGTCGCCATCCTGTTCATTATTTTCGATCTCGAGGTGGCCTTTCTGTTTCCGTGGGCCGTTGCGCTGGGAGACATCGGCCTGTTCGGCTTCTGGTCGATGATGCTGTTTCTCGCCGTCCTGACGGTCGGCTTCATCTACGAATGGCGCAAGGGAGCCCTGGAATGGGAGTGACCACCCAAGCCAAGCCCAGCCCCGCGGCCGAGGCGGCTCTGTCGCGCGCGCTGAACGACGAGCTGGCCGACAAGGGCTTCGTCGTCGCCCAGCTCGACAAGCTGATCACCTGGGCGCGCACCGGCTCGATGTGGGGCCTGACCTTCGGTCTGGCCTGCTGCGGCGTCGAGATGATCCACTGCTGGATGAGCCGCTACGATCTCGATCGCTTCGGCTTCGCGCCGATGCCGAGCCCGCGCTCGGCCGACGTCATGATCGTGGCCGGCACGCTCACCAACAAGATGGCGCCGGCGCTGCGCAAGGTTTACGACCAGATGGCCGAGCCGCGCTACGTAATCTCGATGGGTTCGTGCGCCAACGGTGGCGGCTACTATCACTACAGCTACTCGGTCGTGCGCGGCTGCGATCGCATCGTGCCGGTCGATGTCTATGTGCCGGGCTGTCCGCCGACCGCCGAGGCGCTGCTCTATGGCGTGCTGCAGCTCCAGAAGAAGGTTCGCCGGACGGGAACGCTGGTGCGCTGATGGCGGTATCGCTACAGGAGCTCGGCGCGCATATCGGCCAGGCCACGGCCGGCGCCGTCGTCGCCTCGAGCATCCGGCTCGGCGAGCTGATGCTCGAGACGACCCCGGACAAGCTGGTCGGCCTGCTGACCTTCCTGCGCGACGATCCCAAGTGCCTGTTCAAGCAGCTCGTCGACGTCTGCGGCGTCGACTGGCCGGAGCGCGAGAAGCGGTTCGACGTCGTCTACAATCTGCTCAGCCTCAAGAACAACCAGCGCATCCGCGTCAAGGTCCCGACCGACGAGGCGACGCCGGTGCCTTCGGCTGCCGCTGTGTACAGCTCCGCGGGCTGGTTCGAGCGCGAAACATACGATCTCTACGGCGTGTGGTTCGCCGACCACCCCGACCTGCGGCGTATCCTCACCGACTACGGGTTCGAGGGGCATCCGATGCGCAAGGATTTCCCGCTGACCGGCTTCGTCGAGGTGCGCTGGGACGACGTGCAGAAGCGGGTTGTGTACGAGCCCGTCAAGCTCACCCAGGAGTTCCGTCGCTTCGATTTTCTGAGTCCCTGGGAGGGTGCCCAGCGCGTCCTGCCGGGCGACGAGAAGGCCGAGCAGAAGGACAAGGCGAGCTGACATGTCCGACGTCGAGATCAAGACTCTGACGATGAATTTCGGGCCGCAGCATCCGGCGGCCCACGGCGTGCTGCGCCTGGTCGTCGAGATGGACGGCGAGATCGTCGAGCGCTGCGATCCGCATATCGGCCTGCTCCATCGCGGCACCGAGAAGCTGATCGAGTACAAGAGCTACCTGCAGGCAGTGCCGTATTTCGACCGGCTCGACTACGTCTCGCCGATGAACCAGGAGCATGCCTACGCGCTTGCCGTCGAGAAGCTGCTCGGCATCGCCGCGCCGGAGCGCGGCCAGTACATTCGCGTGCTGTTCGCCGAGATCACGCGCATCCTCAATCACCTCTTGAACGTCACCACGTTCGCCATGGACGTCGGTGCGCTGACGCCGCCCTTGTGGGGCTTCGAGCAGCGCGAGCTCCTGATGGAGTACTACGAGGGCGTGAGCGGCTCGCGCATGCACGCGGCGTACTTCCGTCCCGGTGGCGTCCACCAGGATCTGCCGGCCGGCATGCTCGATTCGATGGACGCGTGGATCAAGCAGTTCTACCCCTTCCTCAAGGACATCGAGAAGCTGCTGAATGAAAACCGCATCTTCCGCATGCGCACGGTCGATATCGGCGTCGTCGACCAGCAGCAGGCGCTGGACTGGGGATTTTCCGGCCCGCTGATCCGCGCCTCGGGCATCCCGTGGGACCTGCGCAAGTCGCAGCCCTACGACGTTTATGAGCGCATGGATTTCGACATCCCGATCGGCAAGACCGGCGACTGCTTCGCCCGCTACCTGGTGCGCATCGAGGAGATGTACCAGAGCGCGCGCATCATGGAGCAGTGCGTGGCGGCTCTGCGCAAGGTCGAAGGCCCCGTTCGGATCGACGACCGCAAGATCTCACCGCCGCGGCGCGGCGAGATGAAGGGTTCGATGGAGGCGTTGATCCATCACTTCAAGCTCTACACCGAGGGCTACAAGGTGCCGGCCGGCGAGACCTATACTGCCGTCGAGGCGCCCAAGGGCGAGTTCGGTGTCTATCTCGTGTCGGACGGCACCAACAAGCCCTACCGCTGCAAGATCCGCGCGCCCGGATTCCCGCACCTGCAGGCACTCGACATGATGACCAGGGGACATCAGCTGGCCGACATGTCGGCCAACATCGGCTCGCTCGACATCGTGTTCGGCGAGATCGATCGGTAGGAGACGCTTCGATGTCGATGGTCACCGCTGATCCCAAAGATGTGCCGCACGTCGCGCACTTCGCCTTCACGCCCGAGAACCTCGCCAAGGCGAAAGCCCTGGTGGCCAACTATCCGCCAGGCCGGCAAGCCAGCGCGGTAATCGGCGTGCTCGACCTCGCGCAGCGCCAGCAGGGCTGGCTGCCGCGTGTGGCGATGGACGAGGTCGCGAAGCTCCTCGATATGGCGCCGATCCGCGTTTACGAGATCGCGACCTTCTACACGATGTTCCAGCTTCGGCCGCGCGGGAAGCACCTGCTGCAGGTCTGCACGACGACGCCATGCTGGCTGCGCGGTTCGGATGCGATCATGAAGGCCTGCGAGCATGCGGCCGATGGCGAGACCTTCAGCGTCCAGGAGGTCGAATGCCTGGGGGCTTGCGTCAACGCGCCGGTCGTGCAGATCAACGACGATTTCTACGAGGACCTCGACGAGGCTTCCCTCAAGAAGGTGCTCGACGCGTTCCGGCGGGGCGAGACGCCGAAGCCCGGGCCGCAAGTCGATCGGCAGACCTCCGCCCCGGAGGGCGGCCCGACGACGCTCAGGAGCGAGTAAGCGATGCTTGCCGACAAGGACCGCATCTTCACCAACCTCTACGGCTACCACGATTGGCGTCTCGACGGCGCGCGCAAGCGCGGCGCCTGGGACGGCACCAAGGCGCTGATCGAGCGCGGCCACGACGCCATCATAGAGGAGATGAAGAAGTCGGGCCTGCGCGGCCGCGGTGGCGCCGGCTTCCCGACCGGCTTGAAATGGTCCTTCATGCCCAAGGAGGTGAAGGACCGGCCGCACTATCTCATCGTCAATGCCGACGAGTCCGAGCCCGGCACCTGCAAGGACCGCGACATCATGCGGCACGACCCGCACCTTCTCGTCGAAGGATGCCTGGTCGCCGGCTTCGCGATGCGCGCCAACGCCGGCTACATCTACGTGCGTGGCGAGTTCTACAACGAAGCCCAGCACCTGATGGCGGCCATCCGCGAGGCCTATGACGCGGGGTTGCTGGGCAAGAACGCCTGCGGCTCGGGCTGGGATTTCGACCTCTACGTCCATCGCGGCGCCGGCGCCTATATCTGCGGCGAGGAGACGGCGCTGCTCGAGAGCCTCGAGGGCAAGAAGGGGATGCCGCGGCTGAAGCCGCCGTTCCCGGCCGGCGCCGGCCTCTATGGCTGCCCTTCGACCGTCAACAATGTCGAATCGATCGCCGTCGCGCCCACCATTCTGCGCCGCGGCGCGCCGTGGTTCGCCGGTATCGGCCGGCCGAACAACACCGGCACCAAGCTGTTCTGCATTTCGGGGCACGTGAACAAGCCCTGCAATGTGGAGGAGGAGATGGGCATCCCGCTGCGCGAACTGATCGACCGGCATTGCGGCGGCGTGCGCGGCGGCTGGGACAATCTGCTGGCGGTGATTCCCGGCGGCGCGTCGGTGCCGCTGCTTCCCAAGTCGATTTGCGACACTGTCCTGATGGATTTCGACTCGCTGCGTGACCAGAAGTCGGGGCTGGGCACGGCGGCCGTGATCGTCATGGACAAGTCGACCGACGTGGTGAAGGCGATCGCCCGACTCAGTCAGTTCTACAAGCACGAGAGCTGCGGCCAGTGCACGCCGTGCCGCGAGGGCACCGGCTGGATGTGGCGCGTCATGGAGCGGATGGTGACGGGCAATGCGCGCCTCGACGAGATCGATGCGCTGGAGGACGTCACCCGGCAGGTCGAAGGCCATACGATCTGCGCGCTGGGCGATGCCGCGGCGTGGCCGATCCAGGGTCTGATCCGGCATTTCCGGCCCGAGATGGAGCGCCGCATCCGGGCGCGCACCGAAAAGCTGGCGGCCGAGTAGGGCAGGGAGCAGACAATGCCCAAGATCAAGATCGACGGCGTCGAGATGGAGGTGCCGGCCGGCATCACCATCCTGCAGGCATGCGAGTTGGCCGGCCTCGAGGTGCCGCGCTTCTGCTACCATGAGCGGCTGTCGATCGCCGGCAACTGCCGCATGTGCCTGGTCGAGGTGAAACCCGGCCCGCCCAAGCCGCAGGCGAGCTGCGCGCTTCCGGTCGCCGACAAGCAGGAGATCTTCACCACGACGCCGATGGTGCAGAAGGCCCGCAAGGGCGTGATGGAGTTCCTGCTGATCAACCATCCGCTCGACTGCCCGATCTGCGACCAGGGCGGCGAATGCGACCTGCAGGACCAGGCGATGGCCTACGGCTTCGACCGCAGCCGGTTCCACGAGAACAAGCGCGCCGTGCCCGACAAGGAGCTGGGCCCGCTGGTCAAGACGTCGATGAACCGCTGCATTCACTGCACGCGCTGCATCCGCTTCGCCACCGAGGTGGCGGGCGTAGAGGAATTGGGTGCGACAGGCCGCGGCGAAAGCATGGAGGTCACGACCTACGTCGAGCATGCGCTCAGCACCGAATTGTCGGGAAACCTGGTCGACCTCTGCCCGGTCGGCGCGCTGACCTCCAAGCCCTACGCTTTCGAGGCGCGCTCGTGGGAGCTCACCAAAACGGAGTCGATCGACGTCCTGGACGCGCTCGGCAGCAACATCCGCATCGATACGCGCGGTGCGCAGGTCATGCGCGTACTGCCACGTCTCAACGACGACGTGAACGAGGAGTGGATCTCCGACAAGACGCGGCATGCGATCGACGGTCTGCGCTACCAGCGCCTCGATCGTCCCTACCTGCGGCGTGGCAACAAGGTCGTGGAAACGACCTGGGCCGACGCTTTTGGCGCCATCGCTGCCAAGCTCGAAGGCCTCGACGGTTCCCGGATCGCGGCGATCGCCGGCGATCAGTGCGACGCCGAGGCGATGGTCGCCCTCAAGGACCTCATGGCGGCTCTGGGTTCACCCAATGTCGATTGCCGGCAGGACGGTGCGAAGCTCGAGGCAGGCGCGCGCGGCGGCTATATCTTCAATCCCGGTGTACGCGGGATCGACCAGGCCGATGCGATCCTGCTGGTCGGGACGGACCCGAGGCGCGAGTCGCCGGTGCTGAACGCCCGCATCCGCAAGCGCTACCTGCATGGCCAGTGTGCCATCGGCAGCATCGGTCCGATGTCCGATCTCACCTATCCGGTCGAGCGGCTGGGCGCCGGCCCGGCCAGCCTGCGCGACCTCGTCGACGGCAAGTTGGGCTTCTTCGACAAGCTCAAGGCGGCCAGGCATCCGCTGATCATCGTCGGCATGGGTGCTCTGGCGCGCGACGACGGTGCCGCCGTCCTGGCGATGGCCCGCGAACTCGCCGACAAGCTCGGCGCGGTGCGGGCCGACTGGAACGGCTTTGCCGTGCTGCATACGGCGGCGGCGCGCGTCGGCGGCCTCGATCTCGGCCTGGTACCGGGCCCGGAAGGACGCGACGTAGCCGGCATCCTGAGTGGTTGCGAGAAGAAGGAGATCGACTTCATCTATCTCCTGGCGGCCGACGAGATCGACACCAGGCGGCTCGGGAAGGCGTTCGTGGTCTATCAGGGCCACCATGGCGACGCCGGCGCCCAGCGCGCCGACGTGATCCTGCCGGGGGCCGCCTACACGGAGAAGCCCGGCACCTACGTCAACACGGAGGGCCGGGTGCAGAGTGCCTTCCGCGCCGGCTATCCGCCGGGCGAGGCGCGCGAGGATTGGGCGATCCTGCGCGCCCTGTCGGAGCGGCTTGGCAAGCAGCTGCCGTACGACACCCTCGAGCAGGTGCGGGCCCGACTGGTCGCCGTCAACCCGAGCTTTGCCGATCTCGACCAACAGGTGGCCGGCGCATGGGGAACCTTCGGCAAGGCGGGCAGCCTCGGCGATGCGCCGTTCGTGTCGCCGATCGGGAATTTCTACATGACCTGCCCGATCAGCCGGGTGTCGCGGACGATGGCCGAGTGCACGGCCTCGCGCGCCCAGCTGCTGGCGGCGGAATAGGGCGGCGGGGCAGGGCATGGGCGCCGACCTGATCCATTTCTTCACCACCAACTGGCTGGGCCAGGCCATCGTGATCCTGGCCGAGTGCCTGCTGGTCACCGTGCCGCTGCTGCTGGCGGTGGCCTACATGACCTACGCCGATCGCAAGATCTGGGCATCGATCCAACTGCGACGCGGTCCCAACGTGGTCGGCCCGTTCGGCCTGCTGCAGCCCATGGCTGACGGGCTGAAGCTGGTTTTGAAGGAGACGATCGTTCCGTCGAGCGCCAACGCCATGCTGTTCGTCCTGGCGCCGATGATCACCTTCATCACGGCGCTGGTCGCCTGGGCGGTGGTGCCGTTCGCCGACGGCTGGGTCATCGCCGACATCAATGTCGGCATCCTCTACCTGTTCGCCATCTCCTCGCTCGGTGTCTACGGCATCATCATCGCCGGCTGGGCGTCGAACTCGAAATATGCGTTCCTGGGGGCGCTGCGCTCGGCGGCGCAGATGGTTTCGTACGAGGTCTCGATCGGCTTCGTCCTGATCACGGTGCTGCTCTGCGTCGGCTCGCTGAACCTCTCCAAGGTGGTGATGGCCCAGTCCGGCTGGTTCTGGAACTGGTTCTGGCTGCCGCTGCTGCCGATGTTCGTCATCTTCTTCGTGTCGGCTTTGGCCGAGACCAACCGCACGCCGTTCGACCTGCCGATGTCGGAAGCCGAGCTGGTGGCGGGCTTCCACACCGAATACTCGTCGATGACTTTCGGCCTGTTCTTCCTCGGCGAATACGCCAACATGATCCTGCTGTCGGCGATGGGCGCGGTGCTGTTCCTGGGCGGCTGGATGTCGCCCATACCGTTCGCGCCCTTCACCTGGGTGCCGGGCCTCGTCTGGTTCGCCCTCAAGATCGCGTTCCTGCTGTTCGTGTTCAGCTGGACCAAGGGAACGCTGCCCCGCTACCGCTACGACCAGCTGATGCGGCTGGGTTGGAAGGTGTTCCTGCCCGTATCGCTGGGCTGGGTCGTCGTCACGGCCGCCGTGCTGCAGTTCGGCGGCTGGGTTCCGAAACCCTAGGGAGATCGCATGATGGCCTCTCTCGACCGCACCGCGCGCTCGTTCCTGCTCTCCGAGCTGGTGACGGGCTTCGTCCTCACCCTGAAGTACATGTTCAAGCCCAAGGTGACGGTGAACTATCCCTACGAGAAGGGACCGCTCAGCCCGCGCTTCCGCGGCGAGCACGCGCTGCGCCGCTACCCCAACGGCGAGGAGCGCTGCATCGCCTGTAAGCTCTGCGAGGCGATCTGCCCGGCCCAGGCCATCACCATCGAGGCCGAGCCGCGTGACGACGGCAGCCGGCGGACGACCCGCTACGACATCGACATGACCAAGTGCATCTACTGCGGCTTCTGCCAGGAGGCCTGCCCGGTCGATGCCATTGTCGAAGGCCCGAACTTCGAGTTCTCGACCGAGAACCGCGAGGAGCTGATGTACAACAAGGAGAAGCTGCTCGCGAACGGTGACCGCTGGGAGCCCGTGATCGCGGCCAATCTCAAGTCAGACGCGGCGTATCGCTGAGCCGGGGCGGTAGGGGGAGAACATGCTGCTCCAGGCTCTGGCCTTCTACGTCTTCGCGTTCGTCGTCATGGCGTCCGCGACCATGGTCGTGGTGTCGCGCAATCCGGTCTACTCGGTCCTGTTTCTGATCCTGGCCTTCTTCAATGCCGCGGCGCTGTTCATCCTGATCGGCGCCGAGTTCATCGCCATGATCCTGGTCATCGTCTATGTCGGCGCGGTGGCCGTGCTGTTCCTGTTCGTCGTGATGATGCTCGACATCAACCTGACGCAGCTGCGCGAAGGCTTCCTGAAGTACCTGCCGGTCGGTGCACTGATCGGGCTGGTGCTCCTGCTGGAGATCCTGTTCGGCCTCGGCGTGCTGGGCGGCGATTCGGCGACGATGGCGGGCCTCGCCAAGGCGGGCGCCCAGGTCGGGGCAATCGACAACACGCGGGCGATCGGCCGGGTGCTCTATACCCAGTATTTCTATCTATTCCAGGCGGCCGGGGTGGTGCTGCTGGTGGCCATGATCGGCGCCATCGTGCTCACCCTGCGCAGCCGGCCGGGCGTGCGGCGCCAGCGCATCGGCGAGCAGCTTTATCGCCCCAAGGACCAGACCATCACCGTGGTCAAGGTGCCGACGCGGGAGGGGGTGTGATGACGATCGGGCTCGGCCACTACCTCTTCGTTGCCTCCGTGCTGTTCACGCTCGGCATCCTCGGCATCTTCCTGAACCGCAAGAACGTCATCGTCATCCTGATGTGCGTCGAGCTGATGCTGCTCGCGGTGAACATCAACCTCGTCGCCTTCTCGGTGTACCAGGGCAACATCGTGGGCCAGGTCTTCGCCATGCTCGTGCTGACCGTGGCGGCCGCGGAGGCTGCCATCGGCCTCGCAATCCTGGTGGTCTACTTCCGCAATCGCGGAACGATCGAAGTCGAAGATATCAACGCGATGAAGGGCTAGGGGCGCCAAGTCATGGATCTCGCCATCAAGCTCATCGTCCTGCTGCCGCTGCTGGCCGCGGCCATCGCCGGATTGTTCTGCCGCGTCATCGGCGACCGGCCGGCCCAGTTCGTGACCTGCGCGGCCCTGCTGATCGCCGCGGCCCTTTCCATCTTCGTCTTCGTCCGCATCGGCTTCGGCCCGGAGAACGCCAAGTTGGTCGTGGTCAAGCTGTTCAGCTGGATGGATTCCGGGACCCTGGTGGTCAACTGGTCGCTCCGCGTCGATACGCTGACCGCGGTCATGCTGATCGTCGTCACCGGCGTGTCGTCGATGGTCCATGTCTACTCGGTGGGCTACATGGCCGAGGATCCCAGCATCCCGCGCTTCATGTCCTACCTGAGCCTGTTCACCTTCTTCATGCTGATGCTGGTGACGTCCGACAACCTCGTGCAGCTGTTCTTCGGCTGGGAGGGAGTGGGCCTCGCCTCGTATCTGCTGATCGGCTTCTGGTACGACCGGCCGTCGGCCAACGACGCGGCGATGAAGGCCTTCATCGTCAACCGGGTCGGCGATTTCGGCTTCGCGCTGGGCATCTTCGCAGTGTGGATGCTGAGCGGCTCAGTGAACTTCGCCGACGTGTTCGCCAAGGGGCCCGAGATGGCCCAGGCGCGCATCCACTTCCTCGGCATGGACTTGCCGGCACTGGAGACGGCCTGCCTGCTGCTGTTCGTCGGCGCCATGGGCAAGTCGGCCCAGCTCGGCTTGCACACCTGGCTGCCTGACGCTATGGAAGGCCCGACCCCGGTCTCGGCCCTGATCCACGCGGCAACCATGGTGACCGCGGGGGTATTCATGGTCTGCCGCCTGTCGCCGATTTTCGAGCTCGCGCCGATCGCTCTCGCGGTCGTTACCCTTATCGGCGCGGCGACGGCATTCTTTGCCGCCACCATCGGCCTCACCCAGTTCGACATCAAGCGGGTGGTCGCCTACTCGACCTGCAGCCAGCTCGGCTACATGTTCTTTGCCGCCGGCGTCGGCGCCTATTCGGCGGCGATGTTCCACCTGATGACGCATGCCTTCTTCAAGGCACTGCTGTTCCTCGGTTCGGGCTCGGTCATCACGTGCCTGCATCACGAGCAGGACATGCGCAAGATGGGCGGGGTCAAGGAGAAGGCGCCACAAACCTTCTACCTGATGTGGGTCGGTACCCTGGCGCTGTCGGGCATCGGTGTGCCGTTCATCTTCGGCAACGGCCTCGGCTTTGCCGGCTTCTATTCCAAGGACATCATGCTCGAATCGGCCTACGGGGCGCACTCGGTGGTCGGCATGATCGCCTTCTGGCTGGGCACGATCGCCGCCTTCATGACGGCCTTCTACTCGACCCGGCTGATGTTTATGACGTTCTACGGCACCTATCGCGGCGACCATCATACCTGGGATCACGCCCACGAATCGCCGCCGGTCATCCTGATCCCGCTCTACGTGCTGGGCGCCGGCGCGTTGCTTTCCGGCCTCGTTGCCTACGACTGGTTCGTCGGCCACGACTGGCAGCATTTCTGGGGAACCACGTCGATCGCCGTGAAGTCGACCGAGGAAGTGCTCCATCACGCCCACGAGGTGCCGGTGTGGGTCAAGCTGGCGCCGCTGGTCTTTGCCCTGTCGGGCATCGGGCTCAGCTACTACTACTACATCGTCCGGCCCGAGCTGCCGGCGCTCACGGCGAAGCGCTTCCCCGGGCTGTACGCGCTGTTCTACAACAAGTGGTACTTCGACGAGCTCTATGACGCGGTGCTCGTCCAGCCGGCGGTGCGTATCGGCCGGCTGTTCTGGAAGAAGGGTGACGAGGCGACGATCGACGGGCTGGGCCCCGACAACATCGCCGCCCGCGCACAGGATATGGCAGGCGTGCTGAGCCGCTTCCAGAGTGGCTACCTCTACCATTACGCGTTCGCGATGCTGGTCGGCGTGGCCGCCCTCGTGACCTACTTCATGCTGTCGGCGAGGTAAGGCCCGATGTCGAGCTGGCCGATCCTCTCGCTGGTTACATTCCTGCCCCTGGTGGGGGCGCTGTTCTGCCTCGTGGTGAACGGCCCGAAGGAGGCTGTCGAGCGCAATTGCAAGAGCATCGCGCTGGTGACGTCGCTGGTGACGTTCCTGGTCTCGCTGCTGCTGTGGGCGCGCTTTGACGTCACCAAGGCGGGGTTCCAGTTCGAGGAGAAGGCCGACTGGGTGCCGGCGCTGTCCATCGGCTACCACATGGGCATCGACGGCATCTCGCTGTTCTTCGTCCTGCTGTCGACGCTGCTGACGCCGATCTGCATCCTGGCGAGCTGGGAAGCGGTCCATGTCCGCGTCAAGGAGTACATGGTCGCCTTCCTGGTGCTCGAGACCTTCATGGTCGGCATGTTCTGCGCGCTGGACCTGGCGCTGTTCTACGTCTTCTTCGAAGGCGTGCTGATTCCGATGTTCCTGATCATCGGCGTGTGGGGCGGCCCGCGGCGCGTCTATGCTGCCTTCAAGTTCTTCCTCTACACGCTGCTCGGCTCGGTGCTGATGCTGCTGGCCATCATCGCCATCTACTGGCAGATCGGCACCACCGACCTGCCGACGGCGATGGAGAAGCTCGAGCTGCCGTTCATCTGGCAGTGCTGGCTGTGGCTCGCCTTCTTCGCCTCGTTCGCCGTCAAGGTGCCGATGTGGCCGGTCCATACCTGGCTGCCCGACGCCCACGTCGAGGCCCCGACCGCGGGCTCGGTCATCTTGGCCGGCGTGCTCCTGAAGATGGGCGGCTACGGCTTCCTGCGGCTGTCGATCCCGCTGCTGCCGGAGGCGACGCAGTATTTCGCGCCGCTGATCTTCGGCCTGTCGATCGTGGCGGTCATCTACACCTCGCTGGTCGCGCTGGTGCAGGAGGACATGAAGAAGCTGATCGCCTACTCGTCGGTCGCCCACATGGGCTTCGTGACGATCGGCGCTTTCGTCCTCAACATGCAGGGCGTGCAGGGCTCGCTGTTCCAGATGCTGAGCCACGGCATCGTCTCGGCCGCGCTGTTCCTATGCGTCGGCGTGGTCTACGACCGCATGCATACGCGCGAGATCGCCGCCTACGGCGGCCTGGTGCATCGCATGCCGCGCTACGCCTTCACCTTCATGTTCTTCACCCTGGCGAGCGTCGGCCTGCCCGGCCTGTCGGGGTTCGTCGGCGAGTTCCTGGTGTTGGTCGGCACCTTCAAGGTCAACACCTGGGTGGCGGCGCTGGCGGCGACCGGCCTGATCCTGGGCGCAGCCTATGCGCTCTGGCTCTATCGCAAGATCATCTTCGGCGAGCTCACCAAGAGCTCGCTGCAGGCCATCCTTGACATGACCCGCCGCGAGATCGCGGTGTTCCTGCCGCTGGTCCTGCTGACCCTGTGGATGGGCGTCTACCCCAACTCCTTCCTCGATCCGATGGCGCCGGCGGTCGACAAGCTGGTCGCCGACTATCAGAACGCCATCAAGCTCGCCCGCACCGCGGCGCTGGCGCCGTGAGCAGGCGGGAGTGACGAACATGATCATCGGTCTCGAATCCTGGACGCTGGCCCGGCCCGAGCTCTTCCTGGCGGCGGTGACGGCGCTGCTGCTGGTCTATGGCGTCGTGCGGGGCGAGGTGGCCACGAACTTCGTGTCACTGGCGACGTCGGCGGCGCTGCTGGTGACCGCCGCGTTGCTCTTCCTGCCATATCAGGAAGGCACCGCCTTCGCCTCGCTGTTCATCGTCGACCGGCTGACGGCGACGATGAAGCTGCTGGTGCTGGTCGGCGCCTCGATCGCCATTCTGATGTCGCGCGCCTATTTCGAGCAGGTCCGCGCCTGGCGATTCGAGTATCCGCTGCTGGTTGCGCTGGCGACGCTTGGCATGATGCTGATGATCTCGGCCAACGACCTGATGGCGCTCTATGTCGGGCTGGAGATGCAGTCGCTGGCCCTCTACGTCGTGGCGGCCTTCCAGCGCGACACGGTCCGGTCGAGCGAGGCGGGCGTGAAATACTTCGTCCTGGGCTCGGTTGCTTCCGGCATGCTGCTGTTCGGCGCCTCGTTGATCTACGGCTTCTGCGGCGGTACGGCGTTCGTGCAGATCTCGCGCGCCCTGCTCGACGGCCGCGGCGCCGAGATCGGCACGATGATCGGCCTGGTGTTCGTGGTCGCGGGTCTCGCCTTCAAGGTCTCGGCCGTGCCCTTCCACATGTGGACGCCCGACGTCTACGAGGGCGCGCCGACCCCGGTTACAGCCCTTTTCGCCGTCGCGCCCAAGATCGCTGCCATGTCGCTGATGGTTTCGGTGCTGATGGGACCGTTCAAGCCCCTGTTCGCGCAGTGGCAGCAGATCGTCGTCGTGGCTGCAGTTCTGTCGATGGCGCTCGGCGCGTTCGCGGCGCTGCGCCAGCAGAACATCAAGCGACTGATGGCCTATTCGTCGATCGGCAATGTCGGATACATCCTGCTCGGGCTGGCGAGCGGCAGCGAGAAAGGCATCCAGGCGGTCGTCTTCTTCCTGGCGATTTATCTCGTCATGACGCTGGGTGTGTTCGCCACCATCCTGATGATGAAGCGTCGCGGCGTCATGGTCGAGAGCATCGCCGACCTTTCCGGCCTGGCGCGCAGCCAGCCGGCAATGGCATTCGCCCTTTTGATCCTGATGTTCTCGCTGGCCGGCATTCCGCCAATGGCCGGCTTCTGGGGCAAGCTCTACATCTTCATCGCCGCCATCGAGGCCAAGCTCTACGTTCCGGCCGTTCTCGGCGTGCTGGCCTCGGTGGTGGCCTCCTACTACTACCTGCGCATCGTCAAGGTGATGTACTTCGACGAGCCTGCCGAGGCATTCGACGCGCCGGCGTTCGGAGTCAATCGGGCCGTGGCGCTGGCGGCAGCGCTGCTGGTCGCGGTGTTCTCGGTTGCGCCGCAGCCGCTCAGCCTGGTTGCCGCCGCAGCGGCCAAGGGCCTGTTCCCGTGAGTTCGCCGCCCGTCCTGCCGGACGGGTGGACGCTGGTCGCCCTCGACACCGTTGGCAGCACCAACGACGAGGCGGCCCGGCTGGCCGAGGCCGGTGCCCCGGAAGGCACCGTGGTGTGGTCGCGCGAGCAGACCGGCGGCCGCGGCCGTCGCGGCCGTCGTTGGTCCTCGCCGGTCGGCAATCTCTACACTTCGACCATCCTGCGGCCCGCGTGCGGTGCTCCGCAGGCCGCGGAGCTGGGCTTTGTCGCCGCCCTTGCGGTTGCCGACATGGTGCCGGCCGACCGCCAGGTGCGTGTGAAATGGCCGAACGACGTGCTGGTCGACGGCGGCAAGATCGCCGGTATCCTGCTGGAGAGCGCCGTCGGCGACGGCGGCCGCGTTTTGCACGTCGTGGCCGGCATCGGTGTCAATGTCGGCTTTGCGCCGCAGCTGCCGGAGATGCGCTATCCGGGGGCGGCGCTCGGTGGGACGGTCGAGGCGGCGCTCGAGAAGCTCACGGGCGCTCTCGCCCGGCGTCTCGCCGGGTGGCGCCGCGAAGGCTTCGCGGCGGTACGCGCCAATTGGCTTGCCCAGGCCGGGCCGCTCGGCGCCGAGGTCGATGTGAGGTTGGGCGAGGGCCTGGTGCGTGGCCGATTCGCCGGGCTCGACCCTGAAGGGGCTCTGTTGCTGGACACCGCCGACGGTCCGCGCCGGATCGTGTCGGGCGAACTGCTGGGCCGTGCGGCCTGAGGGAGGGGCGAGGGATGCTGCTTGCCATCAACTGCAACAACACCAACATCAAGTTCGGCGTGGTCGACGGCGACCGCATCGTCGGCGAATGGCGCCAGCACACGTCGGCCATGCGCACTGCCGACGAGCACGCGGTCTGGCTGTTCGAACTGATGCGCATGGAGGGCATCGATCCCAAGTCGGTCACCGACGCCATCATCGGCAGTGTCGTGCCGCAGGCCAATTTCAACCTGCGCCGCCTTTGCACGCGCTACCTCAATTGCGAGCCGCTGTTCCTGGGCGAGCCCAATGTCGTCTACGGCATCAAGATCAAGGGCGTGGGTGCCGGCGCTGACCGCGTCTGCAACACGGTGGGCGCCAGCCTGATGTTTCCTCGCACGCCGACGATCGTGGTCGATTTCGGCACGGCGACCAACTTCGACGTGGTGGACGAGGAAGGCAGTTACTGCGGCGGTGCCATTGCCCCCGGCCCGAATCTCAGCATCGAGGCCCTGGTCCGTGCCGCTGCACTGCTGCCGCGCATCGTGGTCGAGAAGCCGGAGAACGTCATCGGCACGACCACGGTGGCGTGCATGCATACTGGGGTGTTCTGGGGCTATGTCGGCCTGATCGAGGGCATCGTGACGCGGATCAAGGCCGAGTTCGGCAAGCCCATGAAGGTGGTCTCGACCGGTGGCCTGGCGCCCGTGTTCGACGGGCACATTTCGGTGATCGACCAGGTGGCCCCCGACATCACTGCGCGCGGGTTGATCGAGATCTGGAAGCGCAGCAAGAAGGCGGCATGACCGTACCATCGAACGACGAGCTGCTGTTCCTGGCCCTGGGGGGTGCGGGAGAGATCGGCATGAACCTCAACCTCTACGGCCATGCCGGAAAGTGGTTGATGATCGATCTCGGCATCGGCTTTGCCGACGACACGATGCCCGGCATCGAGGTGGTTATGCCCGATCCGGCCTTCATCGAGGAGTGCCGCGACCAACTGGTCGGCATCGTGCTGACTCACGCGCACGAGGATCACCTCGGCGCCGTTGCCGATCTCTGGCCGCGCCTGCGCGCACCGGTCTACGCGACGCCGTTCGCCGCCTCGGTGCTGAAGCGCAAGCTCACCGAGGCCGGCCTCGTGGAGACGGTGCCGGTCACCGAGATCCCGCTGCGTGGCCGCTTCAGCCTGCCGCCGTTCGAGCTCGAATTGATCACCATGACCCATTCGATCCTCGAGCCCAATGCGCTGGCGATCCGCACCCCGCTGGGGACCGTGTTCCACACCGGCGACTGGAAGATCGATCCCGAGCCGCTGCTGGGCGACGTCACCGACGAGGCGGTGCTGCGGCGCATCGGCGAGGAGGGCGCCCTCGCCATGGTGTGCGACAGCACCAACGTCTTCGTCGAGGGCGAGGCAGGCTCGGAGTCCACGGTGCGCACCAACCTCGAGAAGCTCGTCAAGGCAGCCAGGTGCCGGGTCGCGGTGACGTGCTTTGCTTCCAACCTGGCGCGGGTCGAGAGCATTGCGCTGGCGGCGGTGGCGGCGGACCGACATCCGGTGCTCTCGGGACGGGCCCTGGTGCGCATGGTCGAGGCGGCTCAGGAGTGCGGCTACCTGCTCGACTTTCCCGACTGCATTCCCGAGAGTCAGGCGGGCTTCCTGCCGCGCGACAAGGTCGTCCTGATCTGCACCGGCAGCCAGGGCGAGCCGCGGGCGACGATGGCCAAGCTTGCCAACGGCGATCACCGCGACCTCGTCCTCGAAGCCGGCGACACCGCGATCTTCTCCTCGCGCGTCATTCCCGGCAACGAGCACTCGGTGGGCCGGCTGCAGAACGCGCTCCTGGCGCGCGGGGTCGAGATCCTCACCGACAGCGACGAGACCGTCCACGTCTCCGGCCATCCGGCGCGGGACGAGCTCGTGCAGGTCTACCAGTGGATCCGGCCGAAGATCGCGGTCCCCGTGCACGGCGAGCTTCGCCACATGGTCGAGCACGCCGCCTTGGCGCGCTCCTGCCAGGTGCCGGAGACCATTGTGGCGCCGAACGGCACGCTGGTCCGTCTTGCCCCGGGGCCGGCCGAGATCGTCGATCATGTACCGGCCGGGCGGCTGGCGCGCGACGGCAACGGAGTGGTGCCGCTCGACGGCGCGTCGCTGCGCGAGCGGCGCAAGCTCCTGTGGAATGGCGCCGCCGCGGCGACCCTGGTGGTCGACGACAAGGGGCGGCCGATGGCGCCGCCCAAGGTGACGCTGCGCGGCTACGACGACGAGGACGGGGCGCTGGGCAAGGCCGTCGTGGCGGGGCTCGAGGAGATGCTGTCCGACCTCAAGGCAGCTGATCGGGCTGATGACGAGCGGCTGGAGCTGGCGGCGCGCGTCGCCGTGCGGCGCGTCGTGCGCGCGCACCTCGGCAAGAAGCCGTTGACGGATGTGCATATCGTCCGCATCTAAAGCGCATGATCGGACGCCTGAACCATATCGCCATCGCCGTGCCCGACCTCACCAAGGCGGCCAACCTGTATCGCGACGTGATGGGCGCCAAGGTGAGCGAGCCAAAGGCGCAGCCGGCGCATGGCGTCACCGTGGTCTTCGTCCAGCTGCCGAACACCAAGATCGAGCTGCTGCATCCGCTCGGCGAGAAATCCCCGATCGCCAATTTCCTCGCCCGCAACAACGACGGCGGCATCCACCACGTCTGCTACGAGGTCGAGGACATCTACGCCGCCCGCGACAAGCTGAAGGCCCAAGGTGCCCGTGTGCTGGGCGACGGCGAGCCCAAGATCGGCGCCCACGACAAGCCAGTGCTGTTCCTGCATCCCAAGGATTTCACCGGCACGCTGATCGAGCTCGAGCAGGTCTGAGGCGCGCCCCATGAGCTGGGCGACCGGCGTCATGGTCTACATCGTGATCTGGTGGATCGTGCTGTTCGCCGTTCTGCCGCTCGGCGTGCGCCGCGTCGAAAAGCCCGGCCGCGGCCAGGATCACGGCGCCCCGGAGCGCCCCGAGCTCCTGCGCAAGGCGATCATCACGTCGGCCGTCGCGGCCGTCCTGTGGCTCGCCTTCTTCGTCCTGCACCAGCTCGACGTCTTCAGCTTCCGCCGGCTGGTGGAGTAGCGATTGAGTTCCCTCCCATGAAGCTCCGGGCGGGTACCGCCCCGATCTTCTCAGTCATCGTGGTGCCGCCGGGCGTGCTGGGTGTCTCCCCCGTAGTCGGGGGAGGTGGCAGCCGTCTTTGCCGGAGGGGTCATACGCTGGGAGCGCCCCACTCCGATGGCGCTCATGGGATGCAGAATTATCAAGAAGAGCGCCATGGGAGTGGCGCGCTAAGTGGCGCGCTCCCAGCCATGAGCCTCGACCAATGGTGGCCTTGGTCCGGAACATGCATGTCGTCCGCGCATTGCCAGGAATGCGAGGGAGAGGCAGTTGGAGTCAGCCGGCGCGTTCGATCAGGGTTTCCAGCAATCGCTTGAGCTGCGCCGTCGCCTTGTCGCCGTAGCTGTTGACGATGTGGGCTTCCTGGTCGAGCGCCAGGGGAGCGAGCTTGCGCG
>NZ_JBFWZI010000020.1:41660-48734 GCF_050185545.1 Reyranella sp. | reverse complement strand
AGTTGGAGTCAGCCGGCGCGTTCGATCAGGGTTTCCAGCAATCGCTTGAGCTGCGCCGTCGCCTTGTCGCCGTAGCTGTTGACGATGTGGGCTTCCTGGTCGAGCGCCAGGGGAGCGAGCTTGCGCGCCAGCGCCTTGCCGCGGTCGGAGCAGAAGATCAGGACCTTGCGCCGGTCGGCCGGGTCGGAGATGCGATAGACCAGCGAGTCGGCGACCATTCGGTCGATGGTCTTGGTGAGAGTCGGGTGATTGAGCAGGGCGGTCTCGGCGAGCTCGCCCATCGAGCGCCCATTGCCGTCGGACAGGAGCTTGAGGATGCGCCATTGCTCCACCGGAACGCCTTCCGACCGCAGGCGGGCATCGAGCTGGCGGTTGATCTCGCGGTTGGCCTGGGCCAGCAGGTAGGCGAGGTGCAGCGTGATCGGTGAGTCGGCGGAGGACGAATCGGACACTTGGCTATCCCGGCGGCGAGAGCGCGTCGACACGAACGCCGCGTCTATATGACTGTGAACTATTGAAAATTCAACTTTCTATCCGGGGGACGGGGAGAGCGGGCTAGGATCGACGTTTCGGGACCGCTCGTTTGGCCTCAGTATGGAAGCCAGGGAGGAGAAACCAATGGATTGCTCGACGGCGAGCCTCCTGGGCGTGCCACGCGAGGTTCCGTACGCGGTTCTGCACGAGCGCCCGCCGGCTCGCGGGAGAGGCAGCAGCGCGAAACTGCGCATTGCCCATTTCATTGGCCTGACCGGAACGGCCGGCATCTGGGGGCCGTCCGCCGTCAACAGCGCCCTCCTGGCGGCAACCGAGATCAACGCCCGGGGCGGCATCCTCGGGCGGGAGATCGAACTCAGCGTGCACGACACCGGCGCTCCCTTGACGGATCTCGAGAGCGAAGCCCGCGACTTGGTCGAACTCGACGACGCGGACCTCGTCCTCGGGGCCCACACGAGTGCCGTCCGCGTGGCCTTGCGCGACATCTTCTCGGGCCGGGTGCCCTACATCTATACGCCGATCTACGAGGGCGGCGAGCGGACTCCCGGCGTGCTCGCCATCGGCGAGACGCCGCCGCGCCAGGCCCGGCCGGCCATCGCCTGGCTGGCCGAGCGCAAGCGGGCAGAGCGCTGGTACCTGATCGGCAGCGACTACGTGTGGCCGTGGCTCTCCCATCGTTCGGTCAAGCGCTACATTGCGGAGGCTGGCGGCCAGGTAGTCGGCGAGGATTTCGTGGCGCTCGGCGAGCAGGATCACGACGGCTACCTGGCCCGCATCGAGGCGGCGCGCCCAGACGTCGTCTTCATCTCCCTGATCGGGCTCGATGGCATCATGTTCAATCGGTCGTTCGCCGAGCATGGCCTGTCGGGGCGAATGCTGCGGCTGGCCAATTGCGTGGACGAAACCGTGTTGCTGGGGATCGGCGCCGACAAGACCGAGAATCTCTATGCGGCGTCCGGCTATTTCGTCGATCCGGCCAATGCTGCCGGCGAAGCCTTCCGCGAAGCCTATCACCATGTCTTTGGCGCGTGTGCGCCGGTGCCCGGCGCAACGGCGCAGTCGAGCTACGAGGGCCTGTGCTGCCTCGAAGCGTTGGCCCGTCGGGCGGGATCCCTGGATGCGCGAGCGCTTGCAGCGGCGGCCGAGGGCGCGGTCTATCACGGGGGCCGTGGCCCGGTCGGTCTTCACCGCCAGCGTGCCGAGATGCCGATCTATCTCGGCGAAGCTCAGGGCTTCGACTTTCGGGTCATGGCGAAATTCTGACCCATATTTCCTTCCCAGCTCCGGTGCAGCAAAGCTCGGGAGGGAATGACGATGTCGGCGCAGTAGGACAGGACCAGGGTGGCTCGAGTCTCGGCTTCTCTGTTTCGGCTGAGCGGGCTTGACGTCGCGCAAATCTCGCCTAGCTTGGCAAGAGCTGGCGACGGTTCGTTGCCGGCGACTGCGCAGCATCAGGGAGGATGGATAATGCGCAAGCCTGCGGCTGTGGCCGATTGGGAATCGTTCGGCCAGGAGATACCCAGCAAGAAGGCGAGCGCTCGCGTCGCCGCACCGCGCGAGGTGATCGAGGACGCTACGGAATTCGTCGTGTCGGCGAGCGAGACTGACGCAAAACGCCAGGCTGACGCAAAAACCGCGGTCGACATCCGTTTTGCGTCACTCGCAAGTGCTTGATTCCGAAGGGCACTGACGCAAATGACGCAAAAGACGCAAAATCGGACCGTGAAAAGTTTCCGTCGTTCTCACTGAAGACCCCCAGCGCGCGCGGCGTGCGCCATGATGCTGAGAAGATCGTGGGGGTGCCCGCCCCGATCTTCATAGGAGCCGGCTGTGGTGCCACGCATAGAGCGAGCCCGCGACAATGACGGCCGTGCCGAGGATCGCCCACTCGTCCGGGAAAGTAGCTTTGGGAGCACGCTGAGCCTCCTTAGCCTCGTCGGCGCAAAGATAAAATAATTGAAACACGAAATGTTTCTGTTTTAACTATCTCGATCGACCGTCGATTGCCGGCGTTCGCGCGGGGAGGTCATGGGCATAGAAGTCAAGCTCGCGTTCGACCTGCTCGCCTTCATCTCGGTGATGGTGCTGATCGTGCTCGGGCTGGGGATCATCGCCAGCATGATGGGCATCTTCAACTTCGCCCACGGCGAGTTCGTGCTGCTCGGCGCCTACACGGTCTACCTCTTCGAGAGTGGCGGCCTGTCGTCGTGGGCGGGCATCGTGGCAGCGCCGGTCGTGCTGGCGGTGATCGGGCTGGTGCTCGAGCGCCTGGTCATCCGCCGGTTCTACGCCGCGCCCATCATCGCCATGCTCGGGACCTACGCGGTCGGCTTGGTGATCCGCGAGATCGTGCGCGGCCTGCTGGGCGGCCACTACAAGTCGATTTCCGAGCCGTTGCCCGGCGTGTTCACGCTGTTCGGCATCGATTTCTCGGCCTGGCGGACGGTGATCGTGTTGACGACGATCTGCATCATTGCCGGCACCTGGCTCTTCCTCGCCCGCACCTCGGTCGGCCTGCAGATCCGCGGCTCGCTCGAGAACCCCAACCTGGCGCGCGCCTGCGGCATCTCGACCTCGAAGCTCTACGCATTCACTTTCGCCTTCGGTGCCGCGCTGGCCGGGCTGGCCGGCGCGCTGATCGTCCCGCTCTACCAGCTCTCGGCCGACATCGGCACGCGCTTCCTCGTCCAGGCATTCCTGTCGGTCATGCTGGGCGGCGTCGGCACCTTCGAGGGGCCGGTGCTGGGAGCAGCGGCGGTCGGCGGAATGGCGGCGGGACTGCCGTGGCTGGTTATTCCGGTGCTGGCCGATCCGCTGGTGTTCATCATCGCGCTGGCGATCGTGAAGTTCCGTCCGCAGGGATTCATCACACAGGGGAGGCTCTGACCATGAGCGACAGCATCAATCGAGACCAACTGCAGCTCGGCCGCCGTCGGCTGCTCGGCGCCGGCGCGCTCGGCGCGGCGGGCTGGATCGCCGGAGGCGGCGGCTGGATGCTGGCGCCGAAGGGCGCCTTCGCCGCCGATCCGATCAAGATGGGCATCGCCACCGACATCACCGGCGCCATTGCCCCGTCGGGCAATGCCAACTGGCAGGTCGCGCAGTTCACCGTCGAGCAGATCAACAAGGCGGGGGGCATCGGCGGGCGACCGATCGAGCTCTTTCTCGAGGACACCGCGTCCGATCCGAAGATCGCCGTCGGCAACGTCCGCAAGCTGATCCAGGACCGCAAGGTAAACGTCGTGCTGGGCGGCATCACCTCGGCGATGCGCCAGGCGATCAAGGACCCGATCGTCAATCGCGGCCGCACGCTCTACATATATCCGCAGCTCTACGAAGGGCAGGAGTGCACCAAGCACCTCTACTGCACCGGCCCGACGCCGGCCCAGCAGTGCGACAAGCTGATCCCCTACATCATCAAGACGCTGGGCAAGAAGCGCTTCGCCATGCCGTCGGCCAACTATGTCTGGCCGCAGCTTCTCAACAAGTACGCGCGCAAGGTCATCGAGGCCAATGGCGGCGAGGTGGTGTTCGAGGAGTACTACCCGCTCGATCAGCCGGAGTATTCGGCGACGATCGGCAAGATCCGCGACGGCAAGGTCGACTGCGTGTTCAACACCGTGATCCCGCCGGGCCTGCAGCCGTTCGTCAAGCAGCTCTACGAATCGGGCTTCCAGAAGAACGGTGGCGTGCTGAGCTGCGTCTACTACGACGAGAACCTGCTCAACTACCATCCGGCGCAGGAGATGGAGAACCTCTACAGCTGCCTCGACTACTACCAGTCCCTGAACGACCCCTTCAGCAAGCAGCTTCAGGTCGACTACATGAAGAAGTTCCCCGACACCAAGTACCTGTTCACGGCGGGCTCGGCGGCGACCGGCATGTACAGGGGCATCAAGTTCTACGAGGCCGCGGTCAAGGCGACCAAGGGCGACCTGTCGCGCGAGGCCGTCTCCGCGGCGATGGACAAGGCCAAGATCGAGCAGGGACCGGGCGGCGGCGCCGAGATGGTTCCCGGCAAGATGCACTGCAAGATGAACATGTACATCGCGCAGTGCAAAGTCGACGCCGGCAAGACGCGCTACGACATCATCGAAAGCGACAAGATGGTCGATCCCAAGGAATGCTGACCGAAGCAGGCTCTGGACTCGGGACCGCAGAGAGCAGCGCCGAAAAGCCGCGGCAGGCAGAGCGCAAGCGGGCGTTCCGCCGCGTGCTGCCGATCGTCGAGGGCGTGGCGTTGCTGCTCGCGCTGGCGGCGCCGATCATGCTCGGCGAGCGGACCGACCTGATCACGCTGTTCACCAACGTGCTGATCCTGTCGCTGCTCGCGATCAGCTTCGACCTGTGCTGGGGCCTGTCCGGAATCATGAGCTTCGGCCAGGCGCTGTTCTTCGGCGTGGCCGGCTACGTCATCGCGCTGGTGGGGCGTGATCTCGGCTTCAGCGAACTGTGGGGCACGCTACCGCTCGCCATGCTGGTTGGCCTGCTGCTGTCGGGACTGTTCGCTGCGTTCCTGCTGCTCGGTCGCAAGCCGCCGACCAGCATCTTCGTGGCGCTCGGAACGCTCACTGGGTCGTACGCCGCCGAGCGCCTCGTGTCGGGCTGGCAATATGTCGGCGCGGGCAATGGCCTCTCCGCGGTGAAGCTCCTCAAGATCGGCGACTACGAGTTCGTCGAAGGCACGGCGTTCTACTCGCTGGCGCTCGCCATCCTGCTGCTGGTCTATAGCGGCGCCCGATTCCTGAAACAGTCTCAGCTCGGCCTGGTGCTGGCGGGCATGCGCCAGAACGAGGAGCGGCTGGCCTTCTTCGGCTACCGGGTGCAGCTCTTCAAGGCGTTGGTCTTTTCGCTCGCCGGCATGGTCGCGGGGCTCGGCGGTGCGCTCTACAGCTACCACCAGGGCTTCATCGGGCCGGGCAACATGGGGCCGGGGCTGTCGACCGCCGCGGTCATCTACTGCCTGTTCGGGGGCTCCGGCACCCTGATCGGGCCGATCCTGGGTACCGCGGTGGTCGAGATCCTGACCTACGTCCTGGCCGACCAGGCGGCCATCAAGGCCATCTGGCCGGTCATTCTCGGCCTGGTCCTGCTGGTCGTTGTGATGTTCCAGCCCAAGGGCATCCTCGGCCTGTTCATGTCCGACCGCGAGCGCATCGGCTCCTACGGCCGGCGCCGGCGTGACGGGTAGGGACGATCGTGGCGCTGCTCGAGATCCGCGGACTGCGCAAGACGTTCCGCACGTTGCGGGCGCTCGACGGCGTCGACGTCGACGTGCAGGCTGGCACCTTCCACGGGCTGATCGGCCCCAACGGCTCGGGCAAGAGCACGCTTCTCAAGGCCATTGCCGGCGACCATGTCGCCGACGCGGGCACCATCGCCTTCGACGGCCGCGACATCACGCGGGCCACGCCCTACGAGCGGGCGCGCGCGGGCCTCAGCCTGAAATTCCAGATCACCGCCGTGCTGCCGGAACTGTCGGTCTACGACAATGTCCTGCTGGCGAGGCAATCCGGCGAAAGCCTGGCAAAGCTCCTGATGTCGTCGTCGCGGCGCCGGCTCGACGGCGAGATCGGCGCTCTGCTGGAGAAGTTCCGGCTGATCGACCGCGCCGACGATCTGGCCGGCGAGCTAAGCCACGGTCAGCAGCAATGGCTGGAGATCGCCATGGCCCTGGCGCTGTCGCCGAAACTGCTGCTGCTCGACGAGCCGACGGGCGGCATGAGTCCGGAAGAGCGCCGTGCCACCGGTCGGCTGCTCGAGCCGATCAAGGCGCATTGCACGCTGATCATCGTCGAGCACGACCTGCATTTCATTCGCGACATCTGCGATCACCTGACGGTGCTCGACCAGGGCAGGGTGCTCGACCAGGGCGACGTCGAGACCATCCAGCGCTCGCCCAAGGTCCAGCAGGTGTTCACGACCCGTGTCTGACGCAGCCCTCCTGCAGGTCGATGGCCTCAGCGCCGGCTATGGTCGCAGCCAGGTGTTGTTCGGCGTGTCGATAGCCGCGCCGGCGCGCGGTGCGATCGCCCTGCTGGGACGCAACGGCGCCGGCAAGTCGACGCTGCTCAAGACCCTGTTCGGCGAGCTGAAGCCGATGGCCGGCACGATCCGACTCGACGGCCAGGCCGTCGACGGCGAGCCGGCCGAACGCCGGGTGCGACGCGGCATCGGCTACGTGCCGCAGGAACACGGCATCTTCGCCAAGCTCACGGTGCGCGAGAACCTGCTGCTGGGTTCGATCCGCCAGCGCGATCGCGCCGGCCTGGACTACGTCCTCGATTTCTTTCCCAAGCTGGCGCAGCGTCTCGGCCAGACGGCCGGCACGCTGTCGGGTGGCGAGCGCAAGATGCTGGCGATCGGCCGCGCCCTGCTCGGCCGTCCCAAGCTACTGATGCTCGACGAGCCTACCGAGGGTGTGTGGGTCGGGGTGATCGAGGAGATTGCCGAGCGGCTGAAGCAGCTGTCGCGCGAGATGTCGCTGATCCTGGTCGAGCAGCACATCGAGCTGGCGCTCGAGGTCGCCCAGCACGCCTACGTCATGGACCGCGGGCACATCGCCCTCGACGGCCCCGC
>NZ_JBFWZI010000020.1:2206-41560 GCF_050185545.1 Reyranella sp. | reverse complement strand
GAGGAGCAGTTGCGCCAGGTGGCGGCGGACATGGGTCTGTCGCTCAGCGATCGCGACGTGACGTCGTTCATCGACCTGATGCGGCCGAGCGTTGCCGCCTACAACGTGGTCGACGCCATGCCCGACAACCTGCCGCAAGTGAAGTACCCGCGCACGCCCGGCTATCGCCCGCCGCCCAGCGAGAACAAGCACAATGCCTGGTACGTCAAGACAACGGTGAACGGCGCGTCGCGCGGCAAGCTCAAGGGCAAGACCGTCGTGCTCAAGGACAACATCATGCTGGCCGGCGTGCCGATGATGAACGGCGCGGCGACGCTCGAGGGCTACGTGCCGGATATCGATGCCACCGTCGTGCAGCGCATCCTCGATGCCGGCGGGACGATCGTCGGCAAGGCCCATTGCGAGAATTTCTGCCTGTCCGGCGGCAGCCACACCAATGCGACCGGCCCGGTGCACAATCCCCACAAGATGGGCTACTCGGCCGGCGGCTCGTCCTCGGGCAGCGCCGTCCTGGTGGCTCTCGGCGAGGTCGACATGGCGATGGGCGGCGACCAGGGCGGCTCGATCCGCATGCCGTCCTCGTTCTGCGGCACCTACGGCATGAAGCCGACGCACGGGCTGGTGCCCTACACCGGCATCATGCCGATCGAGATCTATGTCGATCACACCGGTCCGATTACAGCGAACGTTTCGGACAATGCGCTGCTGCTCGAGGTCCTGGCCGGTCCCGACGGCTACGATTCACGCCAGATCGGGGTCAAGACTCATCCCTACACCAAGGCGCTCGAGGACGACATCAACGGGTTGAAGATCGGCCTCGTCACCGAGGGCTTCGCCCAGGCCAATGCCGAGACCGACGTCAACGCCAAGGTCAAGGCCGCTGCGAAGAAGCTCGAGGCGCTCGGCGCCACCGTGGGCGAGGTTTCCATCCCGATGCATCTGCTGGCGCCGGCCCTGTGGATGCCGATCGGCACCGAGGGCCTGACCCAGACGATGATGTGGGGCGACGGCTACGGCGTCAGCCGGCCCGACCTCTACGTCACCAGCCTGATGGACTTCCATCGCAACTGGCGCACGCGCGCCAACGAGATGTCGGAGACGACCAAGCTCTTCACCATGTTCGGCACCTACATCCGTCGCTACTACGGCAGCCGCTACTACGGGAAGGCGATGAATCAGACGCGTCTGCTGACCGCGGCGTACGATGTCGCCCTGGCCCAGTACGATCTCCTGATGATGCCGACGACACCGATCAAGGCGACCGAGCTGCCGCCGGCTGACGCCTCGCGCGAGCTCTATGTCGAGCGGGCGCTCAACATGATCTCCAACACCGCGCCGTTCGACATCACGCATCATCCGGCCATGGCCGTGCCGTGCGGGATGTCCGATGGCCTGCCCGTGTCGATGATGCTGGTTGGCAAGCACTTCGACGAGCCGACGATCTACAAAGCTGCGTTCGCGTTCGAACAATCGCGCGATTGGAAGGCAATGTGAGCCGGACCAAGGCAATGTGAGGCAGACAAAGAAACGGCGGGCCATGCCCGCCGCTTCATCTTTTCCCGAAACTCGTCTCACACGGCAGCTTGTGCTGCTCTCCTCCCTAAACTCAGGCTGCGCGCCTAAGCATTAGGCTCATTAGCCGGAACGCCGCCACTTGCCAAGACCTTTTCTTTCGGCCATCGGCCCATCGCCAGAACAATTGTTGTGGCAACGGCGTATCCGCCAACAAGCATATTTCCCCTGGAAGGGTGTGATTATCCAATGATCACGTACTTGACCACGAACAGCACTGCGAGGATGCCGACCGCCGGATGAATGTCGCCGAAACGACCCGTCGCGACCTTGATGCCGGCATACGAAATGAAGCCGAAGGCGATGCCCTCGGCGATCGAGAAGGTGAAGGGCATGGCGAGCGCCGTGATTACCGCCGGCGCTGCCTCGGTGATGTCGTCCCATTGCACCTCGGTCAGGCCGCGCGTCATAAGGCAGGCGACATAGAGCAGGGCGGGCGCGGTGGCGTAGGACGGGATGGAACCGGCGAGGGGCGCCACGAACAGTGCCAGGATGAAAAGCACGCCCACGACCGCCGCCGTGAGACCGGTCTTGCCGCCCGCATTGATGCCCGAAGCGCTCTCGATGTAGCTCGTCGTCGTCGAGGTGCCGACCGCCGCGCCGATCATGGCGGCACCGCTGTCGGCAATCAGGGCGCGGTTGAGCCGCGGCACCGTGCCGTCCGGCCGCATGAAGCCGCCGCGGTGGGCGAGCGCGATCAGCGTGCCCGTGTTGTCGAACAGGTCGACGAACAGGAACGCGAAGATGACGGTGAGCAACCCCACGTTGAGGGCGCCGGCCAGGTCCATCTGCAGGAACACCGGAGCGATCGACGGGGGCACGTCGAATATGCCGGCGAACTTCTGCTTTCCGGCGGCGATGGCCACGATCGTCACCGCCAGGATGCCGATGATGACCCCGCCCATGATCCGCCGGTACTCGAGCGCCACGATCAAGACGAAGCCCAGCGTCGCCATCACCACCGGGAAACTGGTGAGATCGCCGTGGGAGATCAGCGTCGCCGGATGGGCGACGACGATCCCGGCATTCTTGAGCGCGATCAGGGCGAGGAACAGGCCGATGCCTGCTGCAATCGCCATCTTCAGCGATCGGGGGATGGCATTGACGATCCATTCGCGGATCGGCAGCACGCTGATGATGAAGAAGATGACACCCGACAGGAAGACGCAGCCCAGAGCCACCTGCCAGCTGAACTTCATTCCACCGACGACGGTGAAGGCGAAGTAGGCGTTGAGTCCCATGCCCGGCGCCAGGGCGATCGGGTAGTTCGCCAGGAATGCCATCAGGAAACAGCCGATGGCGGCCGCCACGCAGGTCGCGGCGAACACGGCGCCGAACGGCATGCCGGCTGCCTTCAGGATGTCGGGATTGACGAAGATGATGTAGGCCATCGTCAGAAAGGTCGTAAGCCCGGCGACGAGCTCGGTCCGGACGTTGGTCTTGTTCTCGCCGAGCTTGAAGAGCTGCTCGAGCATTTGGCTCTCCCCGGTTGTTGCAGGGAGTGTGCCGGCATCCGCCTGTGCAAATCCAGTCGAGAGGCGCGGCGCTCTTCCTCCTCCCCAGCTTCGCTGGGGAGGTGTCGCCGCCTGCCCTGGGCGAGGTCGAAGGGTCATACGGCGACGGAGGGGTCATGGGCGACAGGAGGTATTGCTCATGACCCCTCCGCCCCCGATTACAGGGGCACCTCCCCAGCGAGGCCCAGCGAAGCTGGGGAGGAGAAGAGGGCCCCGTTTGCCATCGCAGGCCGCGTTTTCTACAGTCCGCCGCCCTTTCCCTTCCGAATTCTCCCAAAGTCAGGACCGAGCCCCGATGCGGATGAGCCAATATTTTCTGCCGACCATGAAAGAGAATCCGGCAGAAGCGCAGATCGTCTCGCATCGCCTGATGCTGCGGGCGGGCCTCGTCCGCCAGACCAGCGCCGGCATCTATGCCTGGCTGCCGCTCGGCTTTCGCGTGCTGAAGAACATCGAGCGCATCGTGCGCGAGGAACAGGACCGGTCGGGTGCGCAGGAAGTGCTGATGCCGACCATCCAGTCGGCCGACCTGTGGCGCGAGAGCGGCCGCTACGATGCCTACGGGCCCGAGATGCTGCGCATCAAGGACCGGCATGATCGCGAGATGCTCTACGGCCCGACCAACGAGGAGGTGATCACCGTGCTCTTCCGCGATGGCATGAAGAGCTACCGCGACCTGCCGAAGAACCTCTACCACATCCAGTGGAAGTTCCGCGACGAGGTGCGGCCGCGCTTCGGCGTCATGCGCGGCCGCGAGTTCCTGATGAAGGACAATTACTCGTTCGACCTGGACAAGGCGGGGGCCACGCACTCCTACAACAAGATGTTCGTCACCTACCTGCGGACCTTCGCCCGCATGGGGCTGAAGGCGATCCCGATGCGCGCCGACACCGGCCCGATCGGCGGCGACCTCAGCCACGAGTTCATCATCCTGGCTGACACCGGCGAGAGCGCCGTATTCTGTCACAAGGGCTTGGTCGACAAGGACATTCTCAGCCGCCGCATCGACTACTCGGCCGACCTGCAGCCGATCGTGAACGAGTGGACGTCGCTCTATGCGGCAACGGACGAGATGCATGACCAGGCAGCCTTCGAGAAGATCCCAGAGGGCGACCGGCTTGCCGCACGCGGCATCGAGGTCGGCCATATCTTCTATTTCGGCACCAGGTACTCCGATCCCTTGAAGGCGACGGTGGCGGGTCCCGGGGGTGAGCAAATCGTCGTCGAGATGGGCTCGTACGGCATCGGCGTGTCGCGCCTCGTCGGCGGCATCATCGAGGCGAGCCACGACGATGCCGGCATCGTATGGCCCGAATCCGTGGCACCCTTCAGGGTGGCGATCGTCGACCTGAAGCCGGACGACGGCGCCGTGGCCGGCGTCTGCCGCAAGCTCTATGACGAGCTTTCTGCGCGCGGCGTGACCGTGCTGCACGACGACCGCGACCTGCGGCCGGGCGGCAAGTTCGCCGACATGGATCTGATCGGCACGCCTTGGCAGGTGATCGTCGGGCCCAAGGGCGTGGCGGCCGGCAAGGCCGAGCTCAAGAACCGGCGCACCGGCGCCCGCGAGGAGGTGCCGTTCGACCAGGTCGTCCAGCGGTTCGCCTGAGCCGGGTCGCGGGCGCCATGCCCTTCGCCGCCATCGAGCGCCTCATCGCCTTTCGCTATCTGCGCGCCCGCCGCGAGGAGGGATTCATCTCGGTCATCGCGGGCTTCTCGCTGGTCGGCATCACGCTCGGCGTCGGCACGCTGATCGTCGTCATGGCCGTCATGAACGGCTTTCGCGTCGAGATGCTGCGCCAGATGTCGAGCATGAGCGGCCAGCTCGGTGTCCAGGGCACCAGCGACGGCCTCGACTCCTCGTCCGACCTGTTGACCCGGATCGATGCAGTGCCGGGCGTCGTCGGTGCCGCGCCGGCAGCCGAGGGACAGGTCATGGCCGTGGCCGGCAATCACGTGCGCGGCGTCGTGCTTCGCGGCATGCGCCCTCAGGATATCAAGGCGCGCACGCCGCTCTCCGCCGCCATCGACGGCCCCCCCGATCTGCGCGCCCGCTATCGGGCGCAATGCCGCGGCGAGGAGGACAAGACTTTCGACTGGGGCACCCTCGAGGGCTTCGGTGATGGCTTCTCGATCATCATCGGCCGGCGGCTCGCCGACCTGCTCGGCGTGAAGGTGGGCGACGTCGTGCAGCTCGTGTCGCCGGTCTCCGTCGCCACCCCGCTCGGTGTCATGCCGCGCTCGGCGGCGGCGCGGGTGGCTGCGGTCTTCTGTGCCGGCATGTACGACTACGATGCCAATTTCGTCTATGCGCCACTCGCCGACGTGCAGCGCCTGCTCGATCTCGGGAGCAAGCTGACCGGCATCGAGGTGTTCGTGAGCGAGGGCATGCCGTTGTCGTCGACGCGCCGCCTGGTCGCGGCGGCCGTCGGCGCGCAAGGCTGGGTGTTCGACTGGCTGCAGGCCAATTTCGGGTTCTTTTCAGCGATCCAGGCGCAGACCAATGTCATGTTCCTGGTGCTGACCATGATTGTGCTGGTGGCCGCCTTCAACATCGTTTCCAGCCTGGTCATGCTGGTCCGCACCAAGGCGGCCGATATTGCGATCCTGCGCACGATGGGCGCGACCCGGGCCACCATCATGCGGGTGTTCCTGCTTGACGGCCTGGCGATCGGCGGTATCGGGACGGCATTGGGCGTCGTTCTGGGCCTCGCCTTCGCGCGCAACATCGAAGCCATCCGCCAGTGGCTGCAGCGCACCTTCGACATCGTGCTGTTCGACGAGACGCTCTATCTGCTGGCCGAGCTGCCGGCGCGTATCGAATGGTCTGAGGTCGCGGCTATCGCCGCCATGGCAATGGTCTTCGCCTTGCTCGCCTCGCTCTATCCGGCGGCGCGTGCCGCCCGGCTCGACCCCATCGAAGGGCTGCACCGTGAGTGAGACCGCCCCGGCCGTCGAGCGCTGGCTCGCCTGGCGCTACCTTGCCACCCGCCAGCGGGAGGGCTTCGTCTCCTTCATCGCCATCTTCTCGCTGATCGGCGTGGCGCTCGGCGTGGCCACCCTGATCGTCGTGCTGTCCGTCATGGGCGGCTTTCGCCAGCAGCTCCTCGGACGCATCATCGGCATGAACGGGCACATCGTGATCACCGCGCGTGACGGCATGGTGCGGGCGACACCGGAGTTGCTGGCCAGGCTGGGGGCGTTCCCGGGTGTGACGGCGGTCCGTCCCGTGCTCGAGCGCCAGGCCCTGATCGCTTCGGGCGGGCAGACGCGAGGAGCGATGCTGCGCGGCATTCGACCAGAGGACCTCCGGCGGCGGGAGATCGTCGCTCACAACATGGCCGTTGGCGACCTGGCGGGCTTCGGCGCCGAGCCGGGCGTGGTGATGGGCGAGCGCCTGCGCCTGGCTCTCAACGCGGGGCTCGGCGACAAGATCACCCTGGTGACCCACAAGCTGAACGAGAACGGCACGATCTCGCCGCGCTACACCGACTACAGCGTACTTGGCAGCTTCCTGACGCGCCGCTTCGAGTACGATGGCTCCCTGGTCTTCATGCCGCTGGCGATGCTGCAGGACGACCTCGAGTACGGCAACGAGGCGGTGACCTCGATCGACCTCGACATCGCCGACCCGTCGCAGGCACCGCGGATGGCGGACGAGATCCGCAAGTCGCTCGGACGGGACGACCTGAAGGTCGCCCACTGGCTCGGGCTCAATGCGCGGTTCGTGGGCGCGCTGCAGGTCGAGCGCGTCCTGATGTTCATCATTCTCACCCTGATCGTCGCCGTGGCGGCGATGAACGTGGTGGCAAGCTTCACCATGCTGGTGCGGGTGAAGCGCGGCAGCATTGCCATCCTGCGCACCATGGGCGCCTCGCCGCGGACGATCGTTCGCGCCTTCTTCATGTCGGCCGCCGCGGTCGGCCTGGTTGGCACTGCCGTAGGCACGGCACTCGGTCTGCTGGTCTGCGCCAACATGCCGGCCATCGGTGCCCTGCTGTCGCAGATCACCGGAGCGGCGGGCGGCGGTGCGGCCGAGGTCGATTTCATCACTTCCATGCCGGTGCGCGTGCAGGCGGCCGAGGTGGCGACCATCGTCGTCGTGGCCATCGTGCTGTCGCTGCTGGCGGCTTCCTATCCGGCATGGCGCAGCACGCGAATCGAGCCGGTCGAAGGGCTGCGCCATGAATGAGACGACCTCGCTGCTGTCCCTGCGCGACATCACGCGCACTTTCGTGCAGGGTGACCGTCGCCTCGACGTGCTGCGCGGGATCGCACTCGACTTGCATCAGGGTGAGATCGTCGCCCTGGTCGGGCAGTCGGGCAGCGGCAAGTCGACCCTGCTGCACATCGCCGGTCTTCTGGAACGACCGACCGGCGGCGACGTGGTCATCGACGGCCGATCGGCCGGCACGGCGAGCGACCGCGAGCGCACCGAGCTGCGCCGCCGCTTCCTGGGCTTCGTCTATCAGTATCATCACCTGCTGCCGGAGTTCTCCGCCCTGGAGAACGTGATGCTGCCGCAGATGCTGAACGGGCAGACGCGGCGAACGGCCCGGCGACGCGCCGCCGAGCTTCTGGCAATGGTCCAGCTCGAGGCGCGCGGCGACCATCGGCCGGGCCGGCTGTCGGGCGGCGAGCAGCAGCGCGTGGCGATCGCCCGCGCCGTCGCCAATGCGCCGCGCGTGCTGCTGGCCGACGAGCCGACCGGAAATCTCGACGGGGCGACGGCCGAGGTCGTGTTCCGCCAGCTGCTGGCTCTGGTGCGCGAGACCGGAATGGCGGCGCTGGTCGCCACCCACAATCCCGAGCTCGCCCGGCGCATGGATCGCACCGTGACGCTCAGGGATGGCGTGCTGGCCTAGCGGCCCAGCCTGCGTGATTGCTCGCCGTGTTGAAATGGCTGCCCGGATCGACATGTCGACGCGCGCGGCCACGCCACCAGAATGGAGGGCACGGAGGATGCGTGGCGGTCCTCATCGTGAAGAATTTCCCGGACAGGCTCTACCGGAAGCTGGAAGGCGCGGGCCAAGCGCGAGCGCCGCTCGGTTTCACAGGAAGTCATGGTCCTGCTCACCCAAGGCCTGGAGCCACGCCCGCGAGCCACGCTCCTTGATTTGCGCGGGCTTGGAAAGGAACTGTGGCGAGATGTCGATGCCGGCTCGCATGTCGAGAACGAGCGAGAGCCATGGGTCGTGCGGTGAATACAGCCGAATGGTGGGCACTGGCCGACACCCCAATCTCGGCCTACGCGCACGGACCGTACGTGACGCTCAAGAAAGGCAGACCGGCGGCCTGACTTTCCACAAGATTGGAAGCGATGATGAGGCGTGCCCACCGCTGATTTCGTCCATCTGAAAGTCCGATCCGCCTACTCGCTCACGGAAGGGGCGAACAAGGTCGATACCATCGTCTCGCTTGCCAAGACGAACGAGATGCCGGCCGTCGCCGTCACCGATCGCGGCAATCTGTTCGGCGCCCTCGAATTTTCCCAATACGCCGCCAAGGCGGGCATCCAGCCGGTCATTGGCTGCGATCTCGGGATCCGGCGAGAGGACAAGAGCGGGCTGGCGACGCCTGAGAAGGCCCTGGAGGCGGATTGGCTCACGCTGCTGGTCCAGAATGAGACGGGTTATCTCAACCTGATGCGGCTGGTGAGCCGGGCTCACCTCGAGTTCAAGACGGGCTCCCTCTCGGCCCTGCCGCTGGCCGAGCTGGTGGGCAACACGGATGGCTTGCTGGCCCTGGCGGGCGCACCGGGCAGCGGCGTGGCCCGCCTGCTTGGTGTCGGGCAGGGGCCTGCCGCCGCTCACCAGCTCGAACGCCTGCAGGCGGCGTTCGACGGCCGGCTTTACATCGAGCTGCAGCGCCATGGCGAGGATCTGGAGCGACGGATCGAGGAGCCGCTGATCGATCTCGCCTACCAGCGCGGGCTGCCGCTGCTGGCGACCAACGACGTCCACTTCCCCAGACGCGCGATGTACGAAGCGCACGACGTGCTGCTCTGCATCGAGCAGGGAGCGCACATCGAGGACCCCAACCGCCGCCGGCTGACGCCCGAGCACTACTTCAAGTCCGCCGCCGAGATGCGCGAGTCCTTCGCCGATCTGCCGGAAGCCTGCGACAACACCCTGGTGGTGGCCCGCCGCTGCGCCTACATGCCGGCACCGCGCAAGCCCATCCTGCCGCGCTACACCAAGCTCGCGGGCCGTGCCGACAAGGAGGCGCTGGCTGAGATGGCCGAAGCCGGCCTGGCGACGCTGAAAGCCAGCGGCCGGCTGTCGCCGGACATCGATTTCGCGAAGTACCTGGAACGGCTCTCCTATGAGCTCGGCATGATCGAGAAGATGGGCTTCTCCGGCTACTTCCTGATCGTCGCTGACTTCATCCAGTGGGCCAAGGACAACGGCATTCCTGTCGGCCCCGGGCGCGGCTCGGGAGCCGGCTCGCTGGTCGCCTGGTCGCTCAAGATCACCGACCTCGACCCGCTGCGTTGGGGCCTGCTGTTCGAGCGCTTCCTCAACCCCGAACGTGTGTCGATGCCGGACTTCGACGTCGATTTCTGCCAGGACAAGCGCGACCGCGTGATCCGCTACGTGCGTGACGAATATGGTCACGACAGGGTTGCCGCCATCATCACCTTCGGCAAGCTGCAGGCGCGCGCCGTGCTGCGCGATGTCGGTCGTGTGCTGGGCATGCCCTATGGCCAGGTCGACCGCATCTGCAAGCTGGTGCCCAACAATCCGGCCAAGCCGGTGACCCTGGCCCAGGCGCTGGAAAGCGAGCAGCTCCTCAAGGAACAGTATGCCGGCGACGAGGAGATCAAGCGCCTGATCGACCTGGCGCTGCAGCTCGAAGGCCTGTACCGCAACGCCTCGACCCATGCGGCCGGCGTGGTGATCGGCGACCGCCCGCTCGATCAGCTGGTGCCGCTCTATCGCGATACCGACAGCAAGGAATCGCTGCCGGCGACCCAGTTCAACATGAAGTGGGTCGAGACGGCAGGGCTGGTGAAGTTCGATTTCCTCGGCCTCAAGACGCTGACCGTGATCGAGAAGGCCTGCGCGCTCGTCGGCAAGGCAAATATAGACATCGCCAAGATACCGCTCGACGACGAACCGACCTTCAAGATGCTGGCCAAGGGCGATGCCTACGGGGTCTTCCAGATGGAAGGCAGCGGCATGCGCGACATCCTGGCGAAGCTGAAGCCCAACCGCTTCGAGGACCTGATCGCACTGGTGGCCCTTTATCGTCCTGGCCCGATGGACGACATCCCGACCTACATCAGCGTCAAGAACGGGCTGGAGAAGCCCGACTACCTGCACCCCTCCCTGAAGGGCATCCTGGAAGAGACCTACGGCATCATGGTCTACCAGGAGCAGGTGATGCAGATCGCCCAGGTCCTGTCGGGCTATTCGCTGGGCGGCGCCGACCTGCTGCGCCGTGCCATGGGCAAGAAGATCCAGTCGGAGATGGACGCCCAGCGCGCCACCTTCATCGAGGGTGCCCGCAAGAACAACGTCGAGGAGGCGCGCGCCTCGTTGATCTTCGACAAGGTGGCGAAGTTCGCCGGCTACGGCTTCAACAAGTGCCATTCGGCGCCGTATGCCCTGGTTGCCTACCAGACGGCCTTCCTGAAGGCCAATCACCCGGTCGAGTTCTTCGCCGCGTCGATGACGCTCGACATGGGGAATGCCGACAAGATCGGCAATTTCCGGCGCGAATTGGAGCGGCTGCAGATTCCCATGCTGCCGCCGGACATCAACCGGTCGATGGCCGAGTTCGCCGTCGAGTTGACGGCCGACGGCAAGAAGGGCGTGCGCTATGCCCTGGCGGCGATCAAGGGGGTGGGGCGCGACGCGATGAACCGTCTGGTCGAGGAGCGGCAAGCCAACGGCCCCTTCAAGGACCTGTTCGACATCGCCGAGCGACTGGACCAGCGTGTGATCAACAAGCGTCTGCTCGAGAGCCTGGTCAAGGCCGGCGCCTTCGATTCGTTGAACCAGAATCGCGCCCAGACTTTCGGCGCCGTGGAGGTCCTGTCGCGCCATTCGCAGGCCACGCACGAGGCGCGCACCAGCAATCAGAACAGCCTGTTCGGCGACGACACCGCCCAGCGTCGGCCGCAGCTTCCCAAGGTGCCCGACTGGGCACCGATGGAGCGCCTGCAGAACGAGTTCTCGGCCATCGGCTTCTATCTGTCCTCGCACCCGCTGGCGGCCTACGAGCGCAGCCTGAAACGGCTGGGAGTAAGCCGTGCCGCCGACCTCGCGGCGCTGCTCGGTCGCGGGACGCCCGGACGCATCAAGCTGGCCGGCACCGTGATCGACCGGCAGGAACGCACGTCTGCCAAGGGCAACCGCTTCGCCTTCGTTCAATGCTCGGACCAGTCCGGCGCCTTCGAACTCACGGTGTTCAGCGAGCTTCTGGGCAGCAAGAGAAATCTGCTCGAAGCCGGCCAGGCGATCCTGGTTTCCGCCGATGGCCGGCTGGACGGGGAGCAGGTCAAGCTCACGGCACAGTCGATCGACAGGCTGGAGGAGGCGGTGGCCAACGCGGCGGCAGGCCTGCGCGTGGTCGTGTCGGACTGTGCGGCTGTCGAACCCCTGCGCAAGGCGCTCGACGGCAAGCGCGGCCGCGGCAAGGTCACGCTGGTCGTGCCCATGACCGACGACGATGCCGAGGCGGAGGTTACCCTGCCGGGCGCCTACGGCATTGCCGGCGGCTTGCGCGATGCCATCGGCAGCTTGCCCGGCATCATGCAGGTGGAGGAGATTTGAGCCACCAGGCCGAGCTGTTCGCTCGACCGAGCCCGCCGGCAAAGCGGGCGGGAGAGGTCCGTTCGGCGCCGGACTCGCCCTTGCGCCAGGCACCGCCGGTGCCGGCCGGGATCAGGCTCGGGACATCGTCGTGGTTCTTTCCGGGATGGCGCGGCCTGGTCTACGACCGTCTCTATCCGGAGGCCACCCTGAGCCGCCATGGGCTCGCGGCCTACGGCGAATTCCCGCTCTTGCGCACTGTCAGTCTCGACCGCACCTTCTATGCGCCGATCTCGACGGTGGACTATCAGCGCTACGCTCGCCAGGTGCCGGACGGATTCAGCTTCGTCGTCAAGGCCCCCGCCGTGGTCTGCGACGCTCTGGTTCGTGACGAGCAAGGCCGCGGCCGGGTCGCCAATCCTCATTTCCTCGATCCCGGAATGGCCTCGCGGGAGTTCATCATGCCGTGTCTCGACGGGCTCGAGGCCAAGGCCGGGCCGCTCGTCTTCCAAATCTCGCCGTTGCCGCGCGAACTGGTCGAGGATGCCGCCTCGCTGGTCGAGCGGCTGGCGGCCTTCTTCGGCGCCCTGCCGGCCCGCCTCGGAACCCACCGGCCGCTTTATGCGCTGGAGCTGCGCAATGGCGAGCTGCTGACGCCGCGCCTGATGAAGATGCTGGCCTCCGCCGGCGTCCGCTATTGCGTCGGCCTGCACGACCGCATGCCCGAGGTCGAGCGCCAGGAGACGGCGCTGCAGGCGCTCGACGCGCTCTCGCCGGGCCCCCTGGTCGTGCGCTGGAACCTGCATCGCGGCTTCCGCTACCAGGCAGCCAGGCAGCGCTACGAGCCGTTCGACCGGCTGGTCGACGAGGACCCTGAAACCCGGCGCGTCCTGGCCCGGATGGCCGCCCAGGCGTTCGGCAAGGGCCATCCGGTCTGGATCACGGCCAACAACAAGGCCGAGGGGAGTGCGCCATGGTCACTCCTCGGGCTAGCCGAGGAAATCGCCAAAATTCTGTCATAACCGCTTGATTTTGCTGGTACTTGCAATAACCGGGCGAAGCCGTTAGAACCACGCCCACTTCGCACGCGGGTTTGCGGTCGACGGGGAGACATCCCGCCGCTCGCTCCGGTGTCCTTCGAGCCTTCGGGTCTCGGGGACGGCGCCCGCGGAGGATCAACCGGAAAAGGAGAAACGGCATGGCCATGCCGACCTTCACGATGCGTCAGTTGCTGGAAGCCGGTGTCCATTTCGGACATCACACCCGGCGGTGGAACCCCAAGATGAAGCCGTACCTGTTCGGGGTGCGCAACGGGGTCCATATCATCGATCTCACCAAGACGGTCCCGCTGCTCGAGCAGGCGCTCCTGCAGGTCCGGCAGATCGTCTCCAATGGCGGGCGCGTGCTGTTCGTCGGCACCAAGGCGGCGGCGGCCGACCGGATCGCCGAGGCGGCCAAGCGCTGCGGCCAGTATTACGTCAATCATCGCTGGCTGGGCGGCATGATCACCAACTGGCAGACGATCTCGGCATCGATCAAGCGTCTGCGCGAGCTCGACGAGCGCCTGAAGGGCGACGTCGTCGGCCTGACCAAGAAGGAGCAGCTCGACCTGACGCGCGAGCGTGACAAGCTCGAGCGGTCGCTCGGCGGCATCAAGGAAATGGGCGGCACGCCCGACATGCTGTTCATCATCGACACCAACAAGGAAGCCATTGCCGTCCAGGAGGCGCGCAAGCGGGGCATTCCAATCGTGGCGATTCTCGACAGCAATTCCGATCCGGACGGCATCGACTACCCGGTACCGGGCAACGACGACGCCATCCGCGCCGTGTCGCTCTACTGCGAGTTGCTGTCGGGCGCCGTGCTCGACGGCATTCGGGCGGAAATCGCCGCATCGGGCGGCGATCTCGGCGAGCTCGGAGAGCCAATGGGCGAGGACCTGCCGCCGCCGGCCGAAGGCGAGGGCGCCGAAGCGACGGCGGCGGAGTAAGCCGACACTTCATCTTCGAGTGTTATCTTTCGGGGATTGAGGGGGCCGGTCGAAGAACCGGCCCCAATTGCGCCAACGGGTGCATGAACGGAGCAAGACATGGCTGAGATCACGGCTTCCCTGGTCAAGGAACTGCGCGAGAAGACCGGCGCGGGCATGATGGATTGCAAGCGGGCGCTGGGCGAAGTCCAGGGCGACCTCGAGAAGGCGGTCGACTGGCTGCGCACCAAGGGCCTGTCGGCGGCTGCCAAGAAGGCGGGCCGCGTGGCGGCCGAGGGCCTGGTCGGCGTGGCGGCGCGGGGCAACCGCGGTGCCGTCGTCGAGGTCAACGCCGAGACCGACTTCGTCGGCCGCAACGAGACTTTCCAGAAGTTCGTCGCCGCGACCGCCTCGATCGCCCTGGATAACGCCGCCGACATGACCAAGATCGCCGCGGCGCCGTTTCCGGGCACGGGTCGGGACGTCCAGGGCGAGCTGACCAACATGATCGCCACGATCGGCGAGAACATGTCGCTGCGCCGCGCCGCCTCGCTGTCGGTGTCGGACGGCGTCGTCGCGGCCTACATGCACAACTCGGTCGCGCCGGACCTCGGCAAGATCGGCGTGCTGGTGGCGCTCGAATCGACCGGGGACAAGACCAAGCTGGCGGCCATCGCCAAGCAGCTCGCCATGCACGTTGCGGCGGCCAATCCGCAATCGCTCACCGTGGCGGATCTCGACGCTGCAGCGATCGAGCGCGAGCGCGCGGTTCTGTCGGAGAAGGCCGGCCAGACCGGCAAGGCGGCCGACATCATCGCCAAGATGGTCGAGGGTGGCCTGCGCAAGTTCCATCAGGAGGTCGTCCTGCTCGAGCAGCTGTTCGTCATCGACGGCAAGACCCGCGTGTCCAAGGTCGTCGACGATGCGGCGAAGCAGGTCGGTGCCCCGGTGCGGCTGGCCGGTTTCCTGCGTTTCGCTCTCGGCGAGGGCATCGAGAAGAAATCAGAGGATTTTGCGGCTGAGGTGGCTGCTCAGCTCAAGAAGTAGTAGTAACATCCCCTTCGGCGCGCGGGCGGCTTGCCCGCGACGCCCAAGAAATCGCATACAGAGGCAAGTGATGCCGTCGGCCCCTCGCTATCGCCGTGTCTTGTTGAAGCTCTCGGGCGAGGGGCTGATGGGCAATCGGGAGTATGGTCTCGACCCGGCCATGGTTTCCATGGTGGCCGAAGAGGTGAAGGCCGTGCACGACCTGGGGGTGCAGATCTGCCTCGTGATCGGCGGTGGCAATATCTTCCGCGGCGTGTCGGCCGCCGCGTCCGGCATGGACCGCGCGAGCGGCGACTACATGGGCATGCTGGCGACGGTGATCAATTCCCTGGCGATGCAGAGTGCGCTGGAGAGGCGCGGCCTGCAGACCCGCGTGCAATCGGCCATTCCGATGACTACGGTTTGCGAGCCCTACATCCGACGGCGGGCGGTGCGCCACATGGAGAAGGGGCGGGTCGTTATCTTCGCGGCCGGAACCGGCAATCCATTCTTCACGACGGACACCGCGGCGGCCTTGCGGGCGGCCGAGATGAGTGTCGACGCGATGCTGAAAGGCACGCAGGTCGACGGCGTCTATTCGACCGACCCGCACAAGGACAAGAATGCCCAACGCTACGATTCCCTGAGCTACATGGACGTGCTGTCGCGCGATCTCCAGGTCATGGATGCGTCGGCGATCTCGCTTGCGCGGGAGAATCGCATACCGATCGTGGTATTCGATATCCACAAGCCCGGCGCCTTCGCCCAGACGATGCGCGGGGAGGGGACTTTCACCATCATCAAGGATGAGGCCTGAGATGAGCACGGACCCCAAGGAGCTCGAGAAACGCATGCATGGCGCAGTGGATGCCATGAAGAAGGATCTGGCCGGCCTGCGGACCGGACGGGCATCGGTCAGCCTGCTCGACCCGGTCATGGTCGAAGCCTACGGCCAGCGCATGCCCCTCAACCAGGTCGGCACCGTGAGCGCGCCCGAGCCGCGGCTGCTCACCGTCAACGTCTGGGACAAGGGGCTGGTCGTGTCGACGGCCAAGGCGATCCGAGAGGCCGGGCTCGGCCTCAATCCGGCGCCGGATGGCCAAATGATCCGCGTGCCGATTCCCGATCTCACCAGCGAGCGCCGCGCCGAGCTGGTAAAGCTTGCCCACAAGTACGCCGAGCAGGGTCGGGTGGCGGTACGCAACGTGCGCCGCGACGGCATGGAAGCGCTCAAGAAGGCGGAAAAGGATCACAAGATTTCGCAGGACGAGCATCGTCACAAGTCGGACGAGGTGCAGAAGCTTACCGATCGATTCGTCAAGCAGGTCGACGAGGTGCTGGCGCACAAGGAAAAAGAGATCAAGACCGTCTGATGTCGACCGCGTCGCTGCCCGTCCACTCCGATCCGCCTCCCGGACCGAATCACGTCGCCATCATCATGGATGGCAACGGCCGGTGGGCGAAGGCGCGCGGCTTGCCGAGGGTCGCCGGTCATCGTCGTGGCGCCGACGCGGTGCGTCGCGTGGTGCGCGGCGCGGGCGAACTCGGCATACCGGTCCTCACTCTGTTCGCCTTCTCGACCGAGAACTGGACGCGTCCTGTCGAGGAAGTGAACGACCTGATGGGCCTTCTGCGCCATTACCTGCGCAGCGAACTCGACGAGCTGCACCGCAACGGCGCGCGCTTGCGGGTGATCGGCAACCGGGCAGGGCTGGCACCGGACATCGTCCGGGATATCGACAGGGCGGAGGCGATGACGCACGCCAACAGCCGCATCGACGTCAATATCTGCGTCAATTACGGGGCGCGCGATGAAATTCTGCGCGCCGCCCGGCGTCTCGCCGAGCAGGTCGCAGCCGGGGAGCTCGAGGCCGATCGCATCGACGAGGGTCGTTTCGAGCGCGAGCTGCTGACGTCGGGCGTGCCCGATCCGGACCTCCTGATCCGAACCAGCGGCGAGCAGCGCATCAGCAATTTCCTGCTCTGGCAGTGCGCCTATTCCGAGCTGATCTTCGTCGACACGCTGTGGCCCGACTTCGGCAAGGAGCACCTGGAGCGAGCGATGGCGGAGTTCCGACGGCGCGAGCGGCGTTATGGCGGCGTCGGCGGCTGACGCGTTGACGCAGGGGTCGGGGCGGTTCAAGGGTTTGCTTCTTCGGGCTGTAACGGCCGTCGTGCTGGGACCGCTGTTGCTTGCAGCGATCTGGTATGGCTTCCCGTGGCTCGATCTGATCGCCGCCCTGGCAGCGCCCCTGATGGTTTCGGAATGTCTTCGCCTGAGCCCAGGCCGGCCGGCAATACGCCTGGCCTCGATCGCCTATGTGCTCGCCGCCATCGTGGCCCTGCTCTGGCTGCGCCACCAGCCGGCGCTGGGCCGCGAAACGATTCTGTGGATCGTCTGCTGCACCTGGGCCACCGACATCGGCGCCTACGTCGTCGGCCGGTCCGCCGGCGGCGCCCGGCTGGCGCCGCGCATCAGCCCGGGAAAGACGTGGTCCGGGCTGGTCGGCGGGATGGCGTGGTCGGCGGTCGCCAGCGCGGCGTTCGGCTATGCCTTCGGGCTCGGGGAGACTATTCCTCTCGCTATCGTCGGGGCTCTTCTTGCCGTGGTCGGACAGGTGGGCGACCTTCTCGAATCGGCTATGAAGCGGAGCGCCGGAGTCAAGGACAGCGGCACCCTGATTCCCGGCCACGGCGGTCTGCTCGACCGCGTCGATGGGCTGGTTGCGATCCTGCTGGTGGTGGCCATGGTTAGACTGCTCGCTGACGGAGGCTGGCCGTGGAAGTGACGCGATGGGCTGCACCCTCGTACGACCGGCCACGAGGTGTCACCATCCTGGGGTCGACAGGCTCGGTCGGGCAGAGCACCGTCGATCTCATTGCCCGCGATCCCGACTCCTATCGGGTCGAGGCATTGGTCGCTGGCCGGTCGGTTGAAAGGCTGGCCGACCAGGCGCGCCGGCTGCACGCCCGGCTGGCCGTCGTCGCCGATCCGAAGCGCTACAAGGCGCTCAAGGAGGCCTTGGCCGGCACGTCGATCGAGGTGGCGGCGGGGGTTGAGGCGGTGGCCGAAGCGGCCGCCCGGCCGGCCGAGTGGGTGATGGCTGCGATCGTGGGCTTTGCCGGGCTGCCGGCGACCCTGGTTGCCGCCCGGCGCGGCGCTATGGTGGCCTTGGCCAACAAGGAGGCGCTGGTCTGTGCCGGGCGCCTGCTGATCGAGGCGGTCGAGAACTCCGGCGGCGCCCTGTTGCCGGTCGATTCGGAGCACAATGCGATCTTCCAGGTTTTCGAGCCGCGACAGCGCCACGCGGTCGATCGCCTCATCCTTACCGCCTCGGGCGGGCCGTTCCGCAACTGGTCGCTGGCGGATATGGCGGAGGTCACGCCGCCGCAGGCGCTGGCGCATCCAAACTGGCAGATGGGCGACAAGATTTCGATCGATTCGGCCACCATGATGAACAAGGGCCTGGAACTGATCGAGGCCCATCTGCTGTTCGGCATGCCTGGCGATCAGATCGAGATCGTGGTGCACCCGCAATCGGTCATACATTCAATGGTAGCCTATCGCGACGGATCGGTCCTGGCCCAGCTCGGCTCGACGGACATGCGGGTGCCGATCTCCCATGCGCTGGGCTGGCCCTCGCGCATCGAGGGACCGGCGGCGCGCCTGGATTTCGCGACTCTTTCCGCACTCACGTTCGAACAGCCCGATTCCGGCCGTTTTCCGTCCCTACGGTTGGCGCGTCAGGCCCTGGCGACCAATGGATTTGCACCCATCGTGATGAATGCAGCCAACGAGGCGGCTGTCGCGGCGTTTCTGGCGCGGCGCATCGGCTTTCTCGACATTGCACGCATCGTGGAGGACGTTATGGCCGGCTGGAACGGCCTGTCGACGCCAGTCGAGGCGCTCCAGGAGGTCGAGGCTGCCGATCAGGAGGCGCGCCGGAAGGCCGATGCGCGATGTCAGGTCAGGTCGCCAAGCAATTGAGCTGAAACGAATTTCATGGTGTATTGACCTATGCACGGCGCCATCAGTCTGTTCACGACCTACCTGCCGTACTTCGTCCTCGTTCTGACCCTGCTCGTGTTCGTTCACGAATTCGGCCACTACTGGGTGGCGCAGCGCTTCGGCATTCATGCCGAGGTCTTCTCGATCGGCTTCGGCCCGGAACTGTTCGGTTGGACAGATCGCAAGGGCACGCGCTGGAAGATCTGCGCCGTTCCGCTCGGTGGATACGTCAAGTTCCTGGGTGATGCCGATCAGGCGAGCGTCACATCATCGGGCGAGGCGCTCACGTCCGACCAGAGAGGGCATGCCTTCTTCAGTCAGCCACTCTATGCCCGCGCCGCTGTCGTCGTCGGCGGTCCGGCCGCCAACCTGCTGTTTGCCTTCATCCTTCTGACGGCGGTCTTCTACTTCGTCGGCGAGCCTTATTCGCCGCCGGTGGTCGCCGTCCAGACCAACGGTCCGGCGGCCAAGGCCGGGCTGCAAACGGGTGACGAGATCACCCGGTTCGGCGACAAGCGGATCAATCGTTACGAGGACATCCAGGATTCGCAGTTGCTATACTGGACCCGGCCGATGCCGGTCGAGTATCGCCGTGGCAACCAGATCCGCCAGGGCGAGATCGTCCCGCAGTTCTGCGAGCGAACCGACAAGTACAACAACACCTTGCGCTTTGGTGAGCTGGGGATGGACCAGCTGGTCAAGCCCGTTGTCGGGGGCTTCACGCCCGACAGCCCGGCGGAAGCAGGTGGGTTGAAGGTCGGCGATCTGCTCCTCCAGATCGACGGCAAGCCGGTGGATTATTTCTCGCGCATTCCGGAGATGATCGGCAATCGAGCCGGCAAGCCGGTCTCGATCACGTACCTGCGCAACGGCCAGCGCGGTGAAGCAACCGTGGTGCCGGTAGCCGACAAGGCCCTCGACTGTGCCGGCAAGGAGCTGACGGTCGGCCGCCTGCGCGTGCGTCCGGCCAGCGTGACCGAGTTCCGCCGCGACGGACTGATTCATGCGATGGACGCCGGCGTCCGCCACGTCTGGAGCATGACCAACATGTTCTACACGTCGATGGTCCAGATCCTCACGGCGACCCGCCCCGTCGACGAGCTGGGTGGACCGATCCGCATCGCCAAGGCCGCCGGCGAAGCGTCGCACGCCGGATGGTTCGGGATCCTCAACCTTGTCATCGCGCTCTCGATCGTGCTGGGTGTGTTCAATCTGTTGCCGGTGCCCATGCTCGATGGCGGCCATCTTGCGATGTATCTATACGAGGCGATTCGAGGACGGCCGCTCAGCCTGTGGGCCCAGGAGCTCGGCTTGAAGGTCGGTCTCGTCCTGGTGATCGGCATGGCGCTGGTGGCCACTTTCAACGACATCAAGCTGCTGTTGCGCTGAGTCGTCAGCGCGCAACAGCACTTTCATCGGGGGACAAAAGGGGTGGCTAAGACCTTGCTGCCGGTTTATGAAATTGCGTTCTTGAAACGGGCCGGCAATTGTGAAAGGTGCCGGGGGTGAGAGTGATCCTTCGCTGGGCCGTCCTGGCCCTTGCCACTGTTCTCGTCCTGGGACCGCCAGCGCACGCTCAGCGCGCCGGCGGCGGCGCCGTGGCGGCAGGCGGCGGAACGATCACCGCCATCCAGATCCAGGGCAACGTGCGCGCTGAGCCCGAGACCATCCGCTCTTACCTGCAACTCAAGGAAGGCCAGCCCTACGACGTGGCAGCTGCCGATCGATCGCTGAAGGCGCTGTTCGGCACCGGCCTGTTCTCCGATGTCGTGATCGACATGCAAGGCTCGACCCTGGTGGTCAAAGTCACGGAGAATCCGATCATCAATCGCGTCGCCTTCGAGGGTAACAGCAAGATCGAGGACGACAAGCTGCGCGACGAGGTCCAGTCGCGGGCGCGACAGGTCTTTACGCGCGCGCGGGTGCAGGCGGACGTGGAACGCATCCTGACGATCTATCGGCGAAGCGGCCGCTACAATGCTTCGGTCGAGCCCAAGGTCATCAAGCTGGATCAGGGGCGCGTCGACCTGGTCTTCGAGATCAACGAAGGCGACGTGACCGGCATCCAGCGCATCAGCTTCGTCGGCAACGAGCACTTCAGCGACGGCACGCTGCGCGGCAAGATTCGCACGGTCGAGAGCGCTTGGTACCGCTTCCTGTCGTCCGATGACCGCTACGATCCCGATCGGGTTAATTTCGACCGCGAGCTGCTGCGCAAGTTCTATCTCTCGGAAGGCTATGCCGACTTCCGCGTCATCTCGGCAGTGGCCGAGCTCGCGCCCAACCGGGAAGGATTCTTCCTGACCTTCACCATCAGCGAGGGCGAGCGTTACAAGTTCGGCAAGGTCGAGATCTCGACGCGCTTCCAGGGCCTCGACGTTGACACGCTGAATCGCTTCCTGACGGTCGGCGAGGGCGAGTGGTACGACGCCGAACAGGTCGAGAAGACCGTGACCGCCCTGTCGGACGTCGTCGGATCGCTGGGCTATGCCTTCGTCGAGGTTCGACCCAATATCCGGCGCAACAAGGACAACCTGACGATCGACGTGACCTTCGACATCCAGGAGGGACCGCGCGTCTATGTCGAGCGCATCAACATCTCCGGCAACACGCGCACCCTGGACAAGGTCATTCGCCGCGAGTTCCGCCTGGCCGAGGGCGACGCCTTCAGCACGGCCAAGGTGCGCCGCAGCCAGGAGCGCCTGAAGGCCCTCCAGTTCTTTGAGAAGGTCGATATCTCGGCCGCCCCGGGTTCGGCGCCCGACAAGACCAACATCGAGGTCCAGGTCGTTGAGCAGAGCACGGGTGACATCTCGTTCGGCGCCGGCTTCTCTACCACGGCGGGCATCCTGGGCGACATCACGATCAAGGAACGCAACCTGCTGGGCAAGGGCCAGGAATTGCGCCTCGGCCTGTCGATCGGCACGTTGAGCACCCTGATCGATCTCAGTTTCACCGAGCCGTACTTCATGGATCTCCCGATGGCGGCGGGCTTCGACATCTTCCGAACGTCGAACGACCGCCAGCAGGTCGCGTCGTACAATGACTCGAGCATCGGCTTCGCGTTGCGCGCCGGCTGGGCCTACAGCGAGTTCATGCGGCAGAACGTTCGGTACACCCTGCGCCAGACCAACATCTTCAACGTCCAGCCTTGGGCGTCGTACGTCGTTCAGCTCAATGCCGGCCTTTCGACCGTCTCCGAGATATCCGAAACGATCGCCTGGGATTCGCGCGATACACGCATCAATACGACCAAGGGCTTCCTGGTGCGCAACACCGTGGCGGTGGCCGGGCTGATCGGCACGGAGCAGTACTTTCGCACCACAGCCGATGCCGTCTACTACCAGACCCTGTTCGAGGACATCGTCGGCTCGATCGGCGGGTCGCTTGGCGCGGTGATACCCTACAATGGCTCGTCGCTCCGCCTGAACAACCTGTTCTTCATCGGCGGCGATACGCTGCGCGGCTTCCAGGTCGGCGGCATCGGGCCGCGCGATTCGGTCACGACCGACGCGTTGGGCGGCACCTACTTCTACACGGCGACCACCGAGCTCAGTTTCCCGCTGGGATTCCCCAAGGAGATCGGGATCTTCGGAAAGGCTTTCATGGACGTGGGGTCGCTCTGGGGCCTTGGGGGGCCGGCCGCCTACAGCAGCACAGTACTCACAAGCAACACGATGCGCGTCTCGACCGGCTTCGGCATCCAGTGGGTCTCGCCCTTCGGGCCGATCCGCATCGACTACGCCAAGCCGCTGGTGCAGGACCCGTGGGACAAGACGGAGAATATCCGCTTCAGTTTCGGCACGCGCTTCTGATTGGGGACGCCGCAGTCATGAACATCCAGACCGACAAGACTAGCGTGGCCGCGACATCGTCGGTGGACATCAAGCGCATCCTGCAGATGATCCCGCATCGCTATCCGATGCTGATGGTCGACCGCGTCCTCGACATGCAGCTCGACCGCAGCGCCGTCGGCATCAAGAACGTCAGCATCAACGAGCCGTTTTTCCAGGGCCACTTCCCGACCGAGCCGGTGATGCCGGGCGTGCTGATCGTAGAGGCGATGGCGCAAACCGCCGCAGTGCTGGTGGTTTCCACCTTCGGCAGCGAATCCGAAGGCAAGCTCGTGTACTTCATGTCGATCGACGGGGTGCGCTTCCGCCGGCCGGTGGTGCCCGGCGACCGCCTCGAACTGCACGTGGAGAAGGTCCAGAGCCGGGCCAATGTCTGGAAGTTCTCCGGCAAGGCGCTGGTTGAGGGTAAGGTGGCGGCCGAAGCGACGTTCGCTGCGATGATCCGCGACCGCTGAGGAGGGAACGATGCCTGATACCGCTGCAAACTACCGCATGCTGCACACGATGATTCGCGTGAAGGATCTCGACAAGTCGCTGGCGTTCTATACCGGCCCGATGGGCATGCAGCTCATCCGCAAGCGCGACGTGCCGGACGGCAAGTACAGCCTGGCATTCGTGGGCTACGGCGACGAGCAGGAGCATTGCGTCGTCGAGCTGACCTACAACTGGGACCAGGAGAAGCCCTACGATCTCGGCACCGGCTTCGGCCATCTGGCTGTCGGCGTGCCCGACGTCTATGGGCTCTGCGACCAGATCACGAAGGCGGGTGGCAAGGTCACGCGCGCGCCCGGTCCGGTCAAGTTCGGCACGACGGTCATCGCCTTCGTCGAGGACCCCGACGGGTACAAGATCGAGCTGATCGAGCGGAAGTAGGCTTCAAGCCGCATTGTTGCTGGGAGCGCGCCACTCCGATGGCGCTCATCTCATCGGGTGTGTGATCGACGAGAAGAGCGCCATCGGAGTGGCGCGCTCCCAGCAATGAGTCTCAGTCTCAGCTCAGCCAGTTGACCGCCGCGATCAGCAGCGCCGCGGCCGCGAGGGCCAGCAGCACCACCCGAAGGGCCGCGCTGCGTGGCCTGAAATTGTCGTTTGCCGGCCTCCCGATCCGCAGCACGCCAGGGACCTGTGTCGGCCCCTGAAGGACGCCGGGGGAAACCCGGCGCAGTCCTTGCGATGATCTGGCCATGTCGTCTCGCTTCCGCGCCGCCTGGCGCGACTAACCCCGCATGTGCAAAGGCTTGTAGGGCCGCTCGGTCTGGCCGTTGTAGAGCTGGCGCGGGCGGCCGATCTTCTGGTCGGGATCCTCGATCATCTCGTTCCATTGCGAGATCCAACCGACGGTGCGCGCGACCGCGAACAGCACAGTGAACATCGAGGTCGGGATGCCGATCGCCCGGAAGATAATGCCCGAGTAGAAGTCGACGTTCGGGTAGAGCTTCTTGGAGATGAAGTAATCGTCCTTGAGCGCGATGTTCTCCATCTCCATTGCCAACTCGAGCAGCGGATCGTGCTCAATGCCGAGCGAGGTCAGCACCTCGTGGCAGGACTGGCGCATCACCTTGGCGCGCGGATCGTAGTTCTTGTAGACGCGGTGGCCGAAGCCCATCAGGCGTGTGTGGTCTCCCTTGTCCTTCACGCGCGACAGGAAGGCCGGAATGTTCTGCTTGCCGCCGATCTCGTGCAGCATGTTGATGACGGCTTCGTTGGCTCCGCCATGGCTCGGTCCCCACAGCGAGGCGATGCCGGCGGCGATGCAGGCGAACGGGTTGGCGCCCGAGGAGCCGGCCAGGCGCACCGTCGAGGTCGAGGCGTTCTGCTCGTGATCGGCGTGCAGCATCAGAATGCGATCGACCGCCTTCTCGAGCACCGGGTTGACCTCGTATTCCTCGGCCGGCACCGAGAACATCATGCGCAGGAAGTTGGCAGCGTAGCTGAGATCGTTGCGCGGATAGACGAACGGCTGACCAACGGAATACTTGTACGCCATCGCCGCTATCGTCGGCATCTTGGCGACCAGACGGTACGACGCAACCATGCGCTGGTGCGGATCGTGGATGTCGAGCGAATCGTGATAGAACGCCGACAGGGCGCCGACCACGCCGCAGCACACCGCCATGGGATGAGCGTCGCGCCGGAACCCGCGATAGAACTGGCTGATCTGCTCGTGCACCATCGTGTGCAGGGTGATGTCGCGGGTGAACTTCTCTTTCTGCGCCTTGTTGGGCAGGTCGCCCTTCATCAGCAGGTAGCAGACTTCCATGAAGTCGCTCATCTCCGCCAACTCGGCGATGTTGTAGCCGCGATAGAGCAGCACGCCCTCGTCGCCGTCGATGTAGGTGATGGTCGAGCCGCACGAGCCGGTCGAGGTGAAGCCGGGATCGTAGGTGAACATGCCCGATTCGCCGTACATCTTTCGGATATCGACCAGACGCGGCCCGAGCGTGCCGTGAATGATCGGCATCTCGTAGGATTTGCCGGTTTCGTTGTCGGTCAGGGTCGCGGTCGCTTTGGCCATTGGGATGAACTCTTTCGGCTCGATTCGGGCAGATGCAGGCGCCAGGCAGAGGACGTCGCACCGGGTTCGAGGGCACCCTAACAAGCCGCCTCAAAGGGCGCAATTGTGCCGGTAAATCGCTATTCCGCGGGGCGTAGCCGGCGACCGATTCGGCCGTCGACGAGGGCCAGTCCGAGGCCGATCAGGGCCATGCCGGCAAGCTGCCGCGAAAGAAGTGCCTCGCCGAGCACGAGCGAGCCCAGCAGGATGGCGGTGACAGGGATGAGAAACGTCACGAGCAGCAGGTTGGTCGCACCTGCCGCCGCGAGAATCCGGAAGTAGAGGACATAGGCGAGCGCCGTCGACAGCAGGGCGAGGCCGGCCAGCGCCGACAGGACGGCGGGCGAGGGCGCGGCCGGCAGGGTCCAGGGCTGCTCGACGATCAGCATGATCGGAAAAATCAACACCATGCTCGCCGTGACCTGCCCGGCAGCCGCCTCGAGGGGCGCAATGCCCATGGTGCGGAAGCGGCGGCCGTAGACCCCGGCGAAGGCATAGGACAAGGCGGCGCCGAGGCAGGCGACCTGGCCCCACAGACCCTTTCCGACAATCAGCAGATCGGGACCAACCAGCACGGCCACGCCCGCCAAGCCGGCCAACAGCGCGGCGATCTTGGTCCGATCGATTGTCTCATCGTCGGTCAGGTGGTGCGCGACCATGGGCGTGAACAGCGGCGTGGTGGCATTGAGGATCGAGGCGAGGCCGGACGGGATCTGGATCTGGCCCCAGAAGATGAGGCCGAAGGGGACGACGTTGTTTAGCAGCCCCATGAAGAGATAGGCCCGCCAAGGTGCACCCGAGCGGAACAGCCCACGTCCCATGGCCGCGAGCGCGAGGTCGAGCGCCAGGGCCGCCAGGGCGACGCGCGCGAAGACCACGGTGAGAGGGCCAAGTTCGCTGACAGCGACCTTGGCGAAAAAGAAGGAGCCACCCCACAGCACCGAGAGCAGGATAAGCTAGAACCAGACGCCCAGAGCCATGGCTCGGACCCTGCCGCGTGCGAGGTGGATGCTTCTATCCGCTGGCGGCCAGCAATCTCGTTCTGGCTTCGACTGGGCCGAGGATGGCCAGGACCTCGAAGATTCCGGGCGACGCGGTCGACCCCGTGAGCGCCACCCGCAACGGCTGGGCCACCTGGCCGAGCTTCAGCCCATTGGCTTCGGCAAAACGCCGGATGGCGTCCTCCAGGCGCTTCTCGCTCCAATCGCCGGTCTCGCTGTCGAGGGCCGCCGGCAAGGCGGCCAGTACGCCCTTGGCTTCCGGCGTGAGCTGCGCACGCGCCTTGTCGTCCGCCAGCGGAGGGGCGCCGCTCCTCGCATAGAAGGCGAGATTGTCGGCCAGTTCGATCACGGTCCGGGAGCGCGGCTTCACGCCGTTCATGCCGCGCGTTACGCGTTCCAGGCCGGCGGCGTCGATGGCGCCGCCGATCTTGGCCTCGATGCGCGGCAGCACGAGTGGCAGCAGCTCGTGGTCCGGCGCCTCGCGCAGATAGTGGGCGTTGAGATTGGTAAGCTTCACTGTGTCGAAGCGCGACGCCGAGCGGCCGACTGCCGGCAGATCGAACCATTCGATCGCCTGCCGGGTCGAGATGATCTCGTCGTCGCCGTGTCCCCAGCCCAGCCGCAGCAGATAGTTGCGCAGGGCGGCCGGCAGGAAGCCCATGTCACGATAGGCATCGACGCCCAGCGCGCCGTGCCGCTTGCTGAGCTTGGCGCCGTCGGAGCCGTGGATCAGCGGGATGTGGGCATAGACCGGCTCCGGCCAGCCCATGGCGTGGATGATCTGAAGCTGCCGGAAGGCGTTATTGAGGTGATCGTCACCGCGGATCACATGGGTGACGCCCATGTCCTGGTCGTCGACCACCACGGCCAGCATGTACGTCGGCGTGCCATCGGCGCGCAGCAGGATCATGTCGTCGAGAACGGCATTGTCGACCGTGACCTCGCCTTGCACGGCGTCCTGGATCACGGTCTGGCCGTTCTGCGGCGCCCTGAGGCGGATCACCGGCGCCACGCCGGTCGGGGCATCCTCTGGCTTGCGATCGCGCCAGCGGCCGTCGTATCGGATCGGCACGCCGGCCCGCTTCTGTGCGTTGCGCATCTCCTCGAGCTCGGCCGGGGAGGCGTAGCAATAGTAGGCCTTGCCGGCGGCCAGCATCTGACGCGCCACCTCGGCGTGACGGTTGGCGCGGGCGAACTGGTAGGTCACGTCGCCATCCCAATCGAGGCCGAGCCACGACAGGCCATCGAGGATGGCGTCGATCGCCATCGGTGTCGAACGTGCCCGGTCGGTGTCTTCGATGCGCAGCAGGTACTTGCCGCCGTGATGGCGGGCGAACAGCCAGTTGAAGAGCGCGGTACGGGCCCCGCCGATGTGCAGGAAGCCGGTTGGCGAGGGAGCGAAGCGGGTTACGACGGTCATTGTTCAGGGATCGGGCGAGTTTCGCCGCATGTCGGTCGGGAATAAGAGTGGCGTCCGCAGGCGTTCATGACTGTGCACAAAACGTAGGAACATTCGGGCTCTTCGTCCGCCGCCGTTGCACAGTCCTCGCCTGCGGCCGACGTGAAGTGTTACCCAAAAAATCACCCAAGCGATACAATCGAGCCATCCATCCGATGCCCCTGAATGACACCCGCCTGAGCAACCTCAAGCCTGCCCCGGGAAAGGCCGAGCGCGGCGTCGCTGACGGCAACGGCTTGTACATCCGAATCCGGGCCGGCGAGCGCGAAATCTCCCGGACTTGGCAATTTCGCCGCAGGGAAGGGGGCTCGCTGGCGATCACGACCCTCGGCACCTGCCCCGAACCGCCGATCCTGGAGGCGCGGCAACAGGTCCTCGAGCTGGCGACCAGGGGAAAGCCGTACAGCCCGACGTCGATGTGGCGGCCGGGCAGTGGCTGTCCGAGCAGATCGACCACACCTATCGGAAGGCGGAGCTGATCCGTCAAGAAGGAACAACAGGTGTTACAATTGGTTTGGCCGCAGAATGCTCGTGTACGCGCCCGTGTGGAGGTTGACAGGTAGATGGATGACAAGAAGCCGATGCCGGAGGCCACTGCGAACGAAGAGCCCCGGGATTTCATTCGCGACATGGTCCAGGCAGACCTCGCCAGCGGCCTGGTGCAGGGCATCGTCACGCGCTTTCCACCGGAGCCGAACGGTTATCTGCATCTCGGCCACGCAAAGTCGATCTGCCTGAATTTCGGGCTTGCCGTCGAATACGGCGGCCGCTGCCATCTTCGCTTCGACGATACCAATCCCGTGAAGGAGGAGCAGGAATACATCGACGCCATCAAGCGGGACGTACACTGGCTTGGCTTCGACTGGGGCGAGCATCTGTACCATGCGTCGGACTATTTCCAGACGTTGTACGACTGGGCAGAGCACCTCATTCGCGTCGGCCTCGCCTATGTCGACGACACGCCCCCCGACGAGATGCGAGCGATGCGCGGCACGCTGACCGAACCGGGCCGTGCTTCGGCCGATCGCGACCGTTCGGTGGAGACAAATCTCAGCCTGTTTCGCGATATGCGCGCCGGCAAGTTTCCGAATGGTGCCTGCGTGCTGCGGGCGAAGATCGACCTTGCTTCCGGCAACATGAACCTGCGGGACCCCGTCCTGTATCGCATCCTGCACGCGCCTCACCCGCGCACCGGCACTGAGTGGTGCATCTACCCGACCTACGATTTCGCGCATGGCCAGTCCGACGCCATAGAGCATGTCACACACTCGCTCTGTACCCTGGAATTCGAGGACCATCGTCCCCTCTACGACTGGTTCCTCGACCACCTGCCGGTCCCGTCGCGGCCCCGCCAGACCGAATTCGCCCGCCTCAATCTCGGGTACACCGTACTTTCCAAGCGCTACCTGACGGATCTGGTACGGCGCGGCATCGTGAGTGGCTGGGACGATCCGCGCATGCCGACCCTGGCAGGCCTGCGCCGCCGCGGCGTGCCGCCGGAGGCGATCCGCGACTTCGTTCGGCGCATCGGCATGTCCAAAGCCAACAGCGTCGTCGATCTCGCCATGTTCGATCACGCTATCCGCGACCGTCTCAACCAGGCGGCCCAGCGGCGCATGGCTGTCCTGCGGCCTCTCAAGCTCGTGATCGAGAATTTTCCCGAGAACCACGTCGAAGAGCTGCAGGCCGCCAACCACCCGGGGGACCCGGGCGCCGGCACACGCATCCTTCGCTTCAGCAGGGAGATTTTCATCGAGCGCGACGACTTCATGGAGAATCCGCCGAACAAGTTCTTCCGGATGGCGGTGGGACGGGAGGTTCGGTTGCGCTATGCCTATCTCGTCACCTGTCGCCAGGTCGTGAAGGACGCGGATGGCAACGTGGTGGAATTGCGCTGTACCTATGATCCAGCCAGCCGCGGCGGAAATGCACCGGACGGTCGCAAGGTGAAGGCTACCCTGCACTGGGTGTCAGGCCGGGACGCGCGCCCCGCCGAGGTCCGTTTGTACAGTACGCTCTTCAACCGCCCCGACCCGGGAACCAATGGCGATCTGGATGCCGACTTGAATCCGGGCTCGCTCGAAGTCCTGTCGGGCGCGCTGCTGGAGCCCTCGTTGGCGGAGATGCCAGTGGGCGAAGCCGTGCAATTCGAGCGGCAGGGCTATTTCTGCCCGGACCCGACGAGCCGCTCGGACGCCCTGGTGTTCAACCGAACGATCGAGCTGCGCGACACCTGGGCAAAGTTGCAGGTCGGTGGGTGATTGTTCCGGCAACGGTGCAGGATGGGGATACGGGCCGGGTTGGCTTGAGGGAGGACATCGTGGCAAAGCGAATCGTGCAGAGCCCGCAGGAGATGAAGGCGCTGGTCGGTCAGGAGCTGGGGGTCAGCGACTGGCTGGTCATGACACAGGAACGCATCAACACATTTGCCGAGGCAAGCGGCGACCATCAATGGATCCATGTCGATGTCGAGCGCTGCAAGACGGACATGCCGGATGGCAAGACCATCGCGCACGGCAATCTTACCCTGGCCGTGATCGCCACCTTCGGGCGGGATGTGCTCAAGATCGACAATGTGCGCAATGGCATAAACTACGGCTCGAACAAGGTGCGCTTCACCAGCCCCGTGCAGGTTGGTGCGCGCATCCGCGGCCGCCAGAAGCTGCTCGCCGCCGACGACATGCCAAACGGCGGCATTCGCATGACATACCAATGGACCGTCGAGATCGAGGGCAAGGAGCGTCCGGCCTGTGTTGCCGAGACCATGAGCATCGCCTACGCCAAGACATAAGCGATCGCTGCAAGCAAGCGGTCACGTTCGATCGCGGGCGACCGGATTACTCCCTAGTCCGGCGCGTCTCGCAATGACTGGAACGCACCCTGTCCGTCGCGGCTGATCAAGCTGGAAATCCGTCCAAAGATACCCAGAAGGCTACCCAGAAAAAGCCAAAAAGCCTACAAACACTGGTTGATGGATATTTCGGCCGGAAAGGCGCGCCGTCGGTAGGCGAGCGTTTCCGCCCTGTCAAACACGGGAGGCGGCGTGGCGGGGGCACGCACCTGGATCCTCGATCAGTTCGACGCCGAGCGCGGCCGCTGGATGCTATGGCTGCCGGTGGCGATGGGCCTCGGCATCGCTGTCTACTTCGAGCTGCCGAGCGAGCCGGCCTTGTGGTTGGGCGCGGCCATGGCAGTTGGCGCGCTCGTGCTGGTGTTTCTCGCCCCGGCCGGCAGCCTGGCGCGCGCGGTAGCCATTGGTCTGGTGGCGGGATCGGCCGGGTTCGGCCTGATCACCTGGCGCACCGCGGGCGTTGCTGCGCCGACGCTGGCGCGCCCGCTGTTCAACATCAACGTCGAAGGCCGTATCGCTGACATTCAGCGCCTGCCCGACGGCGTGCGGGTGGTCCTCGAGGCGGTCCGCCTAAAAGGCAATGGCGCGCCGCCCCCCGAGCTCACGCCGGCACGTGTGCGCGTATCGCTGTCCAAGGGCGCTCCGCCCATTCGCGTCGGCGATCGCCTGCTGGTGCTCGCCAACCTCTCGCCGCCGGCCGGTCCGGCGGCGCCCGGCGCCTTCGATTTCCAGAGGGTCGCCTGGTACCAGCAGCTCGGGGCGGTGGGCTATGCGCTGGCGCCCGCAGTCGTGCTCGAGGCAGGCCGACCCTCGGGCCTCGTTCGCACGATCGACGCACTGCGGGCCGAAGTCACGCAACGCATCATCCAGGCGCTGCCGGGTCCGGCAGGCGGCGTGGTGGCCGCGCTGCTGACGGGCGAGCAGACGGCCGTCGACAAGGAGGTCACGCAGGCGATGCGCGACTCAGGGCTGGCCCACATCCTGTCGGTCTCGGGCCTGCACATCGTGTTCGTGGTCGGCCTGGTCATGGGACTGGTACGCTACGGCATCGCGCTGTTCCCGCGACTGGCGCTGCGCGTCGACGCCAAGAAGACGGCGGCCCTCTTGGCCTTCGCGGCAGCGGTCTTCTACACCGCGCTGGCCGGCGCGCCGGTACCGGCGCAGCGGGCCTGCGCCATGGCCTGCTTCGCCCTGATCGCCGTGCTGCTCGACCGCACGGCGCTGTCGCTCCGGCTGGTCGCCTGGTCGGCCGTGATCGTTCTCATCGCAGCGCCGGAATCGCTGACCGGTGCCTCGTTCCAGATGTCCTTTGCCGCCGTGATCGCCCTGATCGCCGCCTGGGAAGCTGCAGCAGGCTGGCGACGCCGGCTGCATGAGCGGGCCGAGCAATCCTCCCATCGCTGGCTGTGGCGCGTTCTGGCGGCGGTCGGTGCCAGCCTGGCGACGACCCTGATCGCCTCGGCCGCCACCGGCGCCTTCGCGGCCTATCACTTCAACCGGCTGTCGCTGCTGGGCGTCGCCGCCAACCTGCTCGGCGTGCCGCTTACCGGCTTCTGGATCATGCCGTGGGGTTTGCTGGCCATGCTGCTGATGCCGTTCGGCCTCGAACGCTTCGCGCTGGTCCCGATGGGCTGGGGCGTCGAGGGTCTGAACGCCATCGCCCGCCACGTCGCCGGTTGGCCGGACGCTGCAACTCTGGTGCCGTCGCTGCCGAGCGCCAGCTTGTGGCTGCTCACGGTCGGCGGGCTGTGGTTCTGCTTCTGGCGCCGCCGTTGGCGCTTCGCGGGATTGCCGGTCGTTGTCGTCGGCCTGCTTTTGCCGCCGCCGTCCGCGCCCGACCTGCTGATGAGCGAGGATGGTCGCGTGCTCGGCCTGCGCGACGACAAGGGCGTGGTCCACATGGCGTCGGCGCGGACCGACCGCTTCGTCAGCGAGGCCTGGGCGCGCCGCAGCGGCCAGGAAGGCGCCAGGCGCTGGACAGTCAGCGCCAGCGAGGAGGCGGCCGGCCTGGGCTGCCAGTCGGGATTGTGCCGCTGGCGCAAGGGGCCATGGCGGATCGCCCTGGTCAGCGACGACCGGCGGGTGGGGGATGCGTGCGCCAACGCCGACATCGTGCTCTCGACCGTCGACGCCCAGGCACGCTGCCGCGGGCCGCGGCTGGTGATCGATCGACGTGATGCCTGGCGCGACGGCGCCCACGCCTTGTGGCTCAACGAGCTTGGCGTGCGCCGCGAAACGACCAATGCGCACCGAGGCGATCGGCCTTGGGTGCCCAACAGCCCGTCGCGCCAGGCAATTCCGGTGAAGCCGCCGGGCGCCTAGTCGTGGCGCAAAGTGTAGGCCAGCGGTCGAGCCCGATAGCGGCCAGTCGTCTTTAAGTTTTGATGTCGTCAAGACGAAAGTCCGCACTCGCCGGCTGGTTGCCAAGACCAGTTGGTCCGAGTCGCCGGCGGCCTCGGTCTCGGGCTGGCCCCGAATCGAAAGGGTCGCCGTGGCGGGATCGGTTCTACTGTCCCAGAATCCTGTCTCCGAACGCCTAGTAGATGAACAGCGCGCCGAAAATGAAGATGGGGCCAGCGATTGTTCGAATCAGGTTCGGCATCCAGATGGCCGCCCACGAGTCGATCATGGGCGGAAGTTCGCCGTCGGGATCGTAGAGCACGGTGAGCTTTTGGCCGATGGCGTAGCGCGCAGTCCGGGCACCGGCGCCGATTTCGGAAATGAAGGTCTTGTCGCCTCCCGACCCGGTACGGAACCTGATCTCCGGATAGTCGAAGTCAGCGGTCCTTCCGCTGTCCGAGTCCATGATCTCCTGGCGCTTCTCGATTCGGACAATCTCGCCCTCGGCCGACCGGAGGCGGCGGCGGGCTCCGAACCGGCGGGTCAGTTCGCGTACACCCACGGCAAACAGGCCTACGCCGCCCAGAAAGAAGGCCACCATCATCAAGCCGACAACGTATCGCATGTGCGGCGCTCCTCTGACGGGAGACGCCCCTCGGTGGGGCGCCCGGCGGCCGATGATCAGCGCGCCGACCTTGCTTGTTCTTGTGCTGACAGTCCCGGACCGTCGTGCGCGGACATTCAGGAAGGGCGTCAGGATTGAGATCGCGTGACCCGATCAGCGTTGGCAGACGTGTATGGTCCGCAGTCCGGTGGAGATACGCGGGCCAATTTCTCATTCGCGATGGAACCGCAAGCGGTTCCATCGGGGCGGCATGGATTCTAGTGGTAGCGGCGGTAGAGGCCGGCCAGACGGCCCTGGATCTTGACTCTGTCAGGACCGAATATTCGGGTCTCGTAGATCGAGTTCGCAGGTTCGAGGGCAATCGACGCCCCCTTCTTGCGCAGGCGCTTCAGGGTCGCCTCGGTGTCGTCGATCAAGGCCACGACGATGTCGCCGCTTTCCGCCGTGTCGGTGCTCTTGATAATGGCGATGTCGCCGTTCTGGATACCGGCCTCGATCATCGAGTCGCCCTGCACCTCGAGGCAGTAGTGCGCCCCGGAACTCAGCAGGGCGACGGGAACGTCGACCGTCGTGGAATTGTCGCGCAGCGCCTCGATCGGCGTGCCGGCGGCGATCCGGCCGTAGAGGGGCAGGCTGAGCGCCTGCGCCTCGTGAGCGACCGCGACAGCTCCGGCCAGCGGCATGCGCTCGCTGCGGATGACCTGCGGAACGAACGCCTCACGGCCTTCGCTCAGGCCACTGCGGGAAATCAGCGGCGTCACGTTCATCGCCGGCATGGCGGCCGCATCGGGCAGCTTGAGCACCTGCAGCGCCCGCGCGCGATGCGGCAGCCGACGCAGGAAGCCGCGCTCCTCCAACCCGGTGATGAGCCGGTGGATGCCCGACTTGGACTTCAGCCGAAGCGCTTCCTTCATTTCGTCGAACGACGGCGACACGCCGTCGTCGTTCAGCCGCTTGTTGATGAACATCAGCAGTTCATTTTGCTTGCGGGTAAGCACCTTGTTCTCCCCAGCCAGGCTGCAAGATTTCGGAACAAAACCTGAAACTAGACACATGTTCTAGTTTAGTTCCGATTCCCGGTCAAGTTTTCCAGCTACCCGATAACAGGGGTGTGGATAGTGTGGGCCTAGAACAACCCAGATAGCGCGGCGAAGTCGATCACCTTGACTTCGGCACCGGCCTTGCGCGCCGGGTCATGCGGTGGGCGCACCAGCAGGCCGGACGACCAGGCGAGAACCGAGAGCATGGAGCTGTCTTGGACGGGATGGGGCTCGACGATGAGCGCCCCGTCGGCGCTCCGCGTCAGCTTGGAACGCACATAGTCCTCGCGCTGGTCGTTCTGCTTCACGTCGACAGCGAGCCTGGCGGCTGTGGTGGCGACCGGATCGCCGGCCTGGCCGAGCATGCGTTCCATCGCCGGCTTCACGAACAGCAGTGCGCAGACCATCGTCGACACGGGATTGCCGGGCAGGCCGAGGACGCGGGCGCGCTCGCGGGCGGCGAACATCAGCGGCTTGCCCGGACGCATGGCGATGCGCCAGAAATCCATGGTGAAGCCTTGGGCCTTGAGCGCGTCCTGGACGAGATCGTGGTCGCCAACCGAGGCGCCGCCCAGGGTGATGAGCAGATCGTGCTGCGCCCCGGCGGCAATCCGGTTCTCGATCAGCTTCGCGTCGTCGCGGGCAATGTCGAACAGGGTGGATTCGCCGCCCCACGCGCGGATCAGCGCCGCGACCGCGATGCCCGAGGAGGAGACGATCTGGTTGCGGCCGATCGGCTCGCCCGGCATCACCAGCTCGTCGCCGGTCGACAGGATCGCGATGCGCGGCTTGCGATGGACCGACAGCCAGGGCAGGTTCATCGCGGCCGCCAGGGCCACGTCGCGCGTGGTCAGGGTACGCCCTGGGGCGAAGGGCTGGTCGCCGGCCGTGAAATCCAGGCCGGCCTTGCGAACATGTCGGCCAGGGCGCGGGGCTTCCAGCACAGTGACGGTCTTGCCGTCGGCCTTGGTATCCTCCTGGATGACGATGGAATCGGCGCCCATCGGCAGCGGGCCGCCGGTGAAGATGCGCACGGCCTCGCCGGGGCCGAGCGCGTGGTCGTAGGAGCCGCCGGCCGGCGCCTGGCCAACCAGCTTGAGCGTCGTCGGTGCGGCCGGCACGTCGGCGGCCCGGACGGCATAGCCGTCCATCGCCGACAGATCGGCCGGCGGCTGGGTGAGGCGCGCCCGGGGCGGCTGGGCGAGCACGCGGCCGGCGGCGTCGGCCACCGAGACCATCTCGGCCGGCAAGGCATCGAAAGCCGCAACGATGCGGGCATGGGCGTCGCGAACGGAAAGCATCAGGGGGCGTCGTAGGTTCCGGATTTGCCGCCCGACTTGTGCACCAGCCGGACGTCGGAGATCACCATGCCACGATCGACCGACTTGCACATGTCGTAAACGGTGAGTGCGGCAACCGAGGCCGCCGTCAGCGCCTCCATTTCGACCCCGGTGCGGCCCTTGAGCTTGCAGGTCGCCTCGATGTCGACTGCCTTGCGCCTGGTGTCGATCGAAAGCTGGACGTCGACGGAGTTCAGCGCCAGCGGATGGCAGAGCGGGATGAGGTCGGGCGTGCGCTTGGCCGCCATGATGCCGGCGAGCTGGGCGACGGCGAGCACATCGCCCTTGGCCGCCTTCTTCGTGGCGATCAGCTTCAGGGTGGCGGGCTGCATGATGACGCTGGCCCGCGCCACCGCGATGCGCTCGGTGACGTCCTTGGCGCCGACATCGACCATGCGGGCATTGCCAGTGTCGTCGAAATGGGTGAGCGTTTTGCGACTCATGCCGCCTCGCGCGCCAGCAGCCGCCGCACCGCCACCTCGACGTCCGGCTTGCGCATGAAGCTTTCGCCGATCAGGAACGCCGAGGCGCCGGCCCTGGCCATGCGCTGCAGGTCGGCCGGTGTGCCGAGGCCGCTCTCCGCCACCAGCACGCGGTCCTTCGGGACATGCAGGGCGAGCTGCTCGGTGGTCGCAAGATCGACCGCCAGGGTCTTGAGATTGCGGTTGTTGATGCCGACAAGATCGCTCTCGATGCGCAAGGCGCGGTCGAGCTCGGCCGCGTCGTGGACTTCGACCAGCACGTCCATGCCCCATTGATGGGCGAGGCGGGCGAGCTCGGCCGCCTGGCCATCGTCCAGGCAGGCCATGATCAGCAGGATGCAGTCGGCGCCCAGCGCGCGCGCTTCCGGCACCTGGTAGGGATCGATCATGAAGTCCTTGCGCAGGACCGGCAGCCGGCAGGCGGCCCGCGCCTGGGTGAGGAATTCGTCCTTGCCCTGGAAATATGGCTCGTCGGTGAGGACGGACAGGCAGACGGCGCCGCCGCGCTCGTAGGCGCGGGCGAGGGAAGGCGGATCGAAGTCCGGGCGGATCAGGCCCTTGCTCGGCGAGGCCTTCTTGATCTCGGCGATCAGGCCATAGCGGCCGGCGGCGATGGCGGCCTTCAGCGCCGTCGCGAAGCCGCGCGGCGCATCGGCCGCCTTGGCGCGGGCCTCGACCTCGGCGAGCGGCCGCCGCGCGACGCACGCAGCCACGTGCTTCCGCTTGTCGGCGACGATGGCGTCCAACGTGTCGCTCATGCGCAGATCCTCTGCAAGGTGGCGAGAGCGGCCGAGGCCCGGCCGGAATCGATCGACTGGATGGCAAGCTCGGCACCTTGCCTCAAGTCCGCGGCCTTGCCCGCCACCATCAGAGCCGCCGCGCTGTTCAGCACGACGATGTCGCGAAATGCGCTCTTCTCGCCCGCCAGCACCTTCCGGATGGCCTGGGCGTTGTGAGCGGCGTCGCCTCCCTTCAGCTCGTCCATCGCCGGCCGGCGGACGCCGATGTCTTCCGGCGCGATCTCGATTTCCCTGACCGTGCCGTTCTCCAGCGAGGCGGCCCAGCTCATGGTCGTCGTGGTGAGCTCGTCCATGCCGTCCTGGCCGTGCACCACCAGCGCCCGCTCGAGGCCGAGCTGGTGCAGGCCCTCGGCGACGGGCTTGAGCCAGCGGCGATCGAACACCCCGACCAGCTGGCGCTTGACCAGGGCAGGGTTCGACATCGGGCCCAGCAGATTGAAGATCGTGCGGTTGGGAGCCAGCTCGACGCGCGGCCCGGCAACGTTGCGCATGGCGCTGTGATGGCGCGGCGCCATCAGGAAACAGACATTGGCCTCGACCAGCGCCCGCTCGAGCTTCTCGATCGGCAGGTCGAGCCCGATCCCCAGGGCGCCGAGAACGTCGGCGGCGCCCGATCTCGAGGTGAAGGCGCGGTTGCCGTGCTTGGCGACCGGGACGCCGGCGCCGGCGACGACGAAGGCCGAGCATGAGGAGACGTTGTAGGTGCCATGGTGATCGCCCCCGGTGCCGACGATGTCGATGGCGCCTTCGGGTGCGCGCACCGTGTGCGCCTTGGCGCGCAGCGCCCGTGCCCCGCCGGCCAACTCCTCGGCTGTCTCGCCGCGCACCTTGAGGCCCATGAGGAAGGCGCCCATCTGCGCCGGCGTAGCGTCGCCACTGGTCATGATGTCGAAGGCGCGCTCGGCCTCGTCGATGGCCAGCGTCTCGCCGTTGCCGACCTTGGCCAGCAGTTTCCGAAAATCGTCGATGTCGCCGCTCACCGGGGTTCCCATTTCGCTCTTGCCGGCGGGGCCGGCGGGCGCGTAGCTATATCACATGCCTCGAGAACTCATCCTGAAGGTCACCGGCATGGATTGCGACGGCTGCGTCAAGGCCGTCACCCGTGCCGCCACGGGCGCCGGCACGGCGCCGATTTCCGTCGATCTCAAGAGTGGCGAGATGCGCCTGCCGGAAGGCGCCGACGTCGCTGCCATCACCAAGGCGATCCAGCGCGCCGGCTTCGGCGTCGCGCCGTAAAGATTCAATTATTCCAATGGCTTAGCTAAAACGCCAGCAGGTTGTCGCGGAACTGGGCGTGCTCGTAGGCGGTGCGCACCAGGCCGCGATCCTGCAGGGCTGGGATTAGGCCGTCCTCGATTTCGGCCAGGGTACGGCGGTTGACGTTCGGCATCGCGAAGAGATAGCCGTCGCCGCCGACCTCCTGCATCACCTCGCCCATGCGCGCCGCGACCGAGTCGGGCGTGCCGACCAGCTCGACCGAATAGTCGACGGCGTTGAAGCTTGCCATGGTTTCGCGAATCGACCGGCCATTCGCCATCTTGCGGAACTGCTCGAGGTTCGCCTGGTGCCCGTTGGTGGTGACCTGGTCGGGCAGAGGCTTGTCGAGATCGAACTTGCCGAAATCGATGTTGGTCACCTTGCCGAAATGCGCCAGGCGCTCGTCGATATGCTCCAGGGCCAGGCACGCGCGCTTGCGCTTGCGCTCCTGGGCCTCGTCCATGGTCTCGCCGAGGATCGGATTGATCAGGTAGAGAATCTTGCAATCCGACGGCTTGCGGCCCTGCGCGATCATGTGTTTGTGCACGTCGTCGCGGTAGGTGCGCATCGCCTCGACGCCCTTGGCGTGCACGACGATCGTGTCGGCATGGGCGGCGGCGAACTTGCGGCCGCGTGGTGAGCCGCCGGCCTGTGCGATCACCGGCTGGCCCTGCGGCGCCGGACCCGAGTTGAGCGGGCCGCGCGTGCTGAAGTACTTGCCGTTGTAATTGACGGCATGAACCTTGGTGTGATCGACCAGCACGCCGCTTTTGCGATCGGCAACGATGGCGCCGGGTTCCCACGAGCCCCACAGGCCGCGGCACACCTCCATGTACTCGTCGGCCATGTCGTAGCGCAGGTCGTGCTCGGGCATGCCCTGCATGCCGAAGTTCATCGCCGCG
>NZ_JBFWZI010000020.1:0-2106 GCF_050185545.1 Reyranella sp. | reverse complement strand
ATCGGCAACGATGGCGCCGGGTTCCCACGAGCCCCACAGGCCGCGGCACACCTCCATGTACTCGTCGGCCATGTCGTAGCGCAGGTCGTGCTCGGGCATGCCCTGCATGCCGAAGTTCATCGCCGCGAAGTCGGAGCTGCCTGTCACAGCGTTCCAGCCGATGCGCCCGCCTGACACCTGGTCGAGCGTCGCCACCAGGCGCGCCAGCAGATAGGGATGATAGGCGTAGGTGCCGAAGGTCGGCACGATGCCGATGCGCGACGTTACCTGGGTCATGAGCGCGGCGACGACCGACGGATCCTGGCGCGGCACCGCGATGCCCTTCTTCAGGTAGATCTCGGTCGAGCCGCCAAAGCTCTCGCCAACGTAGGACGAGTCCTCGAGCAGGATGTAGTCGAAGCAGGCGCGCTCCAGTGCGCGCGCCATGTTGAGGAACAACTCGGGCATCATCCAGCTCCGGCCGATATGCCCGGTCCAAGGCTCGCCCCACGCCTGGGCGCTCGACCCTTGAAGAAACCACGCGAGATGAAACGGCTTGGTCACGACACTGCCTCGGTTCGAAATCCGACATGGCACGATAAACGCAAACGCCGTGGCGCGCTTCTCATTCTCGTTCCGAGCGAAGCTGTTACGTCGTGGCCACGAATTGAATTGCCTCCCCGTTACGCCAGCGATGGCGCAGTGCTTGCTTCCCATCGTTCGCGTCCAGCCCGGGAATCCAATTCGTGTCGCTGCCCCTGATCGATGTCCATACGCACATGTACCTGCCGCGCTATGTCGCCTTGCTGCGGGCGCGTTCCAAGGTGCCTCGGATCGTCTCGGGGCAGGCCGGGGATCGGCTGATCATCCTGCCCGATGAGGAAGCCGATCAATCGACGTCGGCCGGCCGGCCCATGGGCGGCGAGTTCCACGTCGTTGACCGCAAGCTCGTCTTCATGGATCACCACGGTATTGCGATATCGGTCGTGAGTTCGGCCAACCCGTGGATCGACTTCGTCGAGGCGGAGGAGGCGCCGGCCCTGGCCGCGCATCTGAACGACGATCTCGAGGATATCTGCGCCGCCTCTGACGGTCGGCTGCTGGGCTTCGGCGTGCTCGCCCTGCAGCGGCCGGAGACGTGCGCGGCAGAGCTAAGGCGCCTTGCGGGGCACCCGCACATGCGGGGCGTGATCATCGGCTCCGCCGGCCGGGGCAGGGGCCTCGACGACCCCGACTTCGAGCCGATCTGGCAGGCGGCCGCTGACACCGGCCTGTTCGTGTTCATCCATCCGCACTACGGCATTGGACATGGACTCTTTCCGGATAGCGGGCACGCGCTGATGCTGGCCCTGGGCTTCACCTTCGAGACATCGATCGCCGTTTCGCTGCTCATCCTGCGCGGGACGCTCGAGCGTCACCCCGGCTTGAAGCTGCTGGTCGCCCATGCCGGAGGCACGTTGCCTTATCTCGCGGGCCGCCTCGATTCGTGCGTGAAGAATGACATCTCCAAGGATTTCGGCTTGCCCCACCCGCCGAGCCATTACCTGCGTCAGTGCTGGTACGATTCGCTCGCCTACCATCCGCCGGCGCTGTCCGCGCTCGAGGCCTTCGCCGATCCGGCGAAGATCCTGTTCGGCACGGATCACCCCTTCTTCCGGCCCCATGTCGGCGACGATGTGCTCGATCGCACGACCTGGCCCTCGCCCGAGGAGAATCTGGCGGCGTTGTCGTCACTGGATGTGGAGCGCCAGAGGGCGATCGCTTATGAGAATGGGCTCGCTGCCTTCGGTGTTGCGCTGCCTTCTTCTCCCCGGCGCCTTCGCTGGGGAGGTGCCTCGCCAAACGGGGCGGAGGGATCATGAGTCATGGCCGGGAGCGCGCCACTCCGTGGCGCTCAAGAGAACCTCGGACGCAGAGGTGGTGCTTGCAGTCCGCACGAAGAGCATGGGCGCCACGGAGTGGCGCGCTCCCAGCCCATGACCCCTCCGTCGGCGTAAGATGCCGACACCTGTACCTTTTCCAGACCTGAGTAGGTGAGCGGCGTGGGGGTTGGCCCACGGGCGACGGCCCGAATGTCGTATCCTGCCAGGACCGAGCCAGTCCGTCGGGAGCAACCAGCCGACACCT
>NZ_JBFWZI010000019.1:49013-69205 GCF_050185545.1 Reyranella sp. | reverse complement strand
CGGTGCCATGACGGCCAACATCGCGGCGGCGAGCGGCATCCCCGGCGTCAACAGCACGGCGTTCAACGGCAACCCGGCGACCTCGCTGCTGTTCGGATCGGAAACCGTCAACAAGTGGGAAATCGGCGCCAACTATGCGCTCGGACCGGGCATCAAGCTGGTCGGCGGCGCGATGCTCTACAACGCGTCGGGCCCGACGAATGCCGTCAGCGGCAATTCGTGGGTCATCCTTCTCGGCATGGACCTGCGCTTCTAGTCGCGGGCCAACTCCATCATCGGGAAGAGCGGGCGAAAGCCCGCTCTTTTCGTTTGGGCGTTCCACCTCGTGAGCTGCGCTGGGCGCGCCATTCCACCGCTCCAGTGGCGCGATCGTCGTCGATCACGCAGAAGACGCGCCACTGGAGCGGCGCGTCCCCAGCAAGGACATCGCCCTTTCGGACAGTCGGGCTCGTTCAGGCCTTTCGCCGGCCGACGAGGTTGACGAACAGGGTAGGCAGGTAGGTGCGCGATACCGGCAACCGCTCGGTTGCCTGGCGCGCCAGCACGGCCCGGTTGTCCTCATGATCGAGCACGAGCTGGAACAGGCCTTGCTCGACGCCGGCGGCCTGCGGCTCGAGGTCAGGCTTGCCGTCGCGCTCCACGCGGTAGGCGACATCCAGGCCGACATCCCCGCCGCTGTAGAACGACGAGACGATGTCGAGCCGCTCGAACATCAGCATCAGGCCGCGCACCGAGAACCGCCAGTAGTCGTCGGGGGCGGCATGGAAGGCCTGCGACCAGGGAGTGGCGACATAGGCGATGCCACCGGGCCTCAGGACCCGCTCGATGTTGCGCGCTGCCTTGCCGGGGTGCCGCGTGTGCTCGAGCACATGGCAGCAGATCACGAGGTCGAACGGCTCCTCGCCGAGCTTGCCCAGCACCTTTCTTGGAGGGCCGCAGATGTCGACCACATGATCGACATTCGTCCCCTCCTGGAGGTCGATGCCGACGAACCGGGCGTGGCTGCCGAAGCGCCTGGCGACCAGCGCGCGCCAGTTGCGCTCGTTGCGATCCGACGCGAGGGGGCGCGATCCAACCTGCAGGATGCGCGGCGCGCGCCTGCCGCTCGCTTCGGCGGTCTGGTCGAGCAGGCGCTCGACCTCGCGGGTGACGCTGGTGCCGACGACGCGCAATTCTCCCCGCGGCTGGGCGGGCGGAGCGTCGCCGGCGGCCCTCATTCGCGAACCACCAGGATGTGCATGCGCCGCGGGCCGTGTGCGCCGAGCTCGATGGTCTGCTCGATGTCGCCGGTGCGCGAGGGGCCAGTGATCGTGTTGATGGTGCGGGGCATGCGGTCCTTGCCGTACCGCGCGCGCAGCCGGTCCCACGCGTCCTCGTAGCCACCGACGATGTCGCTCTCGCGCAGCACGACAACGTGCGTGTCGGGCAGCAGATTGAGGGTCACCGGATGCTCCGGTCCCGAGGCCATGACGAGCGTGCCGGTCTCGGCAATGCCGGCGAAGGCGCCAGTGATCGATACCGGGTCGCTGCCTTCCGCGCGGCCCTTGCGCAGCGACAGCATCTTCTGGCTCGTCCAGTCGAAGCGATCGAGGTCGCCGCCCGGCGCCATGACGGCCTCTGCGGGCAGGTTGTTGCGCGCCAGGTAGCCGACGACTTCTCCTGGCACCTGCTCCGGCGCGACACGCGCTATAGTTGCACTATTGGCTTCCGCCCATTCGCAGAACAACGCGACCTTGTCGGCTTGGGGCAGGTTGGCGCGGGCCACCTCGGGGCCGCGCGGCGGCCGGGCGAGGCGCGCCTCGACCTCCTGCCGGGCTCGGCCGGACAGCGCGTCGCGGCGCAGGGAGCGGCGGATGCCGTTCAGGATATGCGTCCTGGCGGCGCGGGTGTCGTTCTGGGTCACGGTCGCCTGCGTTGCCACTGCGCATGAAACGTGCCGCCGGGCTCGGGGGCCGGGAAGTCGCGAAAGCGCGTCCAGCCACCGGCCAGCGGCAGGCTGCGATAGCGGCCGTCGACGCGGCCGAACAGACCGAGCAGCCGGTTGGCGAGCGACGTCAGGCGGCGGTACAGCCGCGGCCGGCGTGCCAGGAACCCCCACAGAGCGAGACCCTGGCGCACGGCCCTGGGTGTCAGGTGGCGCTCGAACTCGCGCTCGCGCCAATGGCGCATCAGGCCGGGCAGAGGGATGCGCACCGGGCAGACGCTCTCGCAGCGCCCGCAAAAGGTGGAGGCATTGGGCAGGTTGCTCGCCTCCTCGAGGCCCACGAGCTGCGGCGTCAGCACGGCGCCAATCGGGCCGGGATATACCCAGCCGTAGGCATGCCCGCCGATCGCGCCATAGACCGGGCAATGGTTCATGCAGGCACCACAGCGGATGCAGCGCAGCATGTCCTGCATCTCGGTGCCCAGCACCGAGGAGCGGCCGTTGTCGAGGATGACGACGTGATATTGCTCGGGGCCGTCGAGATCGCCCGGCCGCTTCGGGCCCGTGTTCAGCGTGGTGTAGGACGACGTTTCCTGTCCGGTCGCCGAGCGCGCAAGGACGCGCAGCAGGACGGCGGCGTCCTCCAGGGTCGGGATCACCTTCTCGATGCTCGCCAGCACGATGTGCATGCGCGGCAGGGTGTTGGAGAGGTCGGCATTGCCCTCGTTGGTGACCAGCATCGACGAGCCGGTTTCGGCGACCAGGAAATTGGCGCCGGTGAGCCCGACGTCGGCGTCGAGGAATTTCTGGCGCAGCACGTAGCGCGCCTCGGCAACCAGGTCGTTGCGCTCGCTGAGCCGCTTGGTGAAGCCCAGCTTGCGGTGATGCTCGAAGAAGGTATCGGCGACCTGATCCTTGGTGAGATGCACCGCCGGCGCGATGATGTGGCTGGGCGTCTCGTGGCGCAGCTGAATGATGTACTCGCCGAGGTCGGTTTCGATCGGCGCGATGCCCATCGCCTCGAGATGCTCGTTGAGCGCGATCTCCTCGGCCACCATCGACTTCGACTTGGCGACCGTCCGGGCGCCGACGCCGCGGCAGAGCTCGCCGATGATGCGCCGCGCATCCTCCGCGGTGGGCGCCCAATGGACCTGGCCGCCCAGCGCCGTCACCTTGCGTTCGAACTCCTCGAGGTAGAAATCGAGATTGGCCAGCGCGTGATTCTTGATGTCGCGCGCGCGATCGCGCAGGGCCTCGAACTCGGGCAGGCGTTCGGCCGCCTGGCGCCGGCGCTCGGAGAAGCCCACCTTCAGCTTGCCGAGCGAATCCTGCAGGTTCGGGTCGGCGAGGGCCGCGCCGACATTGTCCTTGAAGTCGTGGGCGGTCGGCTGCATCAGCGGGTGCTCCGGCCGGGCTCGCCGATCGGCGCGCTGCCGCCCATGTCGGCCAGCACCTCGGCGACGTGACGCACCCGCACCGCGCTGCCCTGGCGCTGCAGCTTGCCTGCCATGTTCATCAGACAGCCGAGATCGCCGGCGAGGAGGGTGTCTGCCCCGGAGGCGGCAACGTCGGCGGTCTTCTCGCCGACCATGGCGTTGGAAATATCGGGATACTTCACGCAGAAGGTGCCGCCGAATCCGCAGCAGACTTCCGGCGATTTCATCTCGCTGAGCCGCAGGCCCTCGACCGAGCCCAGCAGGCGGCGCGGCTGGCTCTTCACGCCGAGCTCGCGCAGGCCCGAGCAGGAGTCGTGATAGGTCGCGATGCCGTCGTAGCGCGCGGTGACCCGGCTGACACCCAGCACATCGACCAGGAACGAGATCAACTCGTAGCTGTGTTCGGCCAGCCGCTCGGCGCGCGCCTTCGCGGCCGGATCGTCGTCGAACAATCCCGGGTAGTGGTGGATCAGCATCCCTGCGCACGAGCCCGACGGCGCCACGACGGCATCGTAGCCTTCGAAGGCATCGATGACCTGTCGGGCGATGGCGCGCGTCGTGGCGCGATCGCCGGAATTGTAGGCCGGCTGACCGCAGCAGACCTGAAGGGGCGGCACCTCGACCGAGCAACCCGCCTGCTCGAGAAGCTTCACGGCGGCGAAGCCAACGGACGGGCGAAACAGGTCGACGAGGCAGGTGACGAACAACGCGACGCGGCGCGGCGGCGGACCCGGCTTGGACGACGGCTTGGACACGGGCAGCAGATTGGCAGTGGCCAATTCCTCCCGCAATGGGGCCACGGTTGAGAATCGAAGGCCACCGGCGCCTACAGCCAAATCCTGTCGCGCTTCCTGGCAGGCCCGAGGTGAACCCATCCACCGGCGGTGCCCAGGGAACCATGGTCTGGGCAAGCCGCCGCCTTGCCGGAGCGCGACGGCCTGACTTCCGCAATGTCAGGCCCGTGAAAGGTGCCGAGCGATACGTTTGATACGACCGGAAGGCCCTGACGGCTGGAAACGATGAGTCGACCCGCGGCGAAATCATGGGGTAGCGTTGCCATCGGTGTAGGCGATGTCATGCCGCACATTACGCTGCCGTCGGGGTGCGGCGGGCTATTCGATTCCTGGGATCAGCTGACGTCCGGCATGGCGCGGGCCTATTGGCTCGGCCCGCCGCCCAGTGTCGCCACGGCGATCCGGTTGTCGGGAGAGCTGGCGGCGTGGGAGACCCTGCTGCACGTCGTCCTTGTCTCAGCTGCGGACACTTCCGGCTATCCGTCCTGGCTGCTCGATCAGGCTGGCGAGCTCGGTCGCGCGTTCGGCGCGACCGGGTCGCTCGTCGTCCTCGTCGATCCCGGTGGGCGCGTGGCGGCGCTGTTGCCCGCGCCCTCGGCGGACGCGATCGCGGCGCGGGCCGCCCAGCTGTATGCCAGCAGCGCGCCGGCCCTGGTGCAGGCCAAGGCACCGGTGCTGCTGCTCGAGCGGGTGGCCGAGCCGGCCTTCTGCACGACGCTGATGGATTACTGGCAGCACAGCAGCAAGCTCGCCAACGAGGTGTCGTCGGACTCCGGCAATGTCGTCAATGCCGACATCAAGCGCCGCCAGGACGTCCAGGTGAGCGATCCGTTGCTGTTCGTCCGATTGCGCGATCGCGTGATGCGCCGGGTCGTGCCGGTGATGGAGCAGGTCTATCACGCCCGCATCAACGTCATGGAAGCGCCACTGATCGGCTGCTACGGGGCCGAGTCCGGCGGCTGGTTCCGCCGCCACAGGGACAACACCAGCAGCGCCACCGCGCATCGCCAGTTCGCTCTGAGCCTCAACCTGAACAGTACCGACGAGTATGACGGCGGCCTGCTGCGCTTTCCCGAGTTCGGCCGCGAGCTCTACGCGCCGGCTGCCGGGGGCGCCCTGGTATTCTCGACCGCCATGGTGCACGAGGTCACCCTGGTCACGCGCGGCCGCCGGTTCGGCGTGTTCACGTTCCTCTCGGCCAGCGGACCACCGGTGATTCGTCGGCAGTCCTAGACGCCACGAGGCTGGAAGGTTGACGGGCAGCCCGTAAAGTCGTCGGCGCACTGCCCCGACTGGAGCCTTCATGCCGCCGGACATCTTCGATCGTTTCCGCCTCACCGACCGGACAGCCCTGGTCACCGGGGCTCGCCGCGAGATTGGCCGGGCCATCGCCCTGGCCCTGGCGAGCGCCGGTGCGCGGCTGGCGATCCACCACGCCGGCACGGATGAAGAGGCCGCCGATGCGGATGGCGTGGTGCGGGAGATCGAGCAGGGCGGCGGAACGGCGCGTGCCTTCGGCCAGGATTTCGCCCTGGAGGATGCGGGGCATCGCCTGGCCGCTTCGGTCGGAGCCTGGTCGCCCGTCGACATCCTGGTGCTGAACGCGTCGATCGAGCTTCCGGAGGCGTACCAGGACATCACGCGGGAGCGCTTCGACAGGCAGATCGCGGTCAATCTGCGCAGCCCGCTCGAGCTGCTGCAGGCGCTGGTCCCGGCCATGGGCAAGCGCGGCTGGGGGCGCGTCGTGACGATCGGCAGCGTGCAGCAGGTCCGGCCGCATCCGCAGATGCTGGTCTATGCCGGGACCAAAGCGGCGCAGCTCAACTGGGCGTGGAACCTTGCCCGCCAGTTCGGCGGCCAGGGCGTCACGGTGAACAACCTCGCCCCCGGCGCCATCCTGACCGCGCGCAACCGCGCGCAGATGGCGACGGAAGGCGAAGCGCTGGTGCAGCGCATTCCGGCCGGCCGGCTCGGCCAGCCGGACGATCTCGCCGGCGCGGCGCTGCTCCTGTGCTCGGAGGCCGGCGCCTACATCAACGGCGTCAATCTCTACGTCGATGGCGGCCGGGCGATTGCGTGACCACGCGACGCGACCGAGGCACCTTCTTGTGCCGGGAGCGCGCCACTGCGATGACGCTCTTCTCATTGATCACACGCCCCATGAGCGCCATCGCAGTGGCGCGCTCCCGGCCATGAGTTGGCTCATTTTCGTTCGGCCAATCGGGCGGCGCCTCGCGCCCTAACTCTTGTTGGGAATCAGCACGATCGCCCGGCCGTCGCTGTTCATGCGGCCGGCCCAGTCGGCTGCCTGCGCGCCATTGCCGAAGAACACGTCGCCGCGGGCCGGTCCGACGATCGCGGCGCCGGTGTCCTGGGCGATGGTCAGGCGGCGGTAGGGTTCGGTCGCGCCCGGTTTCCGCGCCAGCGGCCGCACTGTGTCGATCCAGATCGGCGTGCCGTAGGGCGTCAGCGTCGTGTCGACGGCGATGCTGCGCTGCGCCGTCAGCGGCACGCCTTCGGCGCCGGTCACGCTCGCCGTCCTGGTGTCTTTGAAGAAGATATAGCGCTCGTTCTTGCGCATCACGTCACGCGCCTGCTGCGGGTTGCGCTTCAGCCAGTCTCGAATCGCGGGCCACGTCGCGGCGTCCTTGTTCATCACGCCCATCTCGACCAGCACCTTGCCGATGGCGGTGTAGGGCCGGTTGTTCGAGCCGTCGAAGCCGAGGGTGAGGGTGCCGCCTTCGGCAAGCTGCACGCGGCCGCTGCCCTGCACCTGGACCTCGAACAGGGCGACCGGATCCTGGACCCAGGCGATCTCCAGCCCCTGTCCTTTCAAGATGCCTTGCTCGATCTCGGCGCGCGTGTAGTAGGGCTTGTCGGTCAGATCCGACGGCCGGCGATAGACCGGCACCGTGAACAGGCGCGACGGCGCGCGGCTGCCGCGCATGTCGGGCTCGAAATAACCGGTGAACTTGCCGGGAGCCTGGACGATCAGCGGCCGGAAATTGCTCTCGAAGAACTGCCTGGCGGCCCGGTCGTCGCCCGCCTTCACGGCGCCGGCGGTACTACAGATTCGCGCCCATTCGGCCGGCGCGATGGTCTTGGTCCCGCCGTCGGTCGCGATCTTTGTCTCGGGTCCACTCGTGAGCTTGGGACAGGAGCGCCGGAACGCCACCAAGGCCTCGGCATGTTTGTCGCTTGCCCAGCCGCTTATCTCATTGAAGGAAACCGGCGCCATCGCCACGCGCCGCTCGCTCGACCCACCCACACCGGCACATGCGGCCAGCAAACCGGCGGCGGCCAGACAGGCTGCCCGGCCGGGCAAGACGGTCCAGCGCATGGTCGGAGAGCCCTCGTCAGCCTTCGCTTTCGGTCTTGGTCAGCACCCAATTGGGATCGGTCGACGTCGTGTCGCGACGAAATGTCCAGAGATCCACGACTTTCTGAACCTCGTTGGGATTGCCGTCGATGATCTGGCTCTCGGCGTTGCGCACGACATTGATCTGCTCGCTGACGAAACGGACCGTGACCAGGGCGTTGCTGCCTTGCGTTGCGGCCGCGGCGATGTCGGAGGCCTCGAAACCGATCAGGGTGGTTTCGGCCTTCTCCTGCCGTTCGGTGCGGCCGCGGATGGCCGCCTCGAAGCTGGCGTAGGTCGGGCCATCCAGCAGGGGGCGCAGGGCGCCGATATCACCCTTGGCAAAGGCCTCGACGATGGTCGTGAAGGCGGACCGCGCACCGGCGCAGAAGGCCATCGGCTCGAAGGTCGGATCGGCCGCGCGGATCGCGGCGACGCCGGTTGCCGCCGTCGGCAACACCGTGGCGCGGATACCGCCCGGTCCGGTCGCCGACGTGGAAGGGCGCGGCGCGGTGGCGGTGGGCAGCGGCACGACATTGTCGTTGCCGCTCTGGCCAGCCTGCGGCGGCGCGTCGCCGACCCGCGGCGAGGGTGTCGGAGGCGCCGGCGGCGTGAACGGATCGCGTGCCGGCGGACGCTCGTTGCCGGTACGCTTGCCGAGCACGGAACGCAGCCGCAGGATGAGAAAGACGGCGACCAGTCCGATGAGGATTATGTCGTAGTTGTTGCCCACGATGGCGCTCCGCCAACCCGTTCCCGACTCTCTGGAAAATACATAGGCTGCGAATGGGGAAAGGGCAAGGCAACCCGACCGGCCGCAACCCCTCCCATTCTCCTCCCATGAAAATTCCCACCATCGTGGTGCGCGCCGGGGGTGCTGGGTGTCTCCCCCCGGATCTGTGCGTTCCGACGTCGGAATTGAACGAATCTCGAATGAGGGTCTCCCCCTCCGGCAATGGCACTGCAAACAGCGCCTACGCGAGCCACCTCCCTCGATGACGGGGGGCGAAATGGGAGCGCCGCAAGTGGGCGGATCAGGCCAGGACCACGATATCGACCGGATCGGCGACGCCGGCGACCGGACGGCCCGGGCGGCGCTCGCGCATCCCCGGCGGGCTGTAGCCCTGTTGCTCGGCAAGCGCATAGGTCGCGGCGTCGGTTACGGCGCGGGATTTTTCGTCCTTGTTGTGCTTTTCCAACTTGGCGGCGAAGTTCACCGCATCGCCGATCACGGTGAATTCCAGCCGCTCCCCGTCGCCCACCGCGCCGAACACCACGCGGCCCGATGCCACCGCGAGCCCGATCGACAGGGGCGCCAGGCCCGCGGACGTGCGCTCGGCCGCCCACTGGTCGGCCGCCTCGAGCACCGCATCGGCCGCCCGCAGGGCGTCGGCCGCAGCGGTTGTCGACGGCGCCACGGCGCCGAATGACGCCAGGATGCCATCGCCCAGGAACTTGTCTATGCTGCCGCCGTGGCGGGCGATCAGCGGGCAAACCCGTCCCTGGTAGTCCTGCAGCACCTTCATGACGTCGCCTGGCGCCAGCTCCGTCGACAGGCGCGTGAAGCCGCGCAGGTCGACGGTCAGGATGGCGACATCGCGCATCTCGCCTTCGCCGGCCTTGATCGACATCGCGGCGCTGCGAATGCGGCTGGCGACGCCGGGATCGAAAAAGCGCGACAGGTCACGGGCCGCAGCACCCTCCGCGACCGACCGCACCAGGAGGTTGCGGGCGCGCGCAATGGCGATCGCCAGCACCGCGGTGGTGAGCAGGATGGCGATGACCTTGCTGGCTTCGGCGTGGATCAGCAGCGCATTCGAATTCATGTACTCGACGAAATCGTCGGTCTCGTTGGGCGGCCCGCCTCGACCGCCCTGGGCGTAGAGGATGAGCCACATCCAGCCCGCCGCCGCCGCGAGACCGGTGACGATCACGAAGCGCGCCTCGAAGCGCAGCGCCCGCACGGCGATGATCAGGAAGATGAAAACGAGCGTTGGCGCCTTGAGGTAGAATACCGCCGGCTGGGCGAACTTGTAGTGCAGGGAGTAGATCAGGGCGATGAACAGGCCGACGTCGGCGATCACGGAGACATAGAGCAGCCATTCGGGCAGGCGACGCAGATACGCCAACACCAGGCGCACGGCAGCGAACAGGGCGTAGAGCGCGAAGACTTCCGTTTCGAACGCGTAATCCTCCTGCACGACGCCTGCCGGCATCGAGGTGGTCTGATAGACAGTCGCCAGCAGGGCGATCAGCGCGAGCTGGGCCCAGCCGATCAGAATCTCGCTGCGCTCCTGCTGGCGGCGAATGGTCTCGCGGACGCGCTCCGGAAGCGCTTCCAGGCTGCCGCCCTCGAACAGCCAATTTCGCACGCGGCTCAGGATCGACATTTTTCCAACCACAGGCTGGCGGCGATGGCATCGGGCGGCCGGGGCAGGCGCGGCACGACCGACGTCGCCAACCGATCGGCGAGCCGGCGCTCGACCCAGGCGCTCGAGAACAACGGCCGGTAGGCGCCGCTTACCAGCAGCGGCGCGATGCCCTGCTGCTCGTTGTAGGCGCGCCAGCCCCAAATCGGCGGGTAGTCGAAGGGCAGGAAGACGTCGTGAATGTGCACCAGCGCCCCGGCGGGCAGGACGGGAAGGACCCGGTTGAGCAGGATGTCGACATCGCTGCCGGGCATCAGGATATGGCTCGAGTCGATGAACAGCAGATCGCCCGGCTTGAAGTCGTCGAACAGGCTGAGCGCCGCCGCCTGCAAGGTCGACGCCACGATGCGCACGCCCGGCAGATCGGCGATGTCGGCGCGCGGCGCGGGATCGATCGCCACGATCTCTCCCATCCCGCCGTGCGCGCGCGCCAGCACGCGGGTCGAATGGCCGGAGCCGATCTCGATGATGCGCCGGGGCTTGCGCTCGCGGACCAGAGTATAGGCAACGGCGCCGTCGAGGGAGGGGAACCACGACTGGTCGAAGAGGGCCTTCTTCGCCTCCAGCGCCTCGGCATTTGCATCGACCGCATCGAGCACGGCGCGGAACGTTTCGGCATTCTGCTCGAATATGGCCTCGATCGCCGGATAGGGCGGTTGGGCGCCGGGCGGCGGGAGCAGCGGCGCGTAGCGATGCGGGATGAACCAGCCGCCAGGCTTCAGGCCGAGCACCGTGGGCAGGCCGAGCTTCAGGCGTCGCCAGCGGCCACGCAGGCTAGACGAGGCGGTCATGATAACGACTCATGGGCAGGACCTAGGGGCTGAGCGTCAACCCTTCATGAGCAACGAGAACGCGCGGCAGACCGTTGGACGCCCTGCCGGGCCGGGCGAGCGCCGCGTCGCGGGCCACGCCGTCCATGAAGGCATCGTCGTGGCTGGGATCGTGGTGGAAGATGGCGAGGGTGCCGACACCGGCGGCGTTGGCGATCCGCACGCCCTCCTGCCACGTCGAGTGACCCCAGCCGCGATAGCGCTCGTATTCGGCGTCGGTATAGCTCGAATCGTAGATCATGACATCGGCGCCGCGGCACAGCTCGACGATGGTGCCGTCCAGCCCGCGTCCGCGATGCTCGGTATCGGTGATGTAGCAGATCGATTTGCCACCGAAGGCGATACGATAACCGGTCGCGCCATTGGGGTGGTTGAGCGGCGCGGTGTGCATCGCCACCGCGCCGCAGCTCAGGTGCTGGCCGGCCTGGAATTCCTTGAACTCCACGCGCGCCTGGAAGACGTCGAGCGACACCGGGTAGAGCGGCGCCTGCATCAGGTTGCTCACGACTTTCTTCAGCGTGTGGGGCGCTTCCAGATGGCCGGCCCACATGCGCACCGAATTGCGCTGCTCGAACAGCGGCGCGAAGAAGGTAAGGCCCGAGATGTGGTCGAGGTGGGTGTGCGTGAAATAGATGTCGAGATCGATCGGCACCTCGCGGGCGAGCTCGAGGCCCAGGGTACGGATGCCGGTTCCCGCGTCGAAAATGAGGCGCCGGCCGCCTGCCGTGACCTCCAGGCAGGAAGTGTTGCCGCCATAGCGGACATACTCGGCTCCGGAACAGGAGATCGAACCCCGTACGCCCCAGAATCGAACTTTCAGGCCTCCCGACAAGCGTTCAGTCTCCCTTCCCGACACAGAGTCCACGGGCGGGACGCTCGCGTCAACCGAGCCTGACCGGTGATTATTGCAGTCGACTGCCGGCCAGCTGTCTTGGCCACCTTATTGCTAGGGGCTTCACGAACAAGTTTACCGCCGCGTGCGGCTTCGGCGATCCGGGCGCGTTGCTTGCCAACCCATTCGGAGCAATACTTCCGTCATGGAAATCGAGAACCCAGCCGCCCGGGCAGCGATTGTCCCCCCACCGATGCGCCGGGCAAAGTTCGCCATCGGCCAAGTGGTGAAGCATCGCATCTATCCGTTCCGGGGCGTCATCTTCGACGTCGATCCGGTGTTCTCGAACACCGAGGAATGGCTTGCCCAGATTCCCGAGGAAGTCCGGCCGCGGCGTGACCAGCCATTCTATCACCTGCTGGCCGAGAACGCCCAGAATACCTACGTGGCCTACGTCTCGGAGCAGAACCTGCTACCCGACGAGACGGGCAAGCCGGTGTCGCATCCGCAGGTGCCGCACTTCTTCAAGGAGCTGAAGCGCGGCCACTACGTCTCACGCGATCGCGCGCTGCATTGATCTCTTCCGGACCTCGGGCGTCTCGCCCGCTCATGATTCATGAGAAGAGCGGGCGAGACGCCCGTGGTCTACAGTGCGCCTCCGCTGTGATCAATTGATCGCAAACGGAAAATACTTTTCGTTGATTTTCTTGTAGGTGCCGTCGGCGATCATGTCGCCGAACGCCTTGTTGAGGGCGTCGCGCAGCTTGACGTCCTCCTTGCGCAGGCCGGCGGCGACGCCGACGCCCAGGGTCTGGTTGTCCTTGATGTCCTGACCGACCACCTCGCAGCACTTGCCCTCCGGCTTCTGGCTCCACAGCCAGAGCTGCGTCTTGTTGCCGAACACCGCGTCGACCTCGTCCCTGGACAGCGCCTCGAGCGCCTCGGCTGCGGTGTCATAGCGCTTGATAAATGCCGACCGTCGGAAACTCTTGTCGAGCCAGTCGGCATGAGTCGAATCCTTCTGCACGCCCAACCGCTTGTTGCGCAGCAGGGAGGGTGGCCCGTCGAACGGGGTACCCCTGGCGGCGATGAAGGCGCCGGGCGAGAGGTAATAGCGGCGTGACAGGCCGAGCCGCTTGCGCCGCTCGCTGGTGATCTCGAGCGAGGCCATGATGACGTCGAACTTTTTGTCGAGCAGCCCGGGGATCAGCTCGTCCCACTTGAAGGCGGCGAACTCGCACTCCGCCTTGATGCGCTGGCAGGCCTCCTGGGCAAGCTCCATCTCGAACCCGGCGGGCAGGCCCTTGCGGTCGAGATAGTTGAAGGGCGGGTAGGCACCTTCGGTGGCGACGGTGATCTTGAACGCCGGCGGCGGAAACATCGGCTTGGCGCCAGGGCGTGGGGGCGGCGCCGGCGACCGGGTGGCCGGCGGCTTCTGCTGCTGCTGTTGCTGTGCCGTCGCTGCGCCGAGGGAGACTGCCAGAATAGCCATCACGGCCAGAGGTGCCTTCCACGTCATGCGATCAGCCGCTCCAGCACGGCGTTGAGACGCTGGCGGCCGGCCGGCGTCGCCCTGAGATGCGTGGCGTCGATCTCGAGCAGGCCGGCCGCGATCAGCGGCGCCAGCCGGGCCTCGCCCAGGGTGGCCACGGGATCGCAGCCGGTGACCGACGCGAACCGGCTGCGATCGATGCCGTCGGCCAGCCGCAATCCCATCATCAGCGCCTCCTCGACAAGATCCCGACCGGCGATCGACGCGGTTTCCGCCGTGCCGTGGCCGCTGCTTTCGACGGCCTCGATCCAGGCTTCCGGCCCGCTCGTTCGCCGTGTCGCCCGCTTGACCGGCGGTCCAGCGTCGTCGGCGAAGCGGCCGTGCGCCCCTGGTCCGATGCCGACGTAATCCTGATACCGCCAGTAGATCAAATTATGGCGGCACGCGGCTCCTGGGCGGGCATGGTTCGAGATCTCGTAGGCCCGCAACCCGGCTGCGGCCATCCGGGCCTGGGTCTGCTCGAACATTGTGGCGGCGTCATCCTCGTCCGGCAGGACGATGGCGCCGCGCGCCCGATCGACGAAGAACCGCGTGCCGCGCTCGATCGTGAGCTGGTAGAGCGAGAGGTGCTCGCCTGCCAGGGCAATCGCGCGGTCGAGCTCGGCTGCCCAGCTTTCCGGCGTCTGGCCGGGCCGGGCATAGATCAGGTCGAACGAGTATCGGCCGAAATGTCGGCGCGCCAGCTCGAGCGCGACGAGCGCTTCGTCGACCGAGTGCTCGCGGCCGAGAAAGCGCAGCGCGGCGGCGTCGAGCGCCTGGATGCCGAGCGACAGGCGGTTGACCCCCGCCTGGGCAAGGGCTGCAAAGCGGCCGGCCTCGACCGAGGTCGGATTGGCTTCGAGCGTGATCTCGACGTCCGGGTCGGTATCCCACAGGCTCTTCACGCGGGCGATCAGGGCGGCGACGGTTGCCGGCTCCATCAGCGAGGGCGTGCCGCCGCCGAAGAAGATCGTCTCGACCCGTCGTCCCGCGGCCTCGCGCGCCGCGTGCTCGAGCTCGGCGAGCAACGCATTGCGCCAGCGTTCGTGGCTCACGCCGTCGCGCACATGGGAATTGAAATCGCAGTACGGGCACTTCGATTTGCAGAACGGCCAATGAAAGTAGACGCCCAGGGGCTCGCCGGCTCGCGGCTGGGCGGTCGAGCCCTTCAAGGAAGGCTCCCCAGCGCGCACCACGGCCCTGCGGGGCGTCGAAAGGCCTTGGTGGCTGGGGGCGCGCCACTTCCGTGGCGCGTCTTCCGTATGATCGACAAAGATCGCGCCACAGGCGTGGCGCGCCCCCGGCGCATTTTCAAGGAAGGTAGCGTCATTTGAAGCAGGCCTCGACCAGGAGCCGGAAGGCGCGTCCGCGATGGCTGATGGCGTTCTTCTCGGCGTCGCTCATCTCGGCCGTGGTGCGCGTCTCGCCGGCGGGCTGGAAGCAGGGGTCGTAGCCGTGGCCGCCGCTGCCGCGCGGCGGCCAGACGATGTGCCCGTCGAGCCTGCCATGCACCAGCTCGACATGCTCGTCGGGCCAGGCCAGCGCCAGCACGCAATGGAAGGTTGCGGTGCGCGCGGCGTCGTCATCGGGGACGCCGCGCCTGGCCAACTCGTCCTGGATGCGCCGCATGCCCACCATGGCGTCGCGCGTCGGGCCCTCCCAGTCGGCGGTGTGGAGGCCGGGCTGGCCGTCGAGCGCGCGCACGCTCAGGCCCGAATCGTCGGCCAGCGCCGGCAGGCCGCTGGCGCGCGTGGCGGCCAGCGCCTTGAGGGTGGCGTTCTCTTCGAACGTGGTGCCGGTCTCCTCGGGCGCCGGCAGGCCGAGCTCCCCGGCCGACACGATGTCGACGCCGAAGGGCGACAGCATGGTGCGGATCTCGCCGGCCTTGCCGCGATTGTGGGTGGCCACCACGAGGCGGGGCAGGGTGAAGCGGCGCGCCATCAGGCGGGCGGAACGATCGGCGACTTGGCCACCGACGGGCCGATGGCCAACCGCTGCAGGCGGGTCAGCTCGCTAACGCCCTTCTTGGCGAGCGCCAGCAGGGCCAGGAACTCGGGCTCGCTGAATGGCTTGTCCTCGGCGGTGCCCTGTACCTCGACGATGCCGCCGGCGCCGGTCAAGACGAAATTGGCGTCGGCCTGCGCCTTCGAATCCTCCGGATAGTCGAGGTCGAGCACCGGGGTTCCTTCCCACAGGCCGCACGACACTGCGGCGACCTGGCCCGTGATCGGGTTGGCGGCGATCTTGCCCTCCCTGACCAGGCGCTCGAAGGCGAAGTGGAGCGCCACCCACGAGCCGGTGATGCTGGCGGTGCGCGTGCCGCCGTCGGCCTGCAGCACGTCGCAATCGATGTTGATCTGCCGCTCGCCCATGGCGGCAAGATCTACCACGGCGCGCAGCGAGCGGCCGATCAGGCGCTGGATCTCCTGGGTGCGGCCCGACTGGCGGCCGCGCGCCGCCTCGCGGTCGGTTCGCGTGTGGGTCGAACGGGGCAGCATGCCGTACTCGGCCGTCACCCAGCCGCGATTGGTGTTGCGCATCCAGGGCGGGACCCGCTCGTCGATGGACGCGGTGCACAGGACATGGGTGTCGCCGAACTTGATCAGGCAGGAGCCCTCGGCATGCCGGGAGAAGCCCGGTTCCAGAGAAACGACGCGAAGCTGATCGGGGGCGCGACCGGACGGGCGCATCGGATTCTCCTGGAAAACTGCCAAACCACTGATGGGCGGCCGGTTTAGCGCCGTGTCCCGGCCGAATCCAGCGATCCCGCAGCCTGCGTTGACCGGCTCAGTGGCGCTACCTACATTTTTTCCATGGCGATTCATCGGATTGGCGCTCCGGGCGGCCTCGCGGACGGCGCGACGGGTCAACGGCCGGCGGCGTCGGTTACGGAGTTGAGCGAGCGCGCCCGCGAGGTGCTGCGGCTCGTCGTCGAGGGCTATGTCGAGACCGGCGAGCCGGTCGGCTCGCGCTCGCTGACCCGGCGCCTCAGCGAGGCGCTGTCGCCCGCCACGATTCGCAACATCATGGCCGACCTGCAGGATCTCGGCCTGCTCTACGCGCCACACACCTCGGCCGGCCGCCTGCCGACCGACGCGGGGCTGAAGCTGTTCGTCAACGGCCTGCTGGAGCTCGGCAACATCAGTGAGGAGGAGCGCGAGAGCATCGAGGCGCGTTGCGCCGCGGTCGGCCGCAGCGTTACCGAGGCGCTGGAGCAGGCGACGACACTGCTGTCCGGCCTGTCTCGTTGCGCCAGCGTCGTGATGGCGCCCAAGAGCGAGCAGCCGCTGAAGCACATCGAGTTCGTGAGCCTGGGGCCCGGCCGCGCGCTGGTCGTCACGGTGACCCAGACTGGCCACGTCGAGAACCGCCTGATCGAGGTGCCGATCGGCATGCCGGGCTCGGCGCTGGTCGAGGCGACCAACTACCTCAACTCGCGTCTCATCGGGCGCACCATCGAGGATGCGCGCAAGCTCATCCTCGAGGATCTCAAGCTGAAGCGCGCCGAGCTGAACGACCTGACGGCGCGGGTGATCGAATCGGGGTTGGCGACCTGGGCCGGCGAGCCCGGCAGCGCGCTGATCGTGCGCGGCCAGGCACGCCTGCTCGAGGACATCACCGCGATCGCCGACCTCGAGCGCGTGCGCACCCTGTTCGATGCGCTGGAGCGCGGGGAAAGCTTCGTGCGCCTGCTTGAGCTCGCCAATGCCGGGGCCGGCGTGCAGATCTTCATCGGCTCCGACAACCCGCTGTTCGCCAATACGGGCTGCTCGATGGTGGTGGCGCCGTTCCGCGATTCGCGCGAGCGCATCCTGGGCGCCATCGGCGTCATCGGTCCGACGAGACTGAACTACGCCCGCATCATCCCGCTGGTCGACTCCACCGCGCGCACGATCGGACGGTTGGTGGGGTAGGACTCATCCGGGCCGCGGGCGTCTCGCCAGCTCATGATCAAGAGCGGGCGAGACGCCCGCGGTCCAAATGAGAGCTACCAATCCCTCTCGTCGAAATCCTCGAACTGCTGCATCAGCTCGTCGTCGTCGCGCGATCCCGCTTGCTCGTCGGCCGGCCGCGACAGCACCTGCAGGCGCGTCTCGGGGCCGATCAGGGTGACGAGCTCGAGGAGGTCATCGCGGGCGAAGGCGACGCAGCCGCGAGTCGGCGCATAGTCCTTGCGGGCGAGGTGGAGGAAGATGGCGCTGCCCCATTCGCCTTCCGGCGGATCGTCGTTGTAGCCGACGACGACGACGAGATCGTAGAGCTCGTCGTCGCGCCACATTTTCTCGTGGCTCCATTCGTTGGGAATGCGGACCAGCCGGTTGTAGGACGTCGAGCGCGGGTCGTCGCACCAGCCGTCGTGTTCGTCGATCGGCCGCGCCGGCAGGCGGACCTTGGGCAGGACCAGCCGGTCATTGCGGAAATAAAGGTGGCGCAGCGGGAACTTGCCGGCGGGCGTCGCCGCATCGCCTTCGACCTTGTCCTCGCGCACGCCGCCTGCACCTACCGTGCAGCGCCAGCGGCGATTGCCCAGCGTTGCCCAGCCGAGCGAGCTTTCGCCGGAGTCGATCTGAACCGTCAGGACGTCTGCCTCGGACATTGCCTATAACTCCGGCGCTCTTCATAAAGGCTCGCTCGCGAAGGAGAAAGCGATGGCTTATGTCGTGACGCCGCCCGCCACGGTCGGCGTGCCGGTCAACGGGACCGGCGATCTGTTTCCGGTGCGGCGCATCTTCTGCGTCGGCCGCAACTACGCCGCCCATGCCCGCGAGATGGGCCACGATCCCGACCGCGAGCCGCCCTTCTTCTTCACCAAGCCGGCCGACGCCATCGTCGTCTGCGCCGATCCGAAGAACCCGACCAGGGTCGCCTATCCGTCGGCCACCAAGAATCTCCACCATGAGATGGAGCTGGTCGTCGCCTTGAAGTCGGGCGGTGCGGACATCCCGGTCGACAAGGCGCTGGACCATGTTTTCGGCTACGCCGTCGGCCTCGACATGACGCGTCGCGATCTGCAGAACCAGGCCAAGGACATGGGCCGGCCGTGGGACATGGGCAAGGGCTTCGATCAGTCGGCACCGATCGGCGAGATCTTCCCCGCCGCACGCATCGGCCATCCGGCCAAGGGCACTATCCAGCTCGACGTCAACGGCAAGACCCGCCAGAAATCCGATCTCAATGCGCTGATCTGGAGTGTGCCGGAGACGATATCCTACCTGTCGGGCCTGGTGGCGCTCGCCGCCGGCGACCTGATCTACACCGGCACGCCGGATGGTGTGGCCGCGGTCGTCCGGGGCGATACCCTGGCGGGCTTCGTCGACGGCTGCGGCACGGTGACCTGCACCCTGGTGTAGAGCCGTGCGGCGTGACGTTTCGTTCCGGCGAAGGTTCGCCTAAGTCGGGACGCGGCCCGACACCCTATGAAGATGCGCTGGGAGCGCGCCACTGGCCGTCGTGGACCGGCTCTCTCCCGCATGGATCGGATTGACGACGCACCGGGGCAGTCTTGGTGACACCGGGATGGTATATTTTAAGCGAGTCATCGTCGGGCAAGCCGCGCGTCGGAGGGCAACATGCCTGTCTATGTGGAGACTTCCCCGCTCCATCGGCTGGTGACGATCGTCGCTCGCGGGAAGCTTACTGCCGATGAAGTCCGCGGCACGGCGGAAAAACTGGCCGAGGCCCGGGTGCGCCGGTTTGCCAAGGTCGTCGAGGTCGCCGGCGCCTATCTCGACCTGGCTCCCCAGGATCTCGTCCAGCTGGCCCAGATCCTGCGCGGCGATCCCGACAAGCGCGGCCCGATCGCCTTCGTCGTCGCCCCCGGACGCGGCGAGTTTGCCCGGCAGTTCGCCGCCCTCACGGAAAAGGAAGGTCCGGTCGCCGTCTTCAACAAGCTGCACGACGCCCGCGTCTGGATTGCGTCGATCCAGCATGCCGATCCTCGCGCGGCGAGCGCTCAGCCCGCTGCGCCGGCCGCGCCATCGGAGAAGGGCTCCTGGTCCGATCCGGATCGCCAGGGAACGATGATCCGTGGCCGCCAGCAGCGCGAGTTCACGACACGCGCCCTGGTGAGCTAGCTCGCCAGCAGCTTCTCGACCTCGGCGTCGATGAAGGCCGCGTCCTCCGGGTTGTCACGCGGGTTGCCGGCGCGATGGCCCCACACGGAGGGAATCTCGACCAGCCTGCCGTGCCTGAGATGCGGCAGCTCGGCGCGATTGTCGTCGGTCTGGAAGTAGAGGTCGGTGGCCGACGGCATCAGCAGGACCTGCGCCTTGATGCCCGCCAGGGCCATTTCCAGGTCTCCGCGAAAAAGGTCGTTGGCCGAGATGTCGCCGTTCTGCCAGGTCCACAGCTGGGCCAGCAGGTCCGAGGCGTCGCGGCGCAGGAAGCTCGCTTCCCAGGATCGCACCAGGAAATCCTCGAGCGAGGCGAAGCCCAGCCCGCGCCACATCTCGCGGCGATAGAAGGTTTGGCTCAGCGCCCAGCCGGCATAGATGCGGCCCATCGCGCGCAGGCCGCGTTCGGGCCTGGCGATATATTTCGTGCCGTCCCAGTTGGGATCGGCCTGCAGAGCCGTGCGCACGCCTTCGAGGAAAACGAAATTGTGCGGCGCCGTCCTGGCCGAGCCGCAATTGACGACGATGCGTTCGACGGCCTCACCGAACAGCGCCGCCCAGTGATAGGCCTGTTGGGCGCCCATCGACCAGCCATAGACCAGCTTCACGCGATCGACGCCGAACAGCTCGGCCATCATGCGGCGGTGCTGCATGACGTTGTCGTACGTCGTGACGGCGGGAAAGTCCGGCGTGTTCGACGGCGACGACGACAGGCCGTTGGCGAACATGTTGGGGATGACGATGAAGTAGCGGCTCGGGTCGAGGCAATGCTCGGGCGAGACCAGCCATTCGATGTCGGTGTGATGTGCCGAGTAGCTCGTCGGGTAGACGATGACGTTGTCGCGCCGGGGCGACAGCGTGCCGAACGTCTTGTAGACGATGCGCGCGCCCTTGAGCGTACCGCCGCGCTGCAGGGAGAGATCACCGCAGTCGAAGACCCCTTCG
>NZ_JBFWZI010000019.1:16438-48913 GCF_050185545.1 Reyranella sp. | reverse complement strand
CGTCGGGTAGACGATGACGTTGTCGCGCCGGGGCGACAGCGTGCCGAACGTCTTGTAGACGATGCGCGCGCCCTTGAGCGTACCGCCGCGCTGCAGGGAGAGATCACCGCAGTCGAAGACCCCTTCGCTGGTCCTCACGCCAGGCTCCGCACGATCTCGCGCTGGACCTGGACATAGCCCTTGCCGACGAACTTCAGGTGCGGCCGCAGCAGGCGGTGGGCCTCCGGGAGGTGGTGAAAGGCGATGCTCGGGAACAGGTGATGCTCGGCGTGGTAGGGCAGGTTCCACATTAGGAATCGCACCAGCGGATTGCTGAGCGTCGTGCGCGTGTTGGCGAAGCCGTCATCGGAGTTCGGGCAGAGCGTGTGCTCGCACAGCAGATAGAGCCGCAGCAGCGGCAGGCCGACCAGCAGCGGGATGAACCAGACCCACAACAGGACGTCCGTCCCCAGCGCGATCGAGCCCGCGATCAGCAATGCGTAGAAGGCGAGCAGCCAGCGGCCCCAGCGCTGGACCTCGGGCCACGCGGACGGATCGATGTAGGTGACGTTGCCGTGCCGGCCGAACGGGAACAGGAAGATGTCGCGCGCACGCAGCATCAGGAAGGGAATGGAGCTGATGCGGAAGAGGTACTGGGGCCATGTGCGCGGCGTGCCCGAGGTGACCAGCTCGGGATCGCGGTCGGGATCCTGGGTGTAGCGATGGTGGGCGTAGTGGAAGTGCCGGTAGAAGCCGGCGTTGTTCAGGATCGCGGCGCCCGAGAGGAAGGCGAGAAGGTCGGCCATCCAGCGCGTCCTGAACGAGCCGTAGTGCACCGACTCGTGCATCGCCCCGAACAGCGCATTGACGAAGATACCCTGCACGAGCAGCGCGGGGACAACCCACCACGAACCCCTGGTCGCCAGCACCAGCGCGCCGCCGGCGATCAGCAGCGCGACGTGTGCCGCGGTCTGCGCCAAGCCATGGCTGTCGGACCTGGTGGACAGGCGCTTCAGGATCTCCGGCGGCACCACCCGCATCTGGCGCGCTCGCTGACCGGTTACGACATAGGCGCCCACAGCCCCTCCTTTGCAGGCCTCCCAGCTTTTGCCGAAGCCTAGCATGAATCACGCCGGGCCGGGCCGTTTCCGGGTCAAGCTGTTGATTTCGCGAATCAAATCAAGATTGGAACTAGATTGCCTCAACGGGCGTTCATTCCGCAGCGCTTCCAAGAGAAAGGAGATATCCATGAGCGACTACATCCCCAACCCGCCCAATCCGGAGCGCGACCCACGCGCCTATGAGAAGTACTACGACAAGGCCGGCGAAGGCCGCGGGCTCGGTCTTGTGGTCGGCATCCTGGTAGCGATTGCCCTGGTCGCGGGCCTGTTGTTCTTCGCGGCGCCGAAGGGCGATCGCACCGACGTTGCCCAGCAGCCGGGTGTCGAGCGGACAACGCCTGCACCGGATCAGCCACGCACGCCCGCGCTGCCGCCGGCCCGTCCCGCCGCGCCGGCAACGCCGGATACCCAGAAATAGGCGGATCGGACGGCTGGCCAAAAAAGGCCCGACCACCGGCCGGTGGTCGGGCAAACAGGCATTGTCGTACGGATTTCACGCTACCACGACCGGGCGGCATCTCCGCACGCGGAAGATGCAGGGCTGCCTTGTCCGTTTGTGTGAAACATCGTCGCCTGTATAGTCGCCCCCCTCGACACGAGGGGAGTGACCATGGCGACCAACAGCAAGCACCCTGAGACGCTCGTTCTTCATGCGGGCTACCGCAGCGATCCGGCCACAAACGCGGTCGCCGTGCCGATCTACCAGACCACCAGCTATCAGTTTCGCGACACCCAGCACGCGGCGAACCTGTTCGGCCTCGCCGAGCTCGGCAACATCTACACCCGCATCATGAACCCGACCAACGACGTGCTGGAGCAGCGCGTCGCGGCGCTCGAGGGTGGTGTTGCCGCCCTGTGCGTGGGGTCGGGCCAGGCGGCGTCGCTGTTCGCGGTCCAGAACATCTGCCACGCCGGCGACAATCTCGTCGCCTCGACCGATCTCTATGGCGGCACCTGGAATCTGTTCGCCAATACGCTGAAGACGATGGGCATCGAATGCCGCTTCGTCGATCCGACCGATCCGGAGAATTTCCGCCGCGCCACCGACGCCAGGACGCGTTGCTACTATGCCGAGACCCTGCCCAATCCGAAGTTGAAGGTGTTCCCGATCGGCGAGGTGGCGCGCATCGGCCGCGAGCTCGGCATCCCGCTGATCATGGACAACACCGCGGCGCCAGTGCTTTGCCGGCCACTCGACCACGGCGCGGCGATCGTCATGCACTCGACCACCAAGTACATCGGTGGTCACGGCACCTCGATCGGCGGCATCCTGGTCGACGGCGGCAACTTCGACTGGGAGAAGCACAAGGATCGCTTCCCCATGCTGAACACGCCCGACCCGAGCTATCACGGCGCGGTGTGGACGCAGGCGACCAAGCCGATGGGGCCGGTCGCCTACATCATCAAGGCGCGGGTGACGCTGCTGCGCGATGTCGGCGCGCCGATGAGCCCGTTCAACGCCTTCCTGTTCATCCAAGGGCTGGAGACCTTGCCGCTGCGCATGCGCGTGCATTGCGACAACGCCAATGCCGTCGCCAAGCACCTCTCGAGCCACGCCAAGATTTCGAAGGTGATCCATCCGTCGCTGATGTCCGGGGAGGCCAGGCGCCGCGCCGACGCCTACCTGTCGCGCGGCTACGGCGCGCTGGTGGGCTTCGAGCTCAAGGATGGCGTCGATGCCGGCCGCAAGTTCATCGACAACCTGAAGATGTTCTATCACGTGGCCAACATCGGCGACGCGCGCAGCCTCGCCATCCATCCGGCCTCGACCACGCACTCCCAGCTCACCGTCGAGGAGCAGGCCCAGACCGGCGTCACGCCGGGCTATGTCCGCCTGTCGATCGGCATCGAGCACATCGAGGACATCGTGGCCGACCTCGACCAGGCGCTGGCGTCGGTGTAGCCACGATGATCGTTCCCCTCCCCAGGCGACGCTTGGGGAGGTGTTGCCGCCTTCGGCGAACGAGGGGGTCATTCTCTTCCGGACCGCGGGCGTCCCGCCCGCTCATGCCGTCATCCCACGTGGAAGCCGTATGAGCGGGCGGGACGCCCGCGGTCCAGAAGAAGTCAGATCTTGATGCCGGCGGTCTTGATGATCTCGCCGAACGACTTGGCCTGGCGGGCGATCGTCTCCTTGAAGGCAGCCGGCCCCAGGTAGCTCGCGTAGTTGCCGCTGGTCACCAGCTTCTCGTTGACGTCGGGCATCCCGGCGGCCTCGGCAATCGCCTTGGCGAGCTTGTCGGTGATCGGCTGCGGCGTGCCCTTGGGTGCCAGGATGCCGAACCAGGCATCGCCGCCGATCTTGCCGTAACCCTGCTCGCGCAGGGTCGGGATGTCGGGGCGCCCCGGCCAGCGCTTCTCGCCGACGATGGCGAAGCACTTCAGCCGGCCGGCGGCGATGTGGGGTAGCGTCGTCGGATCGAACTGCACCTGAATCTGGCCCGATAACAGGTCGTTGGTCGCCGGCGCGCTGCCCTTGTAGGGGACGTGCACCATGTTCACCCCGGTCTCGATATTGAACATCTCGCCATAGAGCTGGGTGATGGTGGCGAGCCCGGCCGAGCCGAAGTTGATCTTGCCGGGATTTGCCTTGGCGTAGGCGATGAACTCCTGGAGGTTGTTGGCCGGCACCTGCGGGTTGACACCCATGCCGATCCACGACGTTGCCGTGCGCGCGACCGGAATGAAGTCGGTCGCCGGATCGTAGGGCAAGGGCTGCAGATGCTGGGTGATGCAGACCATCGCCGTCGTGGTTGTGAGGAACGTATAGCCGTCGGGGGCGCTGTTCTTGACGTGCTCGGCGCCGATAGCGCCGCTGGCGCCGGCCTTGTTGTCGAACAGCACGCTCTGGCCGAGCAGGGAGCTGGCGCGCTCGAGCACGATCCGCGTGGTGATGTCCGATGGACCGCCCGGCGGATAGGGGACGACGACACGGATCTGACGCGACGGCCAGTCGCCGCTCGCGGATTGCGCCGACACGATCGCAGGCGCCGCAACCATGCCCGCCATCGACGCCGATACGAAAAGACGGCGACCGACGATCGTCCGAGCGCCCTTGCCATGACTGCTCATGATTGCCTGCTTCCTCCCAATGCTTTGTCTTCGCCGATCATACACGACGAACCGCGCCGGCCCTCGGGAACCGGCGCGGTCGAAATCGTCTTCCGGGATGCAGACGCTTGTGGTCGAGTGGCGTCGCCGCGCTACTTCCTGGCTGCGGCCGAGGCGATCGAGGCGGCGACCTCGTTTGCCATCTTGAGCTGGGCGTCGAGGCCGGTGAGGCCATGGCGCCGGGCGATCCAGTCGAAGTCGGTCCAGGCGATCATCACTTGGCCGGGCGCCTCGAGATAAACCAGCATGCGCACCGGCCAATCGAGGCCGGACTGCTGACGGCCGCCGACGAACTGCGTGCCGAGCGGCGGATTGCCGAACGTCAGCAGCACCGAGGGCTTGACGCCGGGCACGCCCGAGACGGCCGCGAGCGCGCCCTGGTCGACCTCGCCGAAGAACTGGATGCCCTTGGTGGCGATGTCCTTCTTCAGCCGTTCGACGGTTTCGATCATGCCGTAGCCCGAGGGCACGGCGATCACGCCGCCAGCGCTTGCGACGGCGGGCTTGGCGCCTTCGGCATGGGCCGGGGCGACCGGACTGCCGACCGCGAGAGCGAAGGCGATCAGGGCGGCGGAACAGAATTGGGCCAGACAGTTGGGCATGTGAGTCTCCAGAGTTGAATGCTGGAGCGACCCTGCCGCGTGACGCCCGACGGCTGAAATGCCGTTGCCCTATCGAGTCGATGCCTCGCGCGCCGGGAACTGGCCCGGCGCGCGAGGCAGCCGACCCTGCGACTTCAGGCCGGCATCTTGTCGATGAAGCCCACGACCGAGGCGAGCCGTCCGTCGGTTGCGAGAGCGCAGAAATCGACGCCCTCGACGATCGGCGGCCCGGCAGCCGGCCCGAGCGACCAGGAGAAGCGCACCGCGCCGTTGTGATGGTCGACCTTCGACGTCCGCTTCAGCACGAAGCCCGGGAACTTGCCCTGCACGCCAGCCAGCATGGCGTCGACGCCGGCATGGCCGTCGCTCTTCATCAGCGGGTCGCGATAGCTGCCCGCCTCCGCCCAGGCCCGGGCGATGCCGGCGCGCCGGCGGGCAGGATCGGTCTCGTTCCAGGTGGAGACATAGGCATCGATCACGGTGTCGACGCCGTTCGCGGTGACAGTGGCAGTGGTGGACATGGCTTCCTCCTTCGGATGGTTGGTCCGGGAGCGAGGTAAGCCCGCATGGGGTGGGGTGGCGATTGCCTGGGAGGTAATGAAAGGGGGCACTCGCTGAGCCGGGCGTTACTTGGCCGTCTCCGCCTCCCTAATCCGCTCCTCCAGCATCGCGCGGATCGGCGCGTCGGCCGGCAGCATGGCGAGCAGCGTCTTCCAACGCTCGGCCGCCGCCTTCTTGTCGCCCGCCGCGAAGGCGGCGGCGCCGAGATAGAACAGCGCCAGGCCGTTGCGCGGCTCGGCCTTCTCGAGGCGCTGCAGGACGGCGACGGCGGCGGGCGACGGGGCCTCGCCCGGCTTGAGCTGGCGCACGTGCGCCTCGGCCCAGTCGGCGAGCAGGCGGGCATCGACCGGCGCCAGCGTGTCGGCCCGGGCGTAGGCGTCGACCGCGTTGGCATTCTCGCCCAGCACCTTCCAGGCGTTGGCCAGGCGCAGCCAGCCAGCGCGGTCCTGCGGGTTATCCTTCAGGCGTGCAGCGAGCCCCTCGACCATGCCGCGGATCGCCTGCTGGCGCTGCTCGGGGGTCAGCGCCGCCATGGCATCCTGCTGCTCGCGCGAGGGCTGCGGCGGCGTGGTCGATTGGGGCGCCCCCGGCACCTCGATGTTGGCGGCCCGGGCGACGCGCGTGATCTCGGACCGCAGCATCGGCAGGTAGGGCGCGTCGGGCGGGCTACTGGCCTCGAGCGCGCGCCAGCGCTCGACGGCAGCGCGGCTGTCGCCGCTCTGCGCCTCGTGCAGGCCGAGATAGTAGACGGCGCGCGCATCGCCCGGCTGCATGGCGACGGCCTTGCGGAAGGCGGCGGCTGCGGCCGCCGTCACCGTGCCGTCGGCTTCGAGGGTCAACGCTTCGCCCAGCGCCGACTGCGCCTCGGCATCATTGGGCTGGGCCGTGACACGGTCCTGCGCCATCCTGACGAGGCGCGCGATATCCATCGGCTCGGCCGGCGCCGACGGCCGCGGCGCGCCGGCGATGGTCGGCGCCGCCGGCAGACCGGGTCGACCCATGTGCAGATAGAGCCCCAGCGCCAGCAGCGGGATTGCGAGCGCCAGCGCCGGCGCCAGCACCTTGTGCAGCAGGCTGTCGGCCTGGCTGGTCAGGCGGTTGGCTGATTGATCCGCCGCGGCAAGCGCGCGGCGCTCGATCTCGAGACGCGCCGCGTCCGCGTCCCTCTCGGCAATCGTGCCGGCGGTGCGCTCGCGCTCGATCTCGTCGAGCTGGTCGCGATAGATCGCGAGCTCGCCGTCGAGCCGTGCGGCCGAGCGACGCGGCGCGCGCAACAAGGGAATCAGCAGCGCCCCGACGGTCGCGGTGGCGAGCAAGGCGAGGACGAATTCCAGCATCAGGGCTTCAGCAGCGCGTCGAGGCGCTGCCGTTCCTCTGCGCTCAGCGGCTGGGGCGGCGTCACGGTCCGCCGCGTGCGGCGGCGCGCCGCGATCAGCAGGGCGCTGCCTGCCACGATGAGCAGGATCGGGCCGCCGAGCCACAGCACCAGGGTGCTGGCCTTGAACGGCGGCTGCAGCAGCACGTAATCGCCGTAGCGCGCCACCATGTAGGCGAACACCTGGTCGTCGCTGTCGCCGGCCGTCAGGCGCTCGCGCACGGCACGGCGCATGTCGCGCGCCACCTCGGCCGACGAATCGTCGATCGACTGGTTCTGGCAGACGACGCAGCGCAGCGCCTGGCCGATGGTTCGCGCGCGCGCCTCGAGCGCCGGATCCTTCAGCATCTCCGTCGGCTCGACGGCGAAGCAGGCGCCGATGAAGAGCACGGACGCGAGGACGAAGGCGCCAAGCGCCGGGGGAGACAGCAGTCTCACTTCGTCCCCTTCAGGAACGGCAGAATGGAATCGTTGAGGTCGCGCTCGGTGATCGGCCCGCGGAAATGCAGGCGCACGATACCGTTGCCGTCGATGGCATAGGTCTCCGGCACGCCGCTCAGACCCCAATCGAGTCCTGTCTTGCCGTCGAGATCGAGGCCGGCTGCCTTGAACGGATCGCCCAGCCGCTTCAGCCACTGGGTGGCGTCCTCGCGCTTGTTCTTCCAGGCGACGCCGATGATGGTCGCGCCCTCGCGATCCCTGAGCCGCATGAACAGCGGATGCTCGGCGAGGCAGGGTGCGCACCAGCTGGCGAAGAAATTCACCAGCACCGGCTTGCCGGTCCTGAGCATCGCGTCGCCGAGCGGCGGCTCGCCCGGCGTCAGCGCCGGCAGGTCGAGACGCGGCGCCGGACGGCCGATCATGACCGAGCCGATCGAGGCCGGGTCGCGTCCGGCCAGGAGGGACCAGGCGAAGAACCCCGTCATCAGCGCCAGCGTCATGAGCGGCAGCAGGAACAGCAGACGGCGGCTCATCAGCGGACCGTCGCCGGCCGCAGGCGCGAGGGCGCGCCGATGCGCAAGCGGCGATCCGACAGCGAGACGAAGCCACCGAAGGCGCACAAGGCGGCGCCCAGCCAGATCCACGGCGCCAGCGGATTGAGATAGAGACGGATCACCCAGCCGGAGTTCGCATCGCCCTCACCGAGCGTGGCGTAGAAATCGCGCAGCAGGTTGGTCTGGATCGCGGTCTCGGCGACCTGGCGGCGCTGGACAACGAACAGGCGGCGCTCGGGCTGCAAGGTCGTGTACGGCCTGCCGCCCAGGGTGACGGCGAGCGTCGCGCGTTCGGCGACGTAGTTCGGACCCTGCACGGTCTCGACCCGCTGCAGCGTCACCTGGTAGCCGGCGAAGCTCATACTCTCGCCGGTCCTCACCGTGCGGATCAGCTCCGTGTGCCAGGCACTCGTCGCCACGGAACCCAGCACAACAAAGCCCAGCGCCGTGTGCGCGATCGTCATGCCGAGGCTGGCGCGCGGCGTCGCCCGCAGTCGGCGCAGGGAGTCGCTGAAGGGCGCGGTGCCGAGCCGCAGGCGCTGCGCGAATTCGGCCACGCTGCCGGCGATCAGCCAGACGCCGAAGCCGAAGGCGATCGCCGCCAGGGCGGAGCGGCTGTCGACGACGATGGCGGCGACGATCGCGGCGATCACCGAGACGACGAAGGCGAGCCTGAGATGCATCAGGGCAGGCCACAGCTCGGCCCGCTTCCAGCCGAGGAACGGGCCGATGCAGAGCGCCGCGAACAGCGGCGCGCAGATCGGCACGAAGGTGGCGTTGAAGAAAGGCGGCCCGACCGACACCTTCGCGCCGGTCAGCAGGTCGAGGAACAGCGGGTAAAGCGTGCCCAGCAGCACCGTGGCGGCGAGCGTGCACAGGAGGAGATTGTTCAGGATCAGCGCGCCCTCGCGGCTGATCGGCTGGAACAGGCCGCCGCCCTGCAGACCGGGCGCGCGCCAGGCGTAGAGGGCGAGGCCGCCGCCGGTCACGGCGATGAGGAACGCCAGGATGAACAGGCCGCGCGCCGGATCCTGGGCGAAGGCATGCACCGAGGTGAGCACGCCGGAGCGCACCAGGAAGGTGCCGAGCAGCGACAGCGAGAAGGCCACGATGGCGAGCAGGACGGTCCAGCTCTTCAGCGCATCGCGCTTCTCGACGACGATCGCCGAGTGCAGCAGTGCGGTCCCGGCAAGCCACGGCATCAGCGAGGCGTTCTCGACCGGATCCCAGAACCAGAAGCCGCCCCAGCCGAGAATGTAGTAGGCCCACCAGCTGCCGAGCGCGATGCCGAGCGTGAGAAAGCACCACGCCGCCAGCGTCCACGGTCGCACCCAGCGCGCCCACGCCGGGTCGACACGGCCCTCGAGCAGGGCGGCGATGGCAAAGGCGTAGGTCACCGAGAAGCCGACATAGCCGAGATAGAGCAGTGGCGGATGGAAGGCGAGGCCGGGATCCTGCAGGAGCGGGTTCAGTCCATTGCCGTCCGGCGGCGCCGGCAGGAGGCGCTCGAACGGATTGGAGGTAAATATCAGGAAGGCGAGGAATCCCAGACCGATCAGCCCCTGCACCGCCAGCACGCGGCTGCGCAGCGTGTCGGGCAGCGTGCCGCCGAAGAGGGCGACCGCGGCGCCGAACAGCGCCAGGATCAGGGCCCACAGGAGCATGCTGCCCTCGTGGTTCCCCCACACGCCGGAGATCTTGTAGAGCAGCGGCTTGGCCGAATGGGAGTTGGCGACGACGTTGGCCACCGAGAAGTCCGACGTCACGTAGGCCTGGGTCAGCGACCCGAAGGCCAGGATGACCAGAAAGGCCTGCGTCAGCGCAGTCGTGCGGCCGAGCGCCATCAGGCGCTGGTCGCCTCGGGCGGCGCCGAGCAGCGGCAGCGTGCCCTGCACCAGCGCCACGCAGAGGGCCAGGATCAGCGCGAAATGCCCGACCTCGGGAATCACCGGCGCGGCCCCGTGCAACGCGTCACTTCTTGTCCTTCCACTGCCCGGCCTCCTTGATGGCCTTGGCGACCTCGGGCGGCATGTAGTTCTCGTCGTGCTTGGCCAGGACCTCGCGGGCGACGAACACGCCGTCCGCTCGCAAGGCGCCTTCCGCGATCACGCCCTGACCCTCGCGGAACAGGTCGGGCAGCAGACCGCGATAGACGACGGCCACAGTCTTCTGCGTATCGGTGACGGTGAAGCGCACCTCCTCGCCGTGCTTCTGCACGCTGCCCGCCTCGACCAGTCCGCCCAGCCGGAAGCGCCGATCGGGGGCGATACCCTTCTCGGCAACCTGTGATGGCGAATAGAAGAACACCAGATTGTCGTTCAACGCCGTCAGGACCAGGGTGGCGGCGGCGCCCAGCACGGCCAGCGACCCGACGAGCAGCCACAGGCGGCGGCGCTTGGGCGTCATGGCGTTGCTCCGGCGCGCTGCCCGCGCTGGCGCTCGAGGCCGCGGCGCGCCAGTTCGCGGCGCACGCGGCGGCGCGCGCCCAGGGAGGCGATGGTGAGCCCGCCCAGGATCACCAGCACCGCCAGGTAGGCGGACAGGATGAAGACCGTGTAGCTCGTCATGCGTCCTGGTCCGCGATCTCGATGCGACGGCGATCGATCTCGGTCTCGGTACGCACCAGCACCAGCAGGATGAACAGCAGGGTGAACGAGGCCGCCATCCAAAGCAACGGCATCAGGATGGTCAGATGGATCGCCGGCCCGCTGAGCTTGGCGACCGACGCCGGCTGGTGCAGCGTGTTCCACCAATCGACCGAGAATTTAATGATTGGCAGGTTGATCACGCCGGCGAGGGCAAGAATGGCGGCAGCCCGATCGCCGCGCTCGCTGTCGTCGAAGGCATGCGTCAGCGCCATGTGGCCGAGGTAGAGGAAGAACAGCAGCAGCATGGACGTCAGCCGCGCGTCCCACACCCAGTAGGTGCCCCACATCGGGCGGCCCCACAGCGAGCCGGTCAGCAGGCAGGTGAGCGCGAAGCACGCGCCGACCGGTGCGGCGCCGCGTGCCATCAGGGCGGCCAGGGGATGGCGCCATACCAGCAGCGCCGCGCCCAGGGCCGCCAGCAGGGCATAGCCTGCCATCGACAGCCAAGCCGACGGCACGTGCACGAACATGATGCGCACGGTCTCGCCCTGCTGGTAGTCGGGCGGGGAACCCCACAGGGCAAGATAGAGGCCGACCCCCAGGGACAGCAAGGTGGCGAGCGTCAGCCCCGGCAGCACGCGCTGACTGAAGCGGCGAAACCGCGCCGGGTTGGCAAGGAAATGGAGGTCGGCCATCGAGGGGTGGTTTCCGTCCCGCCGGCGATTTTGTCTATTCGCCAGCCTGCCGCAAGGCGGCAGCCATGGCCCAGGGCGTGGTCGCCAGCGCGACCAGGGCCAACGCCGCCAGCACCAGCAAGGGTGCGGCAAAATCGTCGCCGGTGGCCAGCAACTCGATCGCTGTCGTTCCAAAGATCAGAGTCGGCACGCAAAGCGGCAGGGCGAGCAGGGCCAGCAAAGCGCCGCCCCGCCGTGCTCCGAGCGTAAGGGCGGCGGCCAGGCCGCCGATCAGGGAAAGGGTCGGCGTGCCGATCAGCAAGGTCGCCGACAGGCCGAGCAGGGTGGTGCCGGTGTGGCCGAAGGCGACGCCCAGGACGGGCGCCAGGGCGGCCAGCGGCAGGCCGGTCACAATCCAGTGAGACAGGCATTTGGCGAGCGCGGCGAGCTCGAGCGGCCACGGCGCCAGCAGCAGCAGGTCGAGGGTGCCGTCCTCGTAGTCGGCGGCGAACAGCCGTTCGAGCGACAGCAGGGAGGCGAACAGCGCCGCGCACCACAGCACGCCGGCAGCGATGCGTGCCAGCAGGTTGGTCTCAGGTCCGATGCCGAGAGGAAACAGGGTGGTCGCGACGACGAAGAAGGCGAGCACGACCGCGACGTCGCCTGGCCGTCGCCAGACCAGCTGCAGGTCGCGGACGACCAGGGCGAGGAACCCGCTCATGGCCGGACCCGCGCCGGAGCGGTCAGCTCGAGATGCCGTCCCTGTGCGAGCGCGAGCGGCGCGTGGGTGGCGACGATGGCCAGTCCCCCGGTGTCGAGATGGGCCTGGAGAACCGCGTGAAAGGCCTGCTGCGCGGGCTGGTCCAGGGCATTCAGCGGCTCATCGAGCAGCCACACGGGGGCTTGCGAGAGCAGCACGCGGGCGAGCGCCGTGCGTCGTCGTTGGCCCGCCGACAGGCTGCGCACCGGCCGCGCCGCAAGGGCCGACAGGTCGAAGGCCACCAGGGCATTGTCGATCCGGTCCTCTGCCGGCGGCGCGCCGCGCAGCCGCTCGGCGACCAGCAGGTTCTCGAGCACGGAGAAGTCGCCCTTGAGTCCGTCGAGATGCCCGAGCCAGGCGATCTGTCGGCGCCAGTCCTCCGGCTCGCGGCGAACGTCGGCCGCACGCCATCGGATGATTCCAGCCTCGGCGCGAACCAGCAGGGCGAGTGCGCGCAGCAGGGTGGTCTTGCCGCTGCCGTTGCGGCCAAGCAGCGTCAGGAGCTCTCCCTCTCCCATCGCGAATGACAGACGATCGAAGACCATCCGCCCGCCGCGACGGCAGGCGAGGTCGGAAGCTTCCAGGATCGGGGCATCAGGCTCGGCCGCCATGACTCACGCATCGAAGATGACGGCCGTCCTAGCATGCGGCAAAGAAAAAGGCCGTCCTCTCGGGGGAGAGTGAGAGGACGGCCCAAGCGCCTCCGAGGAGGCTAGAACGTGGCTTTGGGGGGACCACGTTCGGGGGAGATACAGCCCGAACATGGAAACCCCGGATGGCCCTCGCTAGTCCCAAATGGGGCGGAAGTGTGATTTTTTAGTCACACCAGATGTAGTTCCAAAATACTGACCAGTCGCGACATTTGCCGATTTAGCGGTGTCTCCAGTCACCGGGTGAGCATTTGTGAGCAACTGCGAAGTGCAGGCGCAATAATCGATTAAGCGCCGTGCCTTCTTAAGTCCGTCCGCGATAGGCATCGCGGCCGGTTCGCAGGGCCTTTGAAATTCATCGCTTGGCAGCTCAGTCAAATCATGACGGAAAGGAAGATTACCAAGGTCGAGATGGCACGTCGCCTTTCCACCAGCCGCGCACAGCTCGACCGGCTTCTCGATCCCGAAAACGATTCAGTCACGCTCGGTATGCTGACCAGGGCGGCCGCCTCGGTGGGTCGGAAGATCAAGCTCGAACTGAAGTGACTCCACTCTTCTTCCGGGCCAGCTCAATGCAGACGGATCCAGCTGTGGTCGACGCATCGCCCGTCAAACAATCCTGCAGGCGGTGCCTGGCGGGTCGTCAGGCGTAGGGATCGGCGGCGTCGCGCATGCCGTCGCCCAGGAACTGGTAGGCGAGGATGACCAGGATCACCGGCACGACCGGGAACATCAGCCACCAGTTCACCGCCACCACATTGATGTCCGTCGCCTCGTTCAACAGGACGCCCCACGACGTGATCGGCGGGCGCAGGCCGAGGCCCAGGAAGGAGAGCGCCGTCTCGGCCAGGATCATCGACGGGATGGAGAGCGTGGCCGACGCGATCAGGTGGCTCATGAAGCCCGGCAGCAGGTGGCGGCCGATGATGCGGCCCGGTTTGGCGCCCATCATCTGCGCCGCCGCGGCGTAATCCTCCTCGCGCAGCGACAGGAGCTTGGAGCGGACGGCGCGGCCCAGTCCCGGCCAGTCGAGCAGGGCCAGGATGATGGTGATGCCGAAATAGACCAGCAGCGGCGACCAGGTCACCGGCAGCGCCGCCGACAAAGCGAGCCACAGCGGCAGGTGGGGGAAGCTCTTGATGATCTCGGTGACGCGCTGGACGACGTTGTCGACCCAGCCGCCATAGTAGCCGGCCAGGCCTCCCAAAATCAGCGCAAGGGCAAAAGACAGGGTGATGCCGATCAGGCCGATGGTGAGCGAGATGCGCGCGGCATAGACGATGCGGCTGAACATGTCGCGGCCCAGCCGGTCGGTGCCGAGCAGGAACAGCTGCCCGCCCTCGGGCGGGCAGAAGAGATGAAACCGCCCCTCGATCAAATCCATGTACTCGTAGCGATCGCCCAGGCAGAAGAAGCGGATCGGTTGCGGCCTGGTCGGATCGGGCGTGTAGACGCGCTGCAAGGTCTCGGGATCGCGTGTCGTCTTCAGCGCATAGACGAACGGCCCGAGGAAGCTGCCCTCGTGGACCCAGTGGACGCGCTGCGGCGGGGCGAAGATGTAGGCCGAATGGCGGGTCTGCAGGTCGTAGGGCGCGATGAACTCGCTGAACAGGGTCGAGGCATACATCAGCACGAGGAAAATCAGCGAGACGACGGCGGGCTTGTGACGGCGAAAGCGCCACCACATCAGCTTCCACTGACCCGCCATGTAGTAGCGTTCCTGATCGGCGGTCAGGCGCTCGGAGACGTAGGGGTCCCAGGGCTCGCGATTGACGAAGTGCTCGGACTTGGGCCGGGGCGCGGGGGGCCGCGGCGTCGACGTCTGGTCGGTCATGTCACTTCTCCGACGTCGCGCCGAAACGGATGCGGGGATCCAGCGCTGCCAGCGCCAGGTCGGAGATCAGCATGCCGATCACCGTCAGGGTCGCCACGAACAGCAGGAAGGTGGCGGCGAGATTCACGTCCTGGGTTTTGAGCGCACCCAGCAGCATCGGGCCCGTGGTCGGCAGCGACAGCACGACCGAGACGATCACCGATCCCGAGATGACATCGGGCAGCAGGCCGCCGATGTCGGCGACGAACGGGTTGATGGCATGGCGCAGCGGGTACTTGATCAGAAGCCGCATCGGCGGGAGTCCCTTGGCGCGGCCGGTGACGACATATTGTTTCTGCAGCTCGTCGAGCAGGTTCGCGCGCAGGCGGCGGATCATGCCGGCGGTGCCCGACATGCCGATGACGATGACCGGGATGATCAGGTGCTGCAGGATCGAGACCACCTTGCCCCAGCTCAGCGGTTGCTCGATATACTCGGGATCCATCAGGCCGCCGATCGACAGGCCGAAATAGACCTTGCCGACGTAGAGCAGCACCAGCGCCAGCAGGAAGTTGGGCACCGACAGACCGACGAAGCCGATGAACGAGGCGACGTAGTCGCCGAGCTTGTATTGGTGGGTCGCGGCATAGACGCCGATGATGAACGAGGCGATCCAGATGAAGGCGATGGTCGCGGTTTCCATCACGATGGTGAGCGCCAGCCGCTCGCCGATCAGGTCGGCGACCGGGACGGTGTCCTGGCACGACAGGCCGAAATCCCAGCGGAATATTCCGGAAACCCATTCCAGGTAGCGCAGCCACAAGGGCTGGTCGAGGCCGTAGAGCTGGCGCAGCTCGTCGGCGCGCCGCATGGCGTCGGGATCGCCGCGCGCCAGCAACTCGTCGATCTGCGAGGTCACGCAGTCGCCGGGCGGCAGATCGATGATGAAGTAGACCAGGGCGCTGATCACGAACAGGGTCGGGATCATCAGCAGAACGCGACGGGCGACGAAGCGAAGCATGATCAGGCGCCTTCCCGCTCGAGGCGTACGTAGTGATTGGGCGACACCTCCGTCCACAGCACGCTGTTCTTGCCGGTGTCACGGAACGGCTCCGGCCAGGCGCCGGGGTCGGACGCCTTGCCTTCCAGCAGGGCGCCGAGATCGAGCCGGGCGTCGGGATCGGGCATCGGCACGGCCGACAGCAGCGCCTTGGTGTAAGGGTGCAGGGGGTTGCGGAACAATTCGCCCGACGGCGCCAGCTCGACCAGCCGGCCGGCGCACATCACGGCGATGCGGTCGGCGATGTAGTCGACCACGGCGAGGTTGTGCGAGATGAACAGATAGGTGAGGCCGAGCTGCTTCTGCAGGTCCTTCAGGAGATTGAGGATCTGGGCCTGGATCGACACGTCGAGAGCCGACACCGGCTCGTCGCAGATCACCATGTCAGGCCTGAGCGCGAGCGCGCGGGCGATGCCGATCCTCTGCCGCTGTCCGCCGGAGAAGGAGTGCGGGTAGCGGCTGAGATGGCGGCGGTCGAGCCCCACCATCTCCATCAGCTCGCTCACCATCTCGCGGCGATAGGCGTCGTCGCCGATCCTGTGGATCACCAGCGGCTCGACCAGGATGTCGTAGACGGTCATGCGCGGGTTGAGCGAGCCGAACGGGTCCTGGAAGATGAACTGCAGCTTGGTGCGGAAGCGGTCGAGCTCGTTGCCGGACAGCGACAGCACGTCGACCTTGTTGCCCCAATCGTCGAACACGATCCGGCCGGCGTCGTCGTTCGGATCGGCCGTGATGCCGCGCATGAGAATCTTGCTGAGGGTGGTCTTGCCGCAGCCCGACTCGCCGACCAGGCCGAGACACTCGCCGCGCACCACGTCGAAGCTCACGTCGTTGACGGCGCGCACTGTACGGGTCGTGCCGCCGCCCATCAGCGATTCGAGAAAGGTGTCGGCCTTGCGGATGCGGAAGGTCTTCGACAGATGGCGCACCTTCAGCACCGGCGCCTCGGGATTGAAGGTCGCGGTCGGCGTGGCGACCGCCTTCTCCTTCAGGAGGTGGCCGGTCGCGGCGGTGATCTCGCGGATCGGCACCAGCCGCTCGCCCGGCGCCATGTCGAAACGGGGCACGGCGTGCAGCAGGGCCTTGAGATAGGCGTGCTGCGGATCGCGGAAAATGGCGTGCAGGTCGCCCGATTCGACCACCTTGCCGCGATACATCACGACGACGTCGTCGGCCACATTGGCGACCACCCCGAGATCGTGGGTGATCATCAGCAGGGCCATGCCGAGTTCGCTCTGCAGGTCCTTCATCAGGCGCAGGATCTGTGCCTGGATGGTGACGTCGAGCGCCGTCGTCGGCTCGTCGGCGATCAGCAGCGCCGGCCGACAGACCAGCGCCATGGCGATCATGGCGCGCTGGCGAAGGCCGCCCGAGAGCTCGAAAGGATACGTGCGCAGGGCCCGCTTGGGATCAGGAAAGCCGACCATGCGCAGCATGTCGATGGTCAAGGCATCGATTTGCTGGCGCGTCAGCTTGCGGCCGGACCCTTCCAGCGCATCGCTGATCTGCTCGCCCAGCCGGTGCATGGCGCTGAAGTGGCCGCCATGCAGGGCGACCGCTTCGCCGATCTGGTCGCCCACCGTGTGCAATGCCGAGAGCGAGGTCATCGGCTCCTGGAAGATGATGGAGATCGAGCCGCCGCGGATTGACCGCATCTCCGGCCCAGTGCGATCGAGGCGGGCGATGTCGGTGGCGGTGTCCGAGGTGCGCGGATCGTTGAACAGGATGGAGCCTGCGGCGATGGTCGCGGTGCGCGGCAGCAACCCCATGATCGCCTGACTGCACACCGACTTGCCCGATCCCGACTCGCCGACCAGGGCCAGCGTGCCGCCGGGTGGGATCGCGAAGGAGACGTTGTCGACGGCCCGCAAGGTGCCTTCGTGGACTCCGAAATCGACCGTCAGTCCCTCGACGCGCAGCAGATCCTTCATACCGTCAGTTCCTGGCCTGCCACGGAGATACCCATTGCCTTGAGATTTGCCCGCGTCGCCTCGCTCAGTGTCAAGCCTGCCTCTCCTGCCGCGTGTGCCGCCCGCTCGACGACATCGTGAAATCCTTCGAGCGAGGAATCGATCTTTACCGTCCGCCCGCCCGCCGAGCCAACCGTGAGCTGCATCCAGCCGTCGGAACGGTCGCGCTTGGTCGAGAAGTAGCTGAGCTTCAGCCGGTCGAGGCGGCGCCATTCGACGATGCCGCCGGCGGGGCCATCGGCGCACAGGGTGTCGGCGCCGAGCAGGTAGCGCGTGCGATGGCGCAAGGCGGTGCGCACGAGGAAGAGGGCGAACAGCACGAATCCCGCGGCCAGGAAGAACCCCAGCCAGCGATTGACGTCGATCAGCAGCAACGGCACACCGCACAACAGCGCTCCGGCCGAGGCGCGAACGTAGTCGGCCCACAGCGTCTGGGGTGGATACCGCAGATCGGCAGTGCTCAACCGTTTGCCTCCCCTGTCACGAGCGAGGGGGTCGACACCGTCTCGGTCGTGAACAACGCGCGCGCCGGGCTGATTGCCAGACCGGGCAAGATTGTTGCTCTTTGCCATAGAGACCTTAGGAAATCCCAAGCCTCGCCGTCCATCGCAAGATGATGACTCAGCACGCCCACAGGCTCGGCGGAGGCCGCTGGCGAAGCGGCGCGCGCGCGCGCCAATGCGGAAACCAGGGCGGCCAGGGCGGCCGCTTCACCGACGAAGCCGCGCCCGCCCTTCCAGTCGGTCAGATCGACATGCGTGTTGATCTCCAGCAATCCGCGCGTCGGCCGCGGGCGGCGGCGCGGCCCGAAGGTCGACAGCCCCTTGAAGCCGATCTCCGGCAACGTGGGCACCAGCGTGGGCGCGATGCGGTTCCACGGCGGCACCATGACGGCCAGAGCCTGGGCGCCGAACAGGCGTTCGAGCGCCAGCCAGCCGGTTCCCAGCTCGCCCAGCACCATCATGGCCGGCCGGTGCAGACCGAGCTCCATTTTTTTCCGCTCGCTTGCCGCAGCATGATTGACGTGGGCGTAGCCGTGCTGGAGCACGTCGACATCCGGCGCCGCGCGGAGGCGCGCGGCCAGTGCCGGTGTCGCCTGTGCCGGCACGACGGCAAGCGACAGGGACACCGCCGCATCCTCGCGGATCGCGAGCAATCGTTCGAGCGCGGGACCGGCATCGACGGCGTCGTCGTCGCGCCACCACAGGATGCCAGTGCGACCCGAGTCGAACCAGAGCCGCGCCTCGTCGGCGAGCGCCTGCCAGCTAGCCATTGCCGCGACCCGCCAGCATTCGCTCGAGGGCGCGTGCCGTCGCCGCGCCGCCGCCGGTGTCGATCGGCGGAAAGCTGCGTATCGATGGACCGGCCATCGCCTTGGCGATGGCGGCGGCGAGAGTAGCCGGCGAGAGCGTCCCCGGGGCAACGACCGCCGCCATGCCGCGCTCGGCCAGCGCTTGCGCGCGGTCGACCTGCTCGGTCTCGCGTGCCGTGCCGAACGGCACGAGCACGGCGCGGTCGGCGTGGCGGACGGTTTCGATCACGGTATTGTAGCCGGCCTGGCTGATCGAGAGCGTTGCATTGTGCAGCAGGGCCGGGAAATCGGCACGTGCCGGTTCGACGATCATTCTCTCGTCGCGCGCCGCCTCGACCTCGCCGCGGTCGGCCGCCGGCATGTTGGGGCCGACCAGCAGTCGCCAGGTCCGGTCGGCGAGCGCGCCCAGCCGTCGCGCGCCGACAGCGGCCTTCAGCAGGGGGCCGCCGAGGGCGCCGCCGCCGGCCGAGACCACGACCTCGCCGGTGCCCGCCGGCGTCGCGGCGTCTTGCGCCAGGTTTTCTTCCATGACGTAACCCGTATAGCGTGCGCGTTCTGCCACGCTCGCCCAGGCAGGAAAGCTCTCCTCCAATCGTACGAGCGCCGGGTCGGCATGGATCAGGAGGGCGTCGAAGTCGGCGAAGGTCTCGACCGACTCCGCGACACGCTGCGGCGAGGCCGACCGCCTCACCACGTCGCGCAGCGACGACACGATCAGGGGACGCGGACGAAGCGCCTTCGCCGCTGCAATCAGGGGCAGCAGCTCGAAGCGCAGCTGGGTTCGCCCGAACGGGAACTGCTCGGTGATGACGACGTCGGGGGCTTCGCGCCGCAGCAGGTCGAGCAGGCGCTGGGCGCGACTGGCCTGGAATGTCGCATCGACGGGTGTGCCGTCCAGCTGCGCCAGCTCCTTCAATCCTGCGTTGGCCGCCCGCAAGGGGGGCAACTGATGAAAGCGCACGCCGTCCAACGTCAGATCACCGAGAGGTGCACCGCCCGATACCAGCAGGACGTCGAAGCCGGCGGCCGCAAGTGCCCGGGCAAGCGTCGCCGCGCGTCGCAGATGGCCGATCCCCAGCAGATGCTGGACATATAAGAAAACCCGCGCACTCATGCCGCGCGCTCGAATGGCACGTTGAGGCGATCGACGGCAACGCGACCGTTAGGCTCGGCCACGAAGAAGTGAACGCGCTGCCAGTCGAGCTTGTGGGTTGGCGGGCCGGCCATGTCCCAACCGGTGGCCAGCGCCAGCAGGGCGCGGATTGCCGCCTTGTGCGAGACCGCCACGACGGGCGCACCCCGTTCGGCGATCGTCGCCGACCAGCGGCTCAGCCGGGCCATGACCATGCGCGGCGATTCTCCGCCCGGCGGCAGGAAGTCCAGCCCCCGGCGCTCGGCGTCGAGAAACGTTGCGCCGACGGTGACGCGCAGCCGGGCAAGCGTGGCGCCTTCCCACGCACCGAAGCTCATCTCGCGCAGCGCCGGCTCGATCGTGACAGCGGCGGCAGGCCGCAGCAGCTCGGCTGTGCGCCGCGCCCGCTGCAGGGGGCTGCTCAGGCGTTGCCAGGCGTCGGCCGGCGCCGGCAGGCGCCAGCCGCGCGCGTCCGCCTCGCCGGTTGCGTTCAACGGCGTGTCGGTCAGTCCCTGCAGCCGACGCTGCTCGTTCCACGCCGTCGTGGCGTGGCGCAGGATGGCGAACGGCACGCCGGTCATGTCAGCCGTCGCAAGGCTGCGGCAAGCGCGCGGGCCGCGGCGTACTCGCCGTGCAACGCGGCGATGCGATGGCGGGCCGACGCAGCGAAGCGTTCCCGCTGTTCGGGCGCGTCGAGCAGGCGCGCCACGGCCTCGGCGAAGGCTGGCGCATCGCCGACCGGCGTCAGCAGGCCGGTGACCCCGTGCGCCACGACGGCCGGCACGCCGCCGGTGCGGCCGGCGACCACGGGCAGGCCCGCCGCCTGGGCTTCGAGAAACGCCATCCCGTAGGCTTCGTTGATCGCCGGCCAGAGGTAGAGGTCGGCCGCGGCATAGATCTTCGGCAGGTGCTCGCGGGCGATCGCGCCGGCGAAGTGCACGCGCGCGCCGAGCGGAGCCATCGCTACCTCGACCTCGCCGCGCGCCGGCCCATCACCGACCAGCACGGCACGCCATGGCCGGTCCTTCAGCATGGCGAGCGCCCGGGCCAGGACGCGATACGAGTCGAGCTTGTCGCGCTGGCGCATCATGCCGACCGTCAGCAGGACGGGCACGTCGTTGGCCGGCCGGCATCGACCGGCGACGGCAGCGAACGATGTGGAGTCGATGAAGGGGGGCACCCTTGCCTGGCGTCCGCCCGGCCCCAGGCGCGCCTTCACGCCAGCCACGTCGCGCGGATTGACCGTCAGGACGAGGTCGGCCGCCATCAGGGCCCGCTCGACGGCGCGATGGCCGAGCCGGGTCGGCCCGTAGGCGCGGCGCGGCGCGTGCGAGGCTTCGGCGATCACATAAGGGACTCCGAGCGCCCGCGTGACCAGGGGCCCGAGCCAGTCGGGCTTGCGATAGTAGCAGTGGTAGGTGAACCAGAGATCGAAACGCTCGGGATGGCCGGCCGGCAACGCCCGCCAGCGGGCAACCAGGCGCGCCGCTTGCGCCCGCGCCCTCCGCTCCAGCGCGAGATGGGCGTCGGCCGGCGGGACCCCGGGCTCGACGCGGCTGGCCGCCGGCATGATCACGCAATGACCGAGATGCCTCAGCAGGCGGACAAACCCGCGCGCCATCTCGCGATCGCCCGAGGGCGTGGGACTGTCCGGCGGCTTGAGCGGCGTGTGCAACAGCACGCGCATGGGGTTCACTCCGCGGCGCGCACTTCGGCCGACGGTTCCTGACCAAGCGCCTTGGCGATCCAGTCGACGCCCGCCTCGAAGGAAAAGTGCGTCCGCACGGTCTCGCCCGCGCGCAGCGCCAGGCGTCGTCGCAGGTCCGGGTTGCCGATCAGCCGCGCCATGGCATCGGCCAGAGCATCCGGCGCACCCGGTGGCACCAGCAGGCCATTGTCGCCGTCGCTGATGAACTCGCCGATCGCGGCGGCACGGGTCGCCACGAGAGCGAGGCCCTGGTGCGCCGCTTCCATGAGCACGTTCGGCAGCCCGTCCTGGTCGCCGTCGGCCGCCCGTTTGCTGGCCAGGACGAACAGGTCCGCCCTGACGAGGGCGTCGAATACCCGCCCTTGTGGCTGGGCACCATGCCAGGTGCAGCGCCTGGCAATGCCCAGGCGGAGGGCCTGCTCTTTGAGCGCATCGGACAGTTCGCCCGCCCCGACATGCTCGAAGCGCCAGTGCAGCCTGGCCGGCAGCCGCGCCAGCGCTTCGAGCAGATCGTCGTAGCCCTTCTTCTCGACCTTGCGGCCGACCGACAGGATGACCACCGGGTTTGCCGCGTCCGCGCCGTCGCGCCGTGGTCTCGCGGTCGGCGGCGGCGGCAGATGGGCAAGGTCGAGCCCATGATAGACGAGCTTCAGGCGCTCGGGGTGCGGAGCCAGCGCCTGCAGGTGCTCGAGGCCGAGCCGGGTGCAGGTCACCAGCCACGCGCAGTCGGCGAGCTTGTCGCCGATCTCCCGGGGAGCGCTGGTCCAGATGTCCTTGGCGTGCGCCGAGACGCTCCACGGCAGGCCGCGCATGGTCGCGGCGTAGCGGGTCACCGACGAGGGCGTGTGCAGGAAGTGGGCATACAGGCGCTCGACCGACGGCGGCAGCTCGGCCGCCAGGACCAGGGCCTGGCCCCAGCGCCTGACCCGGTTGGTGCTCGGATCGCGACGCAGATCGGCCAGGAACTTGTCCCGCGCCTCGCGGTAGCCAGGCAGGCGCCGTGCCACCGTCCAACCCGCCAGAACGCGGCGCGGATCGTCCTTGAGATACTCCGGCAGGTAGACCGTGCGCGCCGCCACGCGGTCGTGCACAGGATGGCGGGCCTTGTCGGTCGGCCGCCTCAGCGACCAGATCTCGAGGGCGACGCCGCGCGCCTCGAGGCCGGCGATCTCCTGGGCGATGAAGGTCTCCGACAGGCGCGGCCAGCCCTTGAGGACGACGGCGACCCGCGCCGGCGACTGCGGCAACATCGAACGACCGCCCATCATCGGACGCGCAATGGTCAGGTCCTGGCGCGCGCTGGCGAAGACGCTGCAACCGGATCGGCAGCGGCGTCCGTCACCCCGAGCGGCGCCGGGCCGCGATGGGGATGAGCCAGGCGCTTGGCGACCAGGCGCCACACGTTGCCCAGGCCGTCGAGCAGCCCCGGCACCACGACGTCGCTCGGCAGGCCCTGCTGCGGCAGCTGCCGCAGCGCCGTCGCCATGGCGTGGGGATCGCGACCGCCGTCGGCGTCGAGCATCTCGATCAGGCCGACGTTGCGCGCAGCCCGGGCGCGGATGAACTGCTCCAGCCGGGGCCTGGTGCGCGGCACGATGATGGCCTTCTTGTCGAAGGACAGGATCTCGCAGAACGTGTTGTAGCCGCCCATCGCCACCACGCCGGCGGCGCGCTGCATCAGGACGCCGAGATTGTTGGTGAAGGTCAGGGTGCGGATATTGGGAAAGCGGGCAGCGCGCTCCTTGAAGGCCTCGCGCTCAGCGGCCGACATGAAGGGCCCGAACACGATCACCGCGCCGTAGGGGATGTGCGGGTCGCTTTCGTAGGCTGCCAGCACCCAGTCGACCAGATCGGCGCCATCCCCGCCACCGCCCGGCGTCACCAGGATGAACGGCCCGTCGATCTCCTCGATCTCGTGCGGAATGTCGGCGTGCAGCGGCAGGTCACGCCGCAGGTAGCCGGTGTAGACCATCTTGTGCCGCACCGAGGGAGGCACCTGGATGCCGGTCAGCGGCTTGTTGATCTGCGGCAGGCCGTAGATCCAGATCTCGTCGTAAAGGTCCCGCAGGGCCGGCACGACATTCTTGCGCTGCCATTCCTGGGCCAGGGCCGCCGGATCGTCCATGACGTCGCGCAGGCCGAGCACCAGCGGGGTGCCGCGCTCCTTCAGGAGCTTGAGCGCCGGCACGACCTCGCCGCGCAGGCCGAGCGGCTCCTTGTCGACGATGAACAGGTCGGGACGGTAGATGTCGGCGGTGTCGCGGATGATTCGGGTGCGCATCTCCAGCGTATGCTCGACGCCGACCCGGAGGTTGGCCGAATCGTACTCGCCGGTCTCGATCTGCTTCACCACGCCCGGGATGCGCACGAAGTCGATGCCGGAGCGGAATTCGTAGGAGCCGATCACCGGCGAGCCGGACAGGATCAGGACCGACAGCGAATGGTCGGCCGCCACAATATGGTTGGCAATGGTCCGGCACCGGCTCACATGGCCAAGTCCGAACGAGTCGTGGCTGTAGAGCAGCACGCGCTTTGATCGGCTGCTGTTCGGCATGCGGTCCGTCTCCCCCGTTGCCGAAGCGCCTTCTGCCCCAGCCGGTGAATTCCGCGGCGACTATGCCATAACCCGGCGAGCCGGCAAATCGCTGGCTCGCTCACAAAAAATCGAATGTAATCAAGGCACTGATCGAATATAGGTGGGGCGGGGACGGCTCCGGCGACACGGATTCCGATGCAGCGCAATCTGTTTACATACATCTGGCGACACAGCAGGCCCGAGCAGGTTGTCATCCTGGGCCTGGTCATCCTGGCCCAGGTTTTCTACTTCATGTCGCTCACCGTGCCGAAGTCGGTCATCAACAACGGTATCCAGGGCAACGCCTTCAAGGACTCCAAGACGATCCCGTTCCTGGTCTGGGAGCTCGATCTGTCGGCCATCCTGCCCGGCAAGGTGGTTCGGCTGTTCGACGGCTTCCAGGTCGACCAGCTCCAGTACCTGGTCGTCATGAGCTTCGTCTTTCTGGGCGCGGTGATCGTCAACGGCCAGTTCAAGAAGACGATCAACACCCAGAAGGGTCGCATGGGCGAGCGCATGCTGCGCCGCCTGCGCTACGAGCTCTACGATCGCATCCTGCGCTTTCCCGCCGCCCACTTCCGCAAGGTCAAGCAGGCCGAGCTGGCCACCATGATCAAGGACGAGGTCGAGCCGCTGGGCGGCTTCATCGGCGACGCCTTCGTGCAGCCGATGTTCCTGGGTGGCCAGGCCCTGACAGCGATCATCTTCATCATGCTGCAGAACTGGCTGCTCGGAATCGTCGTCATCGTGCTGCTGGCGGTGCAAATGGCCATCATTCCGCGGCTGCGCAAGCCGGTGCTGGCGCTGGGCCGGCAGCGCCAGATCTCGGCGCGCCAACTGGCCGGCCGCATCGCCGAGACCGCCGACGGCTACAACGAGATCCACGTCCACGGCGCGGCCAACTACGAGCGCGCCGACATCTCCGACCGGCTCGGCCGCATCTTCAAGATCCGCTTCGACCTCTACCAGAAGAAGTTCGTGGCCAAGTTCTGGAACAACATCCTGTCCCAGGCGACACCCTTCGCCATCTACCTGATCGGCGGCTACTTCGCGATTACCGGGCAGATGGATGTCGGCGCCGTTGTCGGCGTGCTGCTGGCCTACAAGGACCTGCCCTCGCCGATCAAGGAGCTGATCGACTGGGACCAGCAGCGCCAGGACGTCCAGATCAAGTACGAGCAGGTGATCGACCAGTTCCAGCCCGAGGGCATGATGCCCGAGGAGCTGCAGGCAATCCCGGACGGCCCGCCCCCGCCGCTCGGCAAGGAGCTGGCCCTCGCCGGCGTCACCGTGTCGGAAGACGGCCGGGTGAAGCAGCTCGACAGCGTCTCGCTGGTCGTGCCGACCTGCAGCCGGGTGGCCGTGATCGGGCAATCGAGCTCGGGCAAGGACGTCCTGGGCCAGGTGCTGGCCCGCGTCACCCTGCCCAGCGCCGGCTCGATCAAGCTCGATGGCAACGACTTCTTCCGCCTGCCCGAGTACGTGCTGGGCTCGCGCACCTCGTATATCGGCCAGGAGACCTACCTGTTTCCGCTGTCGGTGCGCGACAACCTGCTGTTCGGGCTCAAGAACCGGCCGGTGACACCGGCCACCTACGACGACGCGGCCCGCGCCTTGCGCGAGGCCTTCTGGAAGGAGTCGGTGCGCGCCGGCAACCCGGCCCTCGACCCCAATGCCGACTGGATCGACTACGAGCTGGCCGGCGCCACCGGTCCGGCCGACCTGTTGCCCTGCATGGTCGAGGCGCTGAAGCAGGTCGAGCTCGACGAGGACATCTACCAGTTCGGCTTGCGCGGCACGGTCGACGCCGCGCAACGCCCCGACCTGGCGGAGAAGATCCTCAAGGCCCGCCATGCCCTGCACGGCCGGCTGCAGAACGAGAGCTATGCCGGGCTGGTCGAAACGTTCAACGACGACCGCTACAACCGCAACCTGTCGGTGGCCGAGAACCTGCTGTTCGGCACGCCGCTCGGCAAGACCTTCGATGGCGACAACATCGCCGCCGATCCCTATGTCGAGTCGATCCTGCGGGCGACCGGCCTGGAACGCGACTTGCAGCGCATGGGCCTCACCATCGCCGAGACCATGGTCGAGCTGTTCTCCGATCTGTCGCCCGACAACCCCCTGTTCGAGCAGTACAGCTTCATCTCCGCCGACGAGCTGCCCAATGTCCGGCTGCTGCTGCAGCGGCTGGGTGGCAAGGGCATCGAGGCGGTGCCGGAAGGCGACGGGCGGCGCCTGATGACCCTGCCCTTCCGTTACATCGAGGCGCGCCATCGCCTCGGCCTGATCGACGCCGCCATGGAGGATCGCCTGCTGGCGGCCCGGCGGGCGTTCGAAACCGGCCTGCCGGCCGATCTCCGGGGAGCCGTCGAGTTCTACGACTTCGACCGCTACAACAGCGCCGCCACCCTGCAGGACAACATCCTCTTCGGTCGCCTGGTCTACGGCCAGGCCCAGGCGGAGGCGCGGATCGGCACCCTGACCGCCGAGGTGCTGGCGGAGCTCGACTTGCGCAATTCGGTGATCGAGGTCGGCCTGGAGTACAATGTCGGCGTCGGCGGCAAGCGTCTGACGGCGGCGCAGCGCCAGAAGCTCGGCATCGCCCGCGCGGTGATCAAGCGGCCGCAACTGCTGATCGTCAACGAGGCGGTTGCGTCATTCGATGGTCGCACGCAGGATCGCATCCGGGACAATATTCTCGCGTCGGCGGCGAAGGGCGGCCGCGGCGTGGTGTGGATCGCCAACCGGCCGACCCAGGCCGAACCGTTCGAGCAGATCGTCGTTATGCAGGGAGGCAGGATCGCCGCCCAGGGCGCGCCCGCCGATCTGGCCGAACGGGGTGGACTGTACGCCGAGCTGATGGCGTCGGCCTAATGGCGTCGGCTCGAGGATGATCAGGAGAACGCGATGAACCTCAACGAGGAAGTCGAACTGCTAAAGCGTGTACCGATCCTGTCCAAGATCGAGCCGGCCAAGCTGAAGCTGCTTGCCTTCACCAGCGAGCGGGTGAACTACGCCGAGGGCCAGGAGCTCTGCCACCAGGGCGATCCCGGCGACGCCATGTACGTGATCCTGGGCGGCGTGGCCGACGTGCTGATCGATTCCGAGGCAGGCCAGATCCGCGTCGCCGAGATGAAAAAGAACGATTTCCTGGGCGAGATCGCCATCCTGTGCGACGTGCCGCGCACCGCCACCATCAAGGCGCGCGAGCCGCTCAGCACGTTGAAGATTTCCAAGGACACGTTTTATCGCCTGGTCGCGGAGGTGCCGCAGATGGCCATCGAAGTCATGCGCGAGCTCGCCCATCGCGTGGTGGACACCAACAAGAAGCTTCAAGAGGCGACGGCCAAGCAGGCGGCCTGACGAAATCCTGGCTGCCACCACTTCGCATGAGCCGGCTCGACAGCTTCATCGCGCGCATGCAGGCGCAGCGCGACTGCCTCAACTTCCTGAAACCCAGGATAGACGCCCTGCCGGGACCGATCCTGGAGGTCGGCCTGGGTAACGGCCGCACCTACGATCACCTGCGCGACCTCTTTCCTGGCCGTGACATCTTCGTGTTCGAGCGCAAGATCGCGGCCCATCCCGACTGCATCCCTGCCGACAGCCACCTGTTCCTGGGCGACGCCCGCGAGTCGATTCCCGAGGCCGCCCGCCGGCTGGGCGCGCACGCCGCCCTGATCCATACCGACCTCGGCACGGGCGACCACGAAGCCAACATGGCGATGGGCAAATGGCTCGGCCCGGCGCTCGACACGCTGGCCGCTTCCGGCGGCTACGTCCTCGCCAACCAGCCGCTCGAGGTGGCGCGCTGGCACCGCCTGCCCGAACCGCCGGGCGTCCCGCCCGACCGCTATTTTCTCTACCGGGTCGGTTAGCCCCGCGAGAACAGGCGCAGCAGGACCAGCAGCACGACCGCGCCGATGATGGAGCCGACGAAGCCGGCCGCCTCACCCGGCTGGTACAGGTGGAGCGCTTGGCCGCCGTAGGTCGCGATCACCGCGCCGACGATGCCGATCACGATCGTGACGATGATGCCGCGCGGGTTGGGGCCTGGCGTGATGATGCGGGCGAGCAGGCCCACGACCAGACCGATGACCAGGACGCCGATGATCGTCGCCATGCCTGTCTCCTCATATCTCGAACGTTGCCAGCACCGGCACGTGGTCGGACGCCTTCTCCCAGTCGCGCGCATTGACCTCGATGCGATGGCTGGAGATTGCGCCCGCCAGGCCCGGCGAGGCGAGGATGTGATCGAGCCGCCGGCCGCGATTCGACGCGCGCCAGTCGGTGTTGCGGTAGCTCCACCACGAATAGAGCTTCCGGTCAGTCGGCACGAAGCGGCGCGGCACGTCGATCCAGTCGAGCGAGGCCATCAGGCCGCCGAACAGCTCGACCTCGACCGGCGTGTGCGACACCACGGTGAGGAGCTGCTTGTGGCTCCACACGTCGTGCTCGAGCGGCGCCACGTTGAGATCGCCGACGGCGATGCGGCGCGAGCCCTTGGCATCGACCGATGCCGGCTTTCGGTCGGCGAACCAGTGCGCCATCTCGCGGTAGAAATCGAGCTTGTGGGCGAACTTCTCGTTCTGGTCCGGGTCGGGCAGGTCGCCGCCCGCCGGGATGTAGAGATTGTCGAGCAGGATCGGGTCGTCGCCGACATCGAGCGCGACCTCGATGTGCCGGCAATCCTCCTTGCCACAGCGGTGATGGATGTCGGTCGCGGTGAAGGGAACCTTGGAGACGATCGCCACGCCGTTGTAGGACTTCATGCCCTGCACCAGCCGATGCTTGTAACCCAGCCTTTCGAACGCCATGTGCGGGAAATGTTCGTCGGGGCACTTGGTTTCCTGCAGGCAGAGGACGTCCGGCCGGCGCAGCTTCAGGTAGCGCCTGACGTTGTCGATTCTGAGACGGACCGAGTTGATGTTCCAGGTGGCGATGGTGAGAGTCATCGCCAGGCACTATAGACGATCCCGGCACGATCTCGACCTGGGAGAGCTGCGATGCAGATGGACGGCGAGGAAAGCAGCAACATCGAGGATCGCCGCGGCGAAGGCGGCTACGCCAGTGGAGGCTTCGGCGGCGGCGGCTTCGGCGGAATGCCCCTGCCGACGGGCGGTGGCGGCGGCCTGTTCAAGGGCGGCTTCGGCATCATCGCCTTCATCGTCATCGCCCTGATCCTCGGAGCCGACCCGATGGCGCTGCTGAGCGGGTTGAGCGGCGGCGGACCGACCTCGGGCTACGTCCCGCAACAGCAGTCGGCCAACCGGACGGCGCGTCCGCCGGCGCAATCCTCGCCCGGCGATGCGGAGGCGCAGTTCGTGTCGCGCGTCCTGCGGAGCACGGAGGATGTCTGGAGCGGGCTGTTCCGCGATATGGGGCGTCGCTACGTCGATCCCAAGCTGGTGCTCTATCGCGACGCCACGCAAACGGCGTGCGGCGGGGGCCAGGCAGCGATGGGACCGTTCTATTGCCCGGCCGACCAGCGCGTCTATCTCGACCTCTCCTTCTTCGACGACCTGACGCGCCGCTTCCATGCGCCGGGCCAGTTCCCGCAGGCCTACGTCATCGCCCACGAGATCGGTCATCACGTGCAGAACCTGCTCGGCATCTCGGGCAAGGTCCAGCAGATGCGCCAGAGCATGAGCAAGCGCGATGGCAACGCGCTCTCCGTGCGCACGGAGCTGCAGGCGGACTGCTTCGCCGGCGTCTGGGCCAATCGCGCCGACCTCGCACGCGGCGGCAAGATGATCGACGACCGCGACGTCGACCAAGCGCTGGCTGCCGCGTCGGCGATCGGTGACGACCGCCTGCAGCAGCAGGCGCGCGGCCGGATCGTGCCCGACAGCTTCACCCACGGCTCGAGCGAACAGCGCAAGCGCTGGTTCATGATCGGCCTCGACAGCGGCGACCCCAACAAGTGCGACACGTTCCGGGCGCAGCGGCTGTAGGCGCTGGCTCATGCTCATCCGGACCGCGAGCGTCCCGCTCGCTCATGAGCTTGAGCGAGCGAGACGCTCGCGGTCCGGAAGAGGATGAGGTTCCTTTCCATGCTATCGTCGCCCAACAGAAAACGAGAGGAGGCGCCCATGCCTGATGGCCTGCCCAATGACGGCCTGGTGATTGTCGCCAAGCGCGATTGTCCGACCTGCGTGCTGGTCGAGCCGGTGATGCAGAGCCTCGATCGCGCCGGCGCGCTCGCCGTGGTGAGCCAGGACGATCCAGGCTTTCCCGCCGGCGTCCGGGCGGTGATCGATGATCGCGCGCTCGAGCGGTCGTTCCATCTCGATGTCGAGGCGGTGCCGACCTTGATCCGCTTCGCCGGTGGTCGCGAGGTGGAGCGCACCGTGGGCTGGGATCGCGCCGAATGGGTTCGTGTCGCCGGTGCCGCCGCGGCGGGCGACGGCCTGCCGGCGTGGCAGCCGGGTTGCGGCTCGCGCAGCGTCGAGCCGGGCGTGCGCGAGACCCTGATCGCGCGCTATGGCGACCCCGGGCTCAAGTCGCGGTCGATCTCGGTCGGCAACTGGGACGATCCGATTGAAGCCTGCTTCGAGCGCGGCTGGAGCGATGGACTGCCGGTGGTGCCGCCGACCGACGAGCGCATCCTGCGCATGCTGGGCGGCACGGAGCGCAAGCCCGACGAGGTGGTCGGCCTGATCCCGCCCAACCTCGCACCGTGCACCGTCGAGAAGGTGGCGATCAATGCCGTGATGGCGGGCTGCAAACCGGAATACATGCCGGTCGTGCTGGGCGTGCTGGAGGCCGCCCTCGATCCGCTGTTCGTCCTGCATGGCCTGCTCTGCACGACTCATTTCTCCGGCCCGCTGGTGATCATCAACGGCCCGATCGCTCGCGCCATCGGCATGAACAGCGGCACCAACGCGCTGGGACAGGGCAACCGGGCCAACGCCACCATCGGGCGCGCCCTGCAGCTCATTGTGCGCAATGTCGGCGGCGGTCTGCCCGGTGCGATCGACCGCGCCACCCTGGGCAATCCCGGCAAGTACACGTTCTGCTTCGCCGAGGACGAATCCGATCCGGCGTGGGAACCGCTCTCGGTACGCCGCGGCATTGCGCCCGGCAAGAACGCGGTGACGTTGTTCCATGGCGAGGGCGTCAACGGCTTCATCGACCAGAAGTCGCGCACGCCGGAAGAGCTGGTGCGCTCGCTCGCCATGGGCCTGTTCGGCGTCGGCCATCCCAAGCTGTGCGGCGCCGGCAATGCCGTGCTCGTGCTGTCGCCCGAGCACTACCTGATCTTCAAGGAAGCCGGCTGGGATCGCCGGCGCCTCGAGGACGCGCTGTTCCAGGCGCTGAAGCGGCCGGGCCGCGACGTGATCCGTGGAGCCCACGACGTGCCCGAGGGCATGCCTCCGTCGATGGCCGACCAGGTGGTCGACAAGTTCCAGCCGGATGGCCTGCTAATCGTTCGCGCCGGCGGCGAAGCCGGGCTATTCTCCGCCATCATCGGCGGCTGGCCCGGGCAATCGGTTCGCGACGAATGCCAGGCCGTGACGCACGAGATCAGGTAGGGAGTTGTCGACGGCAGGATCGAAACTCAGGGCTGGGAGCTCGCCACCAGTGGCGCGCCCCCCAGCGCATTCTCACAGGAGGAACCCCCGACATGTCATCGATCACCTTGCGCGACCCGACGGCGGAGACCTCGCCGACGCGGCGCGCCCGGCTGGCGCCGCCACCGTCATTCGACGGCCGCAGCGTGGCCCTCATGGACATCGGCAAGGCGCGCGGCGCGGAGTTCATCGACCGCCTCGAAGGCCACTTCAAGAAAGCTGGCATCACCACGCGGCGCTATCGCAAGCCGACCAACACCAAGGTGGCACCGACTGACCTGTTGCAGAAGATCGCCGCCGAGAACCAGCTCGCGGTGATCGCGCTGAGCGATTGAGGGTCCTGCACATCGTGCAGTCTGCACGACCTCAATAGCCTCGACGGACGCGGCTTGCCTGGCGTCAATATCGTCACCACCGGCTTCGTCGAAGGCGTCGAAGCGCAAAGCGATTCGCTGGGCTTCGAGCCGGCGGTCGTCTACGTCCCGCATCCGATCCAGAACCGCACAAAGGCCGAGATCGAGGCGATCGCCGACCAGGCGTTCGGGAAGGTGGTCGCGATGCTGCGGAGCCAGTAGGTTGTCATCTTCGGGACCGCGGGCGTCCCGCCCGCTCATCCTCATGAGCGGGCGAGACGCCCGCGGTCCAGAAGAAATCAATCCCGCTCCGGCACCACCGCCGGCAGCACGGTCGGGTCGATTGCGCCCGGGTCGGGCGGCGGCGTTCGCGGCGGGATCGGCTTCAGGAACGCCACCAGCGCGGCCGCGGTGCCGCCCGGGTCCTCTTCCATCGGGTTGTGGCCGAGTTGGTCGAAGACCACGAGCCTGGCGCCCTTGATGTCGGCCTGGAAGCGCTGGGCATCGGTGATCGGCACCCAGCGATCCTTGGCACCCCACAGCAGCAGAGTCGGAA
>NZ_JBFWZI010000019.1:0-16338 GCF_050185545.1 Reyranella sp. | reverse complement strand
TCCATCGGGTTGTGGCCGAGTTGGTCGAAGACCACGAGCCTGGCGCCCTTGATGTCGGCCTGGAAGCGCTGGGCATCGGTGATCGGCACCCAGCGATCCTTGGCACCCCACAGCAGCAGAGTCGGAACCGTGAGCCGCTTGAGCGGCGTCGGATCGAGCGGCTCCTGCGTGCGGGCGCGCAGCACCGTGGCCTCGCGGTTGCCGGGAAAGCGCTGCAGCTCGGCATAGCGCCTGACTCGTTCGCGCGTCACCATCGCCGGATCGGCGTAGACCTCTGCAAGCGAGCGCCGCACCAGCCGCTCTGGCTTGAAGTAGATGCCGATGTCGCCGAGCACCGGCATGCGGGCAAGCCGCGTCGGCAATGGCGCCTCGCCGGTGCGCGGATAGCCGGCGGCGTCGACCAGCACGAGCTGGCTTACCCGGTCGGGCCGCGTGGCGGCGAAGGTCCAGGCCACGGCGCCGCCCATCGAATGGCCGACCAGGACGAAGCGATCGAGATTGAGCGTGTCGACCAGAACCTCGACGAAATCGGCGTAGGCCTCGATGGTGTATTCCTCGCGCGGCCACACGCCGGTGAGTCCGTGGCCGGGCAGGTCGATGCTGATCAGGCGCGCCGCCTGGCCGAGCGCGCCCACCCAGCCTTCCCACATGTGCAGCGAGCCCATCGAGCCGTGGATCATCACCACGGGAATGCCGTCGCGATTGCCCTGGTCGCGGACATGGGCGTTGGCGCCACCGACGTCGATGAAGCGTGACTCGCCGTTGCCGTAGCGCGCGATCAGCAGCTCGGGCGGCAGCGACGGCGAGTAGGCCCACAGGCCCACGCCCACCAACACGGAGGCGGCGAACAGGAGGATGATCGGCCAGCGTCGGCGCCGCGCATCCTTCTCAGGTCGGCGTCTGGGCATGGCCGCCCTCGTGACCGGCGCCGGCCTGGCTCAGATAGGGCTCGATGCCGCGAATCCGTAGCTCCGGCACCGGCGCCGGGTCGATGATCTTGAGCTCGATCAGGCGCGCCAGGATCGTCTTGTTGAGATCGTTGCCGACCACCACGCGGTCTTCGAGCCGGGCGACGAACACGAACAGCTCGAAGTCGAGCCCGCCCGGGCCGACCTTGACGAAGCGCACGATCGGCGCCGGCACGCGCAGCACGTTGGGCTGGCCGAGGGCGGCCTCGCGCAGCAGGCCCTCCATCACGGCCACGTCGGTGCCGAGGCCCACGGTGAGCTTGATCTCGATGCGGCTCGAGGTGTCGGCGTAGGTCCGGTTCACCACCGGATTCTGCAGGAACACGCTGTTGGGCACGATCACGTGCGTGCGTTGGAAGGTCTCGATCTCGGTGGCGCGAATGTTGATGCGTCGGACGAATCCTTCGTGACCCGACACCAGCACCCAGTCGCCCGCCTTGATCGGCCGCTCGACCAGCAGGATGACGCCGGAGATGACGTTGTTGGCGATGTTCTGCAGGCCGAGGCCGATGCCGACCGAAAGCGCGCCCAGCACGATCGCGAGATTGGTGAAGTCGATGCCGAGCGCGCCGACGCCGATCAAGAGCGCCACCGCCACGCCCAAATAGTTCAACCCGGCATCGATCGACTGGCGCAGCGGCAGGGGCGCGTCGACGGTCGGCAGCACGCGGTCCCGCACCACGGTGCGCAGCAGGCGGACGAGCGCGATGCAGACGCCAAAGGCGATGATGGAGACGCCGATATTGCTGAGCGAGATGGTGATGCCGCCGACCTTGACGCCGTGCAGCAGCTTGGCGATGCCGTCGATGACGGCTTCGGTGTCGACGCCCCAGGCCGTCGGGATGCCGACAGCCAGCAGCAGCACCAGGATCACGTCGAACAGCAGGATGACGATTTGCTGGCCGCGCAGCGTGGCGTCGCTCGGCAGGCCGAGGCGATGGCGCACCCACTGGCCGGGCCTGGTGTCGGCGGCCGCCGCCGATTCGAGGAGCGCGGCGACGACGCGATGCAGCAGCACGGCCACGGTGATCAGCAGGACGGTCGTGTAGACGGCGTTGTGCAGATGCGCCGCCAGGGTGACGTAACCGAGCAGCGCCAGGACGATCGGCAGCAGGACGAGGACGCTCAGCACCAGGCGGACAACCGACCACCAAGCCCCGCCTATCATGGTCGGCAGGCCGGAGCCTTCTGGACGTTCGGCATGCCAGCCGCGCGTCGCCAGGGCCGGCATGGTGAAGACCGCGACCAGTGTCGCCAGCACCAGTGCGCCGACCGACGTCAGGGCATCGGTGTTCTCGTTGCTGCGCGCCAGCGCAACATAGAGGAAGTCGGCGGTGAGCACGATCGCGATAAGCCGCCGCAAGGAATTCGACAGATGGTGCGCGCTGTCGTCGGTGAAGGGAAGCACCCGCCAAGCCGGCCGGGCCGGCGAGAGCGCCGCCGCGGTGAGGCCGATCACCAGCAGGAAGGCGATCACGTCCGTGGTGAACTGCGTCACCAGGAAATCGAGCGGCGGTGGCGGCGACGTCGCCAGCAGTACCCGGCCGATCAGCCAGACGGCCAGCATCGGCACGAGCATCAGCCCGACGCCGTCGATCGCTGCGACGACGGTGCGATCGCGCTCGCCGACATCCTGCGCCTCGCCTTTTCCGTAGCGGCTGCGCAGCAGGCGGCCGAACCACCACAAAACCACCATGAGGGCCGCCCAGGCGGTCAAGGAGACGAGACTTCGGTTGTCGATCTGCAGGCCGGCCGCGACTTGCCTCGCCCACGTTGCGAGAGCACCCCCCAGCACCTCGAAGGCGCCGACGAGCTGCGGCCCAAGCTTGCTCCAGGTCTGGGCCGAGATCGGCGAGGCACCGCGGCGCAGCAAGGTCTGCAGCATCGCCTCGGCACGCCGCTTGGTCAGGCGCTCGTGCAGCTGGTCGGCGCGGGCGACGATGACTTCACACTGCTTGATACGGCTCTCGCTGACCGCGGCCTGGTCGGTCAGGCGCTGGCGGTCGGCCTTGACGGCGTCGGTTTCCGGCACGCCGTCGGTCGCCGGCTTGGCCTCCAGCGGGGCCAGCAGCTTGCGAGTGTCGGCCAGGTCGTTGCGCGCCAGGTTGGCTGCCGCCGTGGCAGCCGCCCGGATGTCGAGCACCTGCTCGCGCAAGCCATCGATCTCGACCGGCAGCAGACCGGCCTGGTCGGCGCTCATGGCGATGCGGTCGAGCTGGCGGGTCCACAGGTCGATGAGCTGGCTGAACGGCCGCTGCGGCTGCCCGCTCTCCTGGGCGAGTGCGGCGCCGGCGGCAAGCAGGAGGACGAGGCAGGCCAGACGGAGAAGGTAGGTCATCTATGCTCTGAGAGTGATCACAGCTCAATCCCTCCTCCGCATCGGGGAGGTGCCCCGTCATACGGGGCGGAGGGGGAAAGCCTCAGTCGAGATGCTTCGGATTCCGACGTCGGAATCGGAGGAACCTCGACTGAGGCCTTCCCCCTCCGGCCCTGCAGGCCACCTCCCCCGATTACGGCGGAGGAATGAAAGATGTGTCTACTCCAATTCCATGCCGACCCGCGCTTCGAGCCGGCGACGCACCGACCTCGCCTCTCAGAGCGGCCAAACCGGGGCCTGGACCTGCGACCTTTTGGCCTCGGTTGACAGCACGCTGCCCCTGCGGAACGGTGCGCCCGCCAAACAACCAGGGGAGACGGCAGGATGGCTGATGGAGTGAGCTCGGTGGGCGAAGTACGGGTAATGCCTGATCGGTTGCACGCCTTCACGATGGCCATCTGCCGGGCCGACGGCAGCTCGGACGAGGAAGCGCGGCTGGTCGCCGACCACCTGGTCCTGGCCAATCTTTACGGCCATGACAGCCACGGCGTTGGCATGATGCCAGCCTACATCCAGAACACGACGACCGGGAATTGCACCCGTAACCATCATGCAAAAATTTCGCGCGACAATGGTGCGGTGATCGTGATCGACGGCGGTGCCGGCTACGGCCAGGTCATCGCCAAGGAGGCGATGGATATCGGCATCGACCGCGCCCGCAAGCACGGCGTCTGTGTCCTCGGTCTCACCAATTCGCACCATATCGGGCGGATCGGCCATTGGGGTGAGCAATGCGCCCGTGCCGGCATGGTGAGCACGCACTGGGTGAACGTGCACGGCCACAAGTCGCTGGTGGCGCCGTTCGGCGGCGCCGAGCCGCGCTTCACCACCAACCCCTACTGCACGGCGGTGCCGCGCAAGGGCAAGGAGCCGATCGTGCTCGATTTCGCCACCAGCCAGGTGGCGGCGGGCAAGGTGCGCGTCGCCAACAACAAGCAGGTCCGGATGGACGAGGGCTTGCTGATCGATGCCGCCGGCAACCCGACCACCGACCCTGGCGTGCTGTACAACCCGCCCTTCGGCGCCATCCTGCCGTTCGGCCTGCACAAGGGCGGCGGTCTCGCGGTGATCTGCGACCTGCTGGCCGGCGCCCTGACCGGCGGCCTCACCCACAGCCCGCGCACCATCAAGAAGGACAGTACCCGCATCATCAACAACATGCTGTCGATCATCATCGATCCGGCGGCGATGGGCGGCGTCGAGACCTTCGAGGACGAGGTCGAGACCTTCATCACCTGGGTGAAGTCGGCGCGACCCCAGGCCGGCGTGGCCGAGGTGCTGGCGCCGGGCGAGCCCGAGCGGGCCCGCCGCGCCGACCGCGAGAAGAACGGCGTGCCAATCGACGGCACGACCTGGCAGCAGCTCATCGAGGTTGCCCGCAAGGTCCGAGTGAACGATACGGAAATTCCCGGCGTGGCCGTCGCCTGAGGGGAAGAGGGGGATCCGCCATGGCCAAGATGACGCTCTACTACTCGCCCGCCTCGCCCTACGCCCGCAAGGTCAGGGTGGTGGCACTCGAGAGCGGCCTCGACAAGAAGATCGAGCCGGTCAACGTAGCCCTGACTCCGGTGATGCCGAACGCCGACGTCGACAAGCACAACCCGATCGGCAAGATCCCGGCGCTGTCGGTCAAGGGCATGGACCTGTTCGACTCGCCGGTGATCTGCGAGTACCTCGACAGCCAGCACAAGCGGCGCAAGCTGCTGCCGCGCAAGGGCCGCGACCGCTGGGTGGCACTGCGCCAGCAGGCCATGGGCGACGGCCTGCTCGATGCCGCCCTGCTGGCACGCTACGAGAGCTTCCTGCGCCCCGAGGAGAAGCGCTGGCCCGACTGGAGCAAGGGCCAGATGAAGAAGATCGACGGCGTGCTCGACCAGCTCGAGGCCGAGGTCAAGTCGCTGAAGGGCAAGCCGACGATCGGCACCATCACCATCGGCTGTGCGCTGGGCTATCTCGACTACCGCTTCTCGAGCCACGACTGGCGCGCCAAACGACCGAAGCTCGCCAAGTGGTTCGCGGCCTTCGCCAAGCTGCCGTCGATGAAGGCGACGGTGCCGCCGCCGGGATGATGACGGCCGACGAACTGATCGCCCGACTCGGCCTGCGGCCACACCCGGAAGGCGGCCACTTCGTCGAAACCTTTCGCGCGCCCGACCCGGGGCGCGCCGCCGGGACTGCGATCTACTTTCTTCTGAAGGCCGGCGAGCGCTCGCACTGGCACAAGGTCGATGCCGACGAGATCTGGCACTTCTATGCTGGCGCGCCGCTCGAGTTGTCGCTCAGCGAGGACGGTCGCACCGTCCGCCGCGTCCGGCTCGGCATCGATTTCGGCCTCGACGAGCAGCCGCAGGCGGTGGTACCGCGCCACGCTTGGCAGGCCGCCCGATCGCTCGGCGCCTGGACCCTGGTCGGCTGCACGGTCTCGCCAGGGTTCGAATTCTCCGGCTTCGAGATGGCCCCGCCCGGCTGGTCGCCGCGGCCGTGATCTTCCTCCTCCCCGGCGCCGCCGGGGAGGTGTCGCCGTCACACGGCGACGGTGCGGTCATGACTCCCCTGGAAACTAGAGTTCGAGCGACAGATCCAGCGCGTTCATCCGCTCGATTTGCATGTAGCCCTCGTAGACCTCGATCATGTCCGCCGGCACGACCTCGAGCAGGAAGCGATTCTCGACCCACACCTCGATGACGTGGAAGACCGGCGGCAGGTTGGGCGCGGCGCGACTGAAGAACTTGGTGCGCCATCCGGCGGCGGCACCGATGCGCTCGATGGTGGTGCGATCGTGCGGCACCGAGAGGAGCGCATGGAAAGCCGCATGCCAGGGGCCGGCCGGTGCGTCGCGATAGGCAATCGGCGCTTCGCCCTCGCCCGGCGTCATCACGACACGCTCGGGATAGACCTCGATCATCGTGCCGTGCGGATCCCCGCTCACCGCCATGGCTGCGCCCGGCAGAGGCCCGGGAAACCGGTAGGCGCGGCCGCCGATCAGCTCGGCCAGCACCTGCGCCACCGCGGCAGGATCGCGCGCCGGGATGGAAAAGTGGTGAATCATCGTCTCGTCTCCCGCTGTGTCTTGCCGCGCGCGCTGCCACCGCGCCGGCCGGGACCGGCCTTGGCGTGCGGTCGGTCGGCCAGTCCCGAGGCGTCGCGTCTCAGGCCCTCGGCCAAGGTGTTGATCGCCCAGCTGGCGACCAGCTCGGCTTCCTTCGGCTGGAAGCCGCACGTGTCCATCAGCCAGCGCCACACGGTCGGCGTCCAGAAAGCGGCCATGACCAGGGCGCCGCGCCGGAGTTGCTCGGGTGTGAGGTCCGGCAGGGCCTCGCCGATTTCCGTGATCCAGCCACCATGGCGAGCATTCCTGTCGGCCATGCGCTGGCGGTCCCAGGAAGGCTTGTTCATCAGATTGCGGAGCAAGGCGCCGTAGGCCTCGTAGGCGGGGAACAGGGTCACGGGCAGCTCGCCGAGCTGGTCGAGCGGCGGCAACGGCTTGTCGAGGCCGAGGCGCGGCTTCAGCCAGGCAAAGAACGCCGCCACGAGGTCGTCGACGGTGGCGAAATGTGCGTAGACCGTGGGCGGCGAGACGCCGGCGAGCTCCGCGAGGTGCCGCAGCGTCAGCTTCTCGATGTCGTCCCGTTCGAGAAAGTCCTTGGCCGCCATCAGGATGCGCTCGCGCGTCAGCGCCGCCTGCGCCTGGCGCAACGGGCTCTCGTAGGGTCGTGCCGGGGCCGGTGTTTTCAACTTATTCACGGCATTTGATATTATGATCGTAAAGACAAATGTCCAGCGTAATGTGAAGTTTCTGGGGGCGGAGAATCGACTCCTCCCGCGGGCAGCGCCTTCGCAGTTGGCAGAAAGCCGCCATCCCGACCGAGCCGAGCGGCGCTCACGGCAATGACCCCTCCGTCGCCGTAAGACGGCGACACCTCCCGAGCGAAGACGCTGGGGAGGAGAATCTACCGTCGCCAGAGATCGCGCGAGGCCAGCACGGCGCCCGCTGTCACAAACAGGGTCGCACGACGAGCGCACCCATCGCGTCGGCGAGGCCGCAGGCAACCAGCAGCGCCGTCGACAGGATTGGCATGGCATACGAGAGCGCGCCGAGGGCGCGGATGTCGCCCCGCTTGACGGCGTGGTCCCACAGATAGAATGCGGCTCCCGCCGGACCGAGGCCGAGTGCCAGAATGGCCAGCCACGCCATGGCCGACGCCGGCCAGGCGGTGCCCTCGAACAGCAGATGGTGACGAGATTGGCTTCTGCCGCAGGCGCCTGCCGGAGGGCCGCGAAATAGAGCGCGTGATGGCCGAACAAGCCGCCGACCCCGAGCAGCCACAGATGTGGCGGCCAGCCGAGCAGAGCGGCGAGGCCGACCCCCCGGCGCCTGGCCCGGGCGATGCCGACCCCGCTGCCGACGGCGAACGTCATGGCAACCATCTGGACAGGTGGGATGGCGCCAGACACCGACAGTGTGGCCAGCGCGCTCGACAGCACGATGGCGCCGAGGCCTGCCGCCATTGCCCCGCGCCGGGCGGACTCGCCGGACGTCATGAGGGGCGCATAGAGGTTGTCCTGTCGAGCGGGTGCGTGGCCTCCCGTTCGCGGCTACGATGCGATGCAGCCATGTTCGTTCGGCCGACCAATCCAGTGAGTCATCGTCTGGCGCGCTTGGCGTTCGTCCTGGCGTGCGTCGGCGCGCTGGTTGTCGGGGTAGCCGGCCCGATGCACCGTTTTGCCGGCCTCGACGTCGACATCGCCATCGGCGTGATGCGCTACGGCTTCTACATCGCCGTCGCCGGCGTCGCGCTGGGCGTCGCCACCATCGTGCCGACCCGGCCGGGCGACAGGCGACGCGGCTTCGTCGCCGCGGTGCTCGCCATCGCGATCGGCGCGGCCGCTGCCTATACGCCGCTGAGCTGGTTCCAGCGCGCCCAGCAGATGCCAGAGCTCAACGACATCTCGACCGACATCGCCAATCCGCCGCCGCTCGTCGTCACCCTGCAGCTCCGTCGCGGCGCCGCCAACTCGCCGGCCTGGCCCGGCACGAGCGCCGGCGTGCTGCAGCGGTCGGCCTATCCCGACATCGTGCCGGTGATCTTGGCCGTGCCACCGGCCGAGGCTTTCAAGCGGGTCGACGAGGTGGCCATGGCGATGGGCTGGGACGTCGTGGCGCGCGCTCCGGCGGACGGCCGTCTCGAGGCCGTCGCCACTAGCGACTGGTTCGGCTTCCGCGACGATATCGTCGTGCGCATTCGTCCCGACGGCGCCGGCAGCCGGGTCGACATCCGCTCCAAGAGTCGCAGTGGCGAGTCCGACCTCGGCGTCAATGCCCAGCGCATCCGCGAGTTTACCGCCCGGCTGAAAGCCACGCCCTGACGAGGCCGGCAGCCGGTGAAGCGGCCTCGCCAGGCGCCCGGCTTTGCTTCTTGCGCCGGTTCGCCCTTGCCATACGATGCGCCAGGAACCCATTCGGGTGACCATGGCCGACGATCGCATTGATGTGAAGCTGGGGGTCGATCGGACCGAGCACCACTCGGCTTTGGCAATCGGAGCGCGGGTCGGCCGGTACCAGATCGTGTCGGTTCTCGGACAGGGGGCGTTCGGGATCACCTATCGCGCGCGCGACACGCATCTCGATCGCGACGTTGCCATAAAGGAGTACCTGCCGGCCTTGCTGGCGGTACGCCACGAGGGCGTCAGCGTCCTGCCGCGCTCGACCCAGGTGTCCGAGGATTTCTTTCACGGCCGCCGGCAGTTCCTCGATGAAGCCAAGACCATCGCCAGGCTGGCGCACGCCCCGGCCGTGGTGCGCGTGTTCGATTTTCTCGAGGCGAACGGCACGGGCTACGCGGTCATGCAGCTGCTGGAGGGGGAAAGCCTGGCCAGCCGGCTGAGACGCGAGCCGCGCCTGCCGCAATCTGCCATCGAACGCATGCTTTACCCTCTGCTCGACGGGCTCGAGCAGATCCACGCAACGGGCTTCCTGCATCGCGACATCAAGCCCGAGAACATCATCGTCGGTCCCGATGACGCCCCGACGCTGATCGATTTCGGCGCGTCGCGCTTCGCCGTGGCCGATCGAACCCAGCTGTTCACGGCGATCTTCACGCCCGCCTATGCCGCACCCGAGCAGTTCACTTCCGAAAGACAGGGCCCGTTCACAGACATTTACGGGCTGGCGGCGACCTTCTATGCCTGCATCGCAGGCGAGCCTCCACCCGGCGCCGCCAAGCGCATGATGGGCAGCAATGCCATGCCGTCGGCGCGCAGCATCGGCGCCGGCAAGTACGCCCCCAATCTCCTGTTCGCCATTGACGTCGCGCTCCGCCTCAAGGCGGAAGACCGCCCGCAGACCATCGCCGACTGGCGCCCGGTCTTCGCGACCGGGACGTGGCACGACGAGGTCTATGAGGAGGCGACGGTTGTCCTCGCACCAACGCGATCCGCACTCCCGGCCGCCCGGGCGCCGTCGAAGGGACGGTGGCGCAACGTGCTCCCGTGGGCGCTCGTCGCCGGCGTCGCGGTGATCGTCGCGGGGGCCGGATACTGGGCATTGGACCGGTTCGCCTTCCGGGCGGAGCAACAGGCCGCAGAAGCAGCAGCCAGGCAAGAGGCCAACGCCGAGGCGCAACAGCGCGCGGTTGCTTCGGCGAGGCAGCAAGCCGAGATCGAGGCAAGACAGAAGGCGGAAGCCGAGGCCGGGCAGGCGGCCGCTGCCGACGCGAGGCAGAAGGCCGAGGCCGCGGCGAGGCAGAAAGCAGAAGCCGAGGCCAGGCAGAAGGCCGCCGTCGAAGCGAAGCAAAAGGCCGACGCCGATGCACGGCAGAAAGCAGAAGCCGAGGCCAGGCAGAAGGCCACTGCCGACGCGAGGCAAAGGGCCGAGACCGAGGTGCGGCAGAAAGCGGAGGCCGAGGCCAGACAGAAGGTCGAGCTGGAGGCGAAGCAGAAGGCCGAACTCGAGGCGAAGCAGAAGGCCGAGCTGGAGACTCAGCAGCTGACCCGCTTGGTTTCCCTCTCTGCGACGCGGCGACCGGTGATTTCCAGGGATTGCCCGCAGTGCCCCGAGATGGTGTCGATTCCTGTGGGGTCGTTCGTGATGGGCGCTGCCCCCGGCGAGGAAGACCGCGAAAGGATCCCGGAACGGTGGCGCAACGGCGCCGCGCCGCTGCGGTCGGTCAGGGTCTCGCAGCCCTTTTCCCTGGGCCGCTATGAGGTCACGCGCGCCCAGTACGCCGCCTTTGTCGCCGCGACGTCCCGTCCGACCGGCGCCAGTTGCGAGACCTACGGCGCCGACGGCAAGTGGTCGGACAGGCAGGGCTTGAGCTGGCGCAATCCGGGTTTCGAGCAGACCGACAGCGATCCGGTGGTCTGCGTGTCGTGGGACGATGCCAAGGCCTATGCCACCTGGCTTTCGCGGGAGACCGGCAAACGCTATCGCCTGCCGTCGGAGGCCGAATGGGAGTACAGCGCGCGAGCCTCCACGATCACCGCGCGCTATTGGGGCAACGATCGCACGCCGACCTGCTACTTCGCCAACGTCGCCGACCGCACCGGCGTCCAGGCGCTGAGAGCGGTGTTCAATCCCGACGCCGCCTTCCCGTGCTTCGACAACTTCGTCCACACGGCTCCCGTTGGCCGGTTCCAGGCCAATCCGTTCGGCCTGCACGACATGCTGGGCAACGTCTGGGAGTGGGTGGAGGATTGTCGCAATCCCAGTTACGAGAAGGCGCCGTGGACTCAGGACGCGTGGACGACCGGTCAATGCGGCTCGCGCGTCCGGCGAGGCGGCGGTTGGACCAGCACCCACGTCTTCGTTCGATCGGCTGCACGCAGCTGGGAAAGTGCCAAGAAGCGCGCCGCGACAATCGGCTTCCGCATGGCCAGGACGGATTGAAAGCCGCGCGTGGACGGCAGCAAGCCATTTTCATGTGGCAAAAAATACAAGCATCCTGACCGGGGGTCAGCGAGGCGTAGTGGAGGGACCGTTCCTGTCGCAGTTCAGCAAGAAAGGTCCCTCGACTGCGCCGCCAATGGCGCTGTTAAAGAGTGCTTAATCGGCCGGCGTCGCTCGGGATGACGGCATGTTTGCCATATGCGAAGGCCCTGCGGGCGGCGGGGCAGTCAGTGCCCCGCGAACGGCAGTGTGAACTGGAAGGTCGTGCCGCTGGCGCTGGTTTCCGTCAGCGCGATGTCGCCGCCATGGGCGCGCACCAGGTCGCGGGCGATGGCGAGGCCGAGTCCCGCGCCTCCCGCCCTTCCGCCGGTCGCGAACGGACGAAATATCTGCGCCGTGATCGCCTGCGGCACGCCCGGCCCGTCATCGGCGACATCGATGATGGTGTTGCCGCCATCGGCCTGGTGCCGCACGGTTACGGTATGCGCGCCGGCCTCGAAGGCGTTGCGGCCGAGATTGACGAACACGCGGTAGAGCAGGTCGCGGTCGGCGCGGACATGGTTGTTCTCGCCGACGGCGTTGACCCACTGGCGCACGACGTTGGGCGTGCTCTCCTCGCCCTGCTCCTGCAGCGCGATGCCGACCTCGTCGACCAGGTCGGCGAGATCGACGTTGGCGAGGCGCGGCGCCGGCTGGTCGCGGACATACTGGATCGCGTCGCTCGCCAGCCGCGCCGCCCGGTCGATCGTGCCGAGAATGGTCGGCGCGAGCGAGCGCGTGCGCTCGTCGTCGCTGCGCGCCAGGCGATCGGACAGCAGGCGCGCCGTTGACAGCATGTTGCGCAAATCGTGGTTGATCTTGTTGGTCGCCGCGCCGACCTCGGCCAGGCGCGATTTCTGCCGCAGCGAGGCACGCAGCTCGCGCTGCAGGTTCTGGAATTCGCGGTCGACCACGCCGATCTCGTCGTTGCGCCGCGCCGGCGCGCGCTCGGCGCCGGCCTCCTCCGGCGCGCGGCGGAACGCCGTCATGGCCGACGACAGGTCCTGCAGCGGCAGGATCACCAGCCAGCGCAGGCCGAGATAGAGCAGTGCCGCGGTGAACAGCGCGATCAGGATGGAGAGCGCCAGGATGCGGCCGGCATAGCCGTACATGGCGATGCGCATTGGCCATTCGTCGGCGACGATCCAGACCATCGCCTTGGGCAGGCGCATCGATTCGCCGCCGACCCTGATGTAGCGTTGCCCGTCGTGCGCCATCGCCTCCAGGGCGTCCCAGATCAGGCTGAAGAAGCCCTGCTCCTTGAGATTGTAGCCCGGCATGCTGGGGCGCGGCTCGATGTTCATCAGGGCGCGCTTGGGCTTGTTGGGCTCGACCAGGACCACAGCGTCGACGCGCGCATTGTCGAGCAGGGATCGCTTGACCTGCTCGGTAACCATGTTGTCGGGCGTGGCGTCGAGTGCCAGCGCGGCGAGCGTGCCGCTCTCGATCAGTTGCTCGAGGTAGACAACGCGGAAGCGGGCGATCGACGGCAGGAAGATCAGAACCTCGGCTGTCATGACCGCGACGACGACCAGCCCGAGGATGCGCCACGACAGGCCGAAGACGCCGCGGCGGCGGCGCGCTGGCTTCAGGGTCTCGGCGGTTGCGGTCAGGTCGGCAGCCATCGCCCTCCGAGTCTATCGGAGGAGGGCGGCCCGGCCTAGGTCGGCGCACGATCTTGTGTGGTCGAATGTCACAGGAACTTTTCCTTGATATCGATGGTCGAGCGCCGGCCGATGGCGTCGAAATTGGCGCCGAGCCAGTCGTCCGCCGCCTGGCGGCCGATCTCCTTGAGGTGCAGGAGGAACTCCAGCCGGGCGTTGAGCTTGCTCGACACGCCGAGCCCTCTCATGTGCTTTTCCGATTCGATCCAGTGGACGTTGATGCGTTTGTAGGCGTTGTTGTCGAGCTTGCCGGCGTCGATCAGGTCGGTGACGAAAGAGACCGCCCGCATCTCGCGCATCAGCGACGAATTGAAGCTGATCTCGTTCACCCGGTTCATGATTTCGGTCGCGGTCGTGGGCACCCGGTCGCAGCCCAGCGGGTTGATCTGGACGATCACCACGTCGGGCGTCTCGGCCCCGTAGATCAGCGGAAAGATCGCCGGATTGCCCATGTATCCGCCATCCCAATAGGGGTCGCCGTCGACCGTGACGGCCTGGAACAGGAACGGCAGGCAGGCCGAGGCCAGCAGCACGTCGGGCGTGATCTCGCCCGACTGGAAGACGCGCACCTTGCCGGTCTTCACGTTGGTCGCGCTGATGAACAGCTTGATCCGCCGGCAGCCTTCCAGGCGCTTGAAGTCGACCGAGTCCTCCAGCACGCGGCGCAGCGGATTCAGGTTCATCGGGTTGAACTGATAGGGCGAGAGCATTCGGGTCAGCATGTCGAAGGCCACGAAGGCGGCCGAATGGTCGAGGTTCCAGCCATTGGCGAAGCGGTCGAACGGGGTCGGCTGCAACGGTCCGGTCTGCGAGGCCCGGCTGATGTTATGCCAGAAGGCCTCGAGGGAGCGCCGCGCCTCCTCGCGGCCGCCGCGCCCCATGCCGTCGGCGAACACGGCGGCGTTCATCGCGCCGGCCGAGGTGCCGGATACCGCTTCGACCTCGACGCGGTCGTCCTCGAGCAGGCGATCGAGCACGCCCCAGGTGTAGGCGCCGTGGGCGCCGCCGCCCTGCAGGGCCAGGTTGATGCGCTTGATTTCCATCGCCGCCCCCTCACTGCGCCGTCCAGCCGCCGTCCATGGGCAGCGCCGCGCCGGTCACCGAGGCGCCATTGTCGCTGCACAGGAACAGCGCGAGGGCCGCCAGCTCGGCGACCTCGACGAATCGCTTGTTGGGCTGTCTCTGCAGCAGCACGTCGCTGATCACCTTGTCGCGCGGGATGCCGTGCGCCCGGGCCTGGTCGTCGATCTGCTGCTCGACCAGGGGCGTGCGCACGTAGCCCGGGCAGATGGCGTTGCAGGTGATGCCGTCCTCGGCGGTCTCGAGCGCCGTCACCTTGGTGAGGCCCAGGACGCCGTGCTTGGCCGCGACGTAGCCTGCCTTGTAGGGCGAGGCGACCAGGGCATGCGCCGAGGCGACGTTGATCAGCCGGCCCCAGCCCTTGCGCCGCATATTGGGCAGCACGAGCTTGGTGGCGTGGAAGGCCGAGCTGAGATTGATGGCCAGGATCGCCTCCCACTTCTCCTCGGGAAACTCCTCGATCGGCGCCACGTGCTGGATGCCGGCGTTGTTGACCATGATGTCGACGGCGCCGAAGGCGTCGGTGGTCTGGCGCACCATCTGCTCGATCGCCTTGGGCTTGCTCATGTCGGCCGGCGAGTAGACCACGCGGGCATTGGTGCGCGCCGCGAGGTCGGCGCGGATCTTCTCGATCTGCATGGCGTCGCCGAATCCGTTCAGCACGATGTTGGCGCCGCTGCGCGCGAACGCCTCGGCGATGCCGAGCCCGATGCCGCTGGTCGACCCTGTGATGATGGCCGTCTTGCCTTGAAGCATGTGCGATCTCCGTATCTGGTGATCGCACCTTGCGCGCCCGGCGGGCGCGCCTGAAATGCCGCTTCCCTACCGATTCAATAGCGCGTGCGCATCGCCGAGCTCGCGCAAGGAAGCCAGCAACTCCTCCGGATCGGGCCAGCGCGACGGGTCGGCGTCGGAGAAGGCGAATGCAACGCGCGCGGTGCGCTCGACGACGAATACGGCAGGCACCGGCAAGCGCCACGCCCGATCGCCGTGTGCCGCCGGCAGGTCGCGGCCGCGCTCCTGGTGGATGCGGATGTGGCCCGGCGAAAGGTCGTACGCCAGGCCGCAGGTGCGGGCGAAGGCGTTGGCGGGGTCGCTCAGCAGCAGGTAGCCGATTTGGCGGCGCGCGGCGGTGCGAGCGATTACCGGCGGCCGGTCGGGCATGACGCCGACCGCCGTGGCGCCCAGCGCCTCGATCGTCGGCCGTGCTGTCTCGAGCGCCGCCATGGTGAGCTCGCAGAACGGACACCAGTCGCCGCGGAACAAGGCCAGCACCAGCGGCCCGCGATCGAGCAGCTCGTCCGACGTCCAGGTTCGCCCGGCGGCGTCCTCGAGCGCGAAGTCGGGGAGATAGTCGCCCTCATCGAGGCCGTCCTCGGGCACCCGCAGCATGCGCAGGCGGTCGAGCTCGTCTTCGAAATCGGCGCGATCGCGGGCGCTGAGCGCCGCCCTGTGGTGGCGGCTCAATTCCAGTAGCGTTGCCGTGAGGGTCATGGCTGGCCAGTCTGGGGGCCGCCGCGCGTGGGAGGAAATACCTTCGGGTATGGCAGTCGATAGCCGCAAGCTATGATCGTCTCGGGCACACTGCCGGCGCACTCGGGGGTCCACCACCGTGGAAATGCACCAGATTCGTTATTTTCTCGCGGTTTGCGAGACGCTGAACTTCACCCGCGCGGCCGAGGCCTGCCATGTCTCGCAGCCATCGCTGACCCGCGCCATCAAGGCGCTGGAGGACGAGCTGGGCGGCCCGCTGTTCCGCCGCGAGCGCAACAACACGCACCTGACCGGGCTCGGCGAGATGATGCGCCCGCATCTGAGCCAGGTCCTGATCGAGACAGATGCCGCCAAGGAACGTGCCAGGAGCTTTGGCCGGCTCGAGGATGTCGAGCTGAAGCTCGGCATGATGTGCACCATCGGGCCGCACCGCTTCGTGCCCTTCCTGCAGGCTTTCCGCGAGCGCCATCCCAAGGTGCAGCTGGCGGTGCAGGACGGTTCGTCAAACGAGCTGCGCGAGCGCCTGGCGAAGGGCGAGCTCGACATTGCAATCTACGGTCAGCCGGAGGAGATCGACGATCGCTTCCACGCCCGGCGGCTGTACGACGAGCGCTTCGTCATTGGCGTCTGCTCCGGCCACGCCTTCGCGAAGCAGAACGCTGTGCGTGTCAAGGAACTCGACGGCATGGCCTATCTCAACCGCACCGACTGCGAATTCTTCGGCCACGCCGGCCGCCTGTGGCGCGAGCAGGGCACCACGGTGTCGATGGTGTTCAGCTCGAACCGCGACGACTGGGTGCAGAGCATGGCGCTGGCGGGCCTCGGTTTCAC
>NZ_JBFWZI010000018.1:0-69916 GCF_050185545.1 Reyranella sp. | reverse complement strand
GTGGTTTACCCAATCCTGCCCGAGAGCGTTGCAGAGACACCCCGGCCTCAGCCTTGATGCGTCGACCGAAAGGCACGCGAACAGCGCTTGGGGATGGGTCTGCAGACATGTCCGTTTCGGGTCAGACACGGAATTGAAAGTCACGCGGCGTTACGTCCGCTTTACCCCTCGAAGCGGTCCTGACATCGCGCCTGGGTGACATCGGACCAAGATCAGACATTCTCTTGATCGCCCGCATCAGCCGCAGTCGGGTAGTCTAGCAAAACGTGCTTGCATCGCAGCTTCGGGCCGGCGCAGCCCGTCGCGATATCTTGCCGGCAAGACGCGCATCCGGTATAGGCCGCCCCCCGTGACCGACGCGCCTCCCTTGCTTGCCCTGGAACGGATCCGTGACGCACAAAGGGTGTTGTCGCTGAGCGGATTGCCGCGGACTCCCTGCCTGGAACTGCACGATGGTCGAGCGCGACCCGGCCGCCTGTTCGTCAAGGCGGAAAACCTCCTGCCGACGGGTTCCTTCAAGATTCGCGGAGCTACCTACCGCCTCTCCGCACTGACGCCGGAGGAGCGGCGATGCGGCGTCGTCGCCTATTCCACGGGAAACCATGCGCAGGCCGTTGCCAAGGCGGCGCGCGACTGCGGGGCGTCCGCGACGATCGTGATGTCGCCCGACGTGCCTGCGTCGAAGGTCGTCGCCACCGAACGCTGGGGCGCGCGCGTGGTCAACGCTGCGCCGAGCTCCGACGCCCGGCGGGCTCTCGCTGAACGACTTGCGGCCGAGCAGGGCCTGATGATCGTCCCACCCTATGACGACCTGGCCATCATCGCCGGCCAGGGAACGATCGGCCTCGAGCTCGCCGAGGACCTGCCGATCGCGACGCCAACGAGCGTCTATGTCCCGATCGGCGGCGGCGGCCTCATCTCGGGTGTGGCCGCGGCGCTGAAGCAGACCCGCCCCGAGATCCGGATCGTCGGCGTCGAGCCCGAAAGCGAGAACGATGCCTTTCGCTCCTTCCGCGAAGGACGCCTCGTTGCGCTGCCCGCACCAAGCGGCAGCGTCGCCGACGCCATCAAGGTCCAGCGACTGGGCAATCTTACCTTTCCGTTGATCCGCCGTTTCGTCGACGACATCGAGCTGGTGAGCGAGGCCGAGATAGCCCGTGCCGTGCTGCTGGCCGCCGAGGACATGAAGATGATCGTCGAGCCCGGCGGCGCGGTCGGACTCGCCGCGGCCCTGCGGGCGATGAAAGCGCGTGACGGGCGGCATGTGGCTGTCCTGGGTGGCGGCAACATGCCGGTGTCGCGCCTCGACGAGATGCGCGCTCTCTTGCGGTAACGGCTGGCTGTTAATCTCCGCAATACGCCCGCAAGGATCGCCGGGGGCAGGACCAGGTGATGGCAAGGTGTCGGGCAGGGCTTGTCTCCAATCGATTGGACAAGCATCGTCGCGCGTGGCGCCCTGCAGTGCGCCAACCCCTCGAGTGGCGGAGGATCCCATGACCGTCGTCGTTGATCTCGCGAGCGAACTCTCCAAGCTGACCATGCTCGAGGGGCGCACGCCGACCTCGACCGAGGCCGATCGCGCCGGCGCCTTCGGACGCCTGGCGCCGTACCGCGACGGGGCGATCTTCGTCGCCAAGTTCTCCGGCATTTCGGCCTGGGAGCGCCATCCCCAGGGGGATGAGATCGTGCAGGTGCTCGACGGCGAGACCGAGCTGCGCCTGCTGACCGACGCGGGCCGCCAGTCGATCACGCTCAGGCGCGGCATGATGGTGATCGTGCCGCAGCACACGTGGCATCAGTTCGTGGCGCCGAACGGCGTCTCCCTGATGACGGCGACGCCGCAGCCGACCGAGCACCTAAGGGTCGATGTCGATGATCCGCGAACGGTGGCGGTTGCCCGCCAGGCTAACACTTTTTGACGTTTGCTTCGGGTCGGCGCACATGGCCGCCCGGTTGCCGGCATTCGAGACCGGCCACGACCACGTGCTTCCTCGGCGGTAGACCGCTCCAAGACAGCGCGACACACACGATACAATGTGCTGCTGGTGCGACATGACCAGGAAACATTGTATCGGTACAGCGACCCCGTCAGATCGGCTCTCGAGCAAACATCGATCTGATTGCCGTGACTTCGAGAGAGAAACTGCTGATCGGTCGTCCTCTCATGGCCGAGCAGCAGGCGCGACACTCATTGCCGGGACGAGTCTGGTGCAAACGTCGGTTTGGTGAGTACCGATGGCGCGCCAGCGTTCGCTTCTGTTCAAGGTCGGAATGCGGCGAGAGAGCCGGAACGGCCAACCGGGGAGCAGCAAGGTGCAATTTCTCTTTGCCGACCATACGCTCGACACCGACCGGCGTGAACTGCACCGCGGTGCAGACGCAATTGCCGTCGAGCCGCAAGTGCTGGACGTACTGATTTGCCTGTTGCAGAACCGTAACCGCGTCGTCACGAAGGACGATCTCATCGCTTCGGTCTGGGGCGGCCGGATCGTATCGGAGGCGGCGCTGACGAGCCGTATCCACGCCGCGCGGAAGGCGATCGGCGACAGCGGCCAGGACCAGAAGCTGATTCGCACGATTACGCGCAAGGGCTTGCGCTTTGTCGGCGACGTGCGCAGCCAGTTGCACGGCCTCGAACCGGCCGTTGCGACGGATGAGCCGCCGCTGGGTGAAAGCCGCGGGCCCTCGCGCGCGGCCCCGGCGCTGCCCAAGCGACCAGAGCGACCAGCCATCGCCGTGCTTCCCTTCACGAACGCCAGCGGTGATCCCGAGCAGGAGTATTTTTCCGACGGCATCGCCGAGGACATGATTACGGAGCTGTCGAGATCGCGGACGCTGCTCGTCATCGCGCGAACTTCGAGCTTCGCTTACAAGGGCGAGGCAACGTCGGTCGAAGACATCGGTCGCACGCTCGGCGTGCGCTATGTCCTGCAAGGCAGCACGCGAAAGGCGGGCAGCCGGATACGGGTGACGACCCGGCTCGTCGATGTTGCTACAGGCTGGCATATCTGGGCCGAGCACTTCGACCGCGACGTGGAAGACGTTTTCTCCGTCCAGGACGAGATAACCGCAATGGTTTGCGGGGCGATCGAGCCAGCGGTCGAGCGCAACGAGCGAGAGCGCGCGGCGCACGAGGCGCCGGAACGGATGGGCGCCTGGGAATGCTACCACCGCGGAATGTGGCATCTCGCGAATGCCGAGGCTGGAGAGAACACGAAGGCCCGTGGCTTTTTTGCGCGCGCGATCGAGCTCGATCCGCGATTCGCCAGGGCGGATTCCGCGCTGGCCCTGACCTACCTCAATGAAGTCACGCTCTTCCGCCCGGATCTTCGAAGCGCGAATATCCCATATGCGTTCGAGCACGCGGGGAACGCGATCAAGAACGACGCGACGGATGCCACGGCACATGCTGTTCTGGCGCGCGCCCTCTGGATGACGGGGTCGCATGCGGAGAGCCTTGCCGAGGCCGATCTCGCGGTCGGCCTCGATCCCAATTCTGCCGCGGCCCACGGCGCCGTAGGGGGCGCACGCCTCTGGGGAGGCCGGCCTCGGGACGCGATCGAGCCTCTGCAGACGGCAATTCGTCTCAGCCCATTCGATCCTCTCATCCCCTTGTGGTTACATTTCATCGCGAGGGCACACTACTGTGCTGAGGACTATGTCGCTTCGATCAGGGTCGCTCGACAGTTGCGCCACTCGTTCTCGACCTTCCGACCGCCTTACAACACGCTGATTGCCGCTCTCGGGCAAACGGGCCAGGTCGACGAGGCGCGTATCGTGCATGCCGACGCGATGGAGCGTTTTGGCGAGCGTTTCCGCGTTCTCCTGTCGCTCCCGTTGAGTGAACTCCGAGAACTCCGCGCCGAAGACCGCGAGCATCTGATCTGCGGCATTCGCAAGGCGGGGTTCGCCGCATGAATTCCGACACATAACCAGCCAGCCTGTCGTGCTCTGCATTGGACCGGACGTCGACGACGACGTCCTGGTCTTCCCGGTATTGGGTTTTGACCCAAGAGGGTCACGGCTTGACCTTGTGGTTCAGCATCGTCTCGTAGACGCGCAGCACGGAAGTGCTGTCGTCGCCGCCGAAGCCCATACCGCGCGCCAGGCGCTGCAGGGTGTGGGTCGAGGAACCCTGCGGCAGCGGCACGCCGAGCTCATCGCCGAGCTCGAGGGCGAGGTGCAGGTCCTTGTAGGCGAGGTCGAGGGCGAAGGAGGGCGGGGAGTATTTGCCCGGCAGCGCGCGCAGGGTGAAGTTCCGTATCGCATTCGAGTTGCCGCTCGAGCTGGCGATGACGTTGAGCAGCTTGTCCGGATCGAGGCCGTACCTGGTGCCCAGCATCATGCCTTCGGTGAGGGCGGCCATGTTGCAGAACGACAGCATGTTGTTGACCAGCTTGGCGACCGTGCCGGTGCCCAGCCCGCCCATGTGGATCACGTTGGCGCTGAACGACTGCAGCACCGGCAGGGCGTCGTCGAACACCTTCCTGTCGCCGCCCACCATGATGGCGATGGTCGCGGCCTCGGCGCCGGTCGTGCCGCCGCTCACCGGCGCGTCGAGCATGGCGATGCCCTTGGCCGCCATCGCCGCGCCGATCTTCTTCACCATCGACGGGGCGTTGGTGCTGAGGTCGATGTAGGTCTGGCCGGGCTTGATGCTGGCGAGGATGCCCTTGTCGCCCAGGGCGACGGCCTCGACGTCGCGGGGCATGGGCAGCGAGGTCATGACCAGGTCCGCGCCGACGGTCGCCTCGGCGACCGATCCCGCCGCCGTGGCGCCGAGATCGGTGCACGCCTTCACGGCGCTGGCGTTCAGGTCGAATACGGTCACCTGGTGATTGCTGCGCTTGACGATGTTGCGGCACATGGGGCCGCCCATGTTGCCGACGCCGATGAATCCCACCTTCACGGTACTCTCCTCCCTCTGGGCTGCCTTTCGACACGATAACGCCTTCCCGGCCGCGTCCCATGAAAATGTTCCGGGAGCACGTCACAACAGACGGAGTAAACTCCGCCGTAAGTGGCGCTCATGGTCTTCCGGACCGCGGGCGTCCCGCCCGCTCATCCTCTTCAGGACCGCGGGCAACGGCGCGGTAAACCGCGCCGCGCCACGCCCGCTCATCTTCATGATCATGAGCGGGCGGGACGCCCGCGGTCCGCATGAGCGCCACTTACGGGCGCGCTGGGCGTCTCCCCGGCAATGCCGATGAGGGTTGTGCTATCAGGTGCACTCGATGTCGTGGCCGCAATCGTCCAATGCGGCTGGCGCATGGTGACTTCCGACGCGGCTTCGCTAGCGTGGCGCGCATGAGTGCCCACCACGAAACTCAACGCGGGGGGCTTCCTCACTTCCGGACCGCGGGCGTCTCGCCCGCTCATGATCATGAGCATGAGCGGGCGAGACGCCCGCGGTCCGGAAGACCGTGAGTGTCGGGTCCGGATCATGCGCCGCCCGACACAACCAGCATCGCCGACGCAACGTCGTCCGCTTGAGTCACGCGCAAGCGGTTGAGATCAAACGGAAATGACGCTGTGACGCAAATGACGCAAGATTTCAGGCCGACTCTCGATGCCAGCAGGACCCCGAACGCAGAACGGCGATCCGAACGCAGGCGACCGCACGCCTGCGTTCGGCCAACCCGTTGATTCCGAAGGGTTTCGAACGCACCGAACGCACCGGACGCAGAAATGCGGGGTCGTTCTGTTCTGGATCGGGCATGGCCCCGACTTCCTGGCGCTCTCCCATCAGACCCGCTTGCGGAAAGTTCTCCCGGATCGGCCTAGACTGAGAGGAGGAGAGTGGACCGCCCCAGCACCGCGCCCCGGAGGAACCCCATGTCCGTCACTGAACAGCCCGTCATCGAGCGCGCCACCGTCTGCACCTTCGATTGCCCCGATACCTGCAGCCTCACGGTCGGCGTCGAGGACGGCCGCATCGTCAAGGTGCGCGGCTCGCGGGCGCTGCCCTATACGGCCGGCGTGATCTGCAACAAGGTCGCGCACGACATGACCGCGTTCGTGCACGGCCCGCAGCGCCTGCAGCATCCGCTGCGCCGCGTCGGGCCCAAGGGCTCCGGCCAGTACGAGCGCCTCTCCTGGCAGACGGCGCTCGACGAGATCCATGCGGGGGTGAGCGCCGTCATCGATCGCTGGGGGCCGCAGGCGGTGCTGCCGCTGAACTACGCCGGCCCGCACGGCTTCCTCGCCTACGACAGCATGTCGTCGCGCTTCTTCCATCGGCTGGGCGCCACCCAGCTCTACCGCCAGGCGCTGTGCGGCGGCGTGCGCAGCCAGGCCTGGGCGGGAACCTACGGCGCCGTCGCCGGCTGTCCGCCCGAGTTCGCCGAGCACGCGAAGCTCAACGTGGTGTGGGGCAACAACGCCACGGTCAGCAATCTCCATGTCGTGCGCGGCGCCCGCCGCGCCAAGCGCGCCGGCGGCCGGCTGGTGGTGATCGATCCGATGCGCTGCAAGATCGCCGAGCAGGCCGACCTTCATCTCGCCGTGCTGCCCGGCACCGACGTGCTGCTCGCCTGGTCGGTCGCCACCGAGCTCGAGCGCAGCGGCGCGTTCGATACGGCCTTCATTGCCGACCATGTCCTGGGCTTCGACGCGTTCATGGCGCGCGCCCGGCAGTGGCCGGTGGCGCGGGCGGCCGCCGCGTGCGGCCTGCGCGAGAGCGACATCCTGACCTTCGCGCGCTGGCTCGCCGAGGCCGATCCGCTGGTCCTGGCGATGGGCAACGGCCTCGAACGCGGCCGCAACGGCGGCAGCGGCATTCGCGCCGCCATCGCCCTGCCGGCGCTGCTGGGTCGACTCGGCAAGGGCAGCGGCATCGTGCTCGGCGCCGGCAATTCCTTTCCCAAGACTCCGGCGAAGCTGCAACGACCCGACCTGGCGCCGCCGGGGACCCGCACCCTGGTGATCAACGATGTCGGCCGTCATCTCGCTCTGGAGGACATCGATCCGCCGCTGCGCGCGCTCTTCATCTACAACCACAATCCGGTCGTGGTGCACCCGGACCAGAACCGCATGCGCCGCGGGCTGGCGCGGCCCGATGTCTTCGCGGTCGGGATCGAGCTCACCATGACCGAGAGCATGGCTTATTGCGACATCGTGCTGCCGGCGGCGACCAACTTCGAGCACGCCGACCTCTATCCGTCGTACGGCCATCACTGGCTGCAGCGCGCCGAGCCGGTGATCGCGCCGCTCGGCGAGGCGCTGCCCAACACCGAGATCTTCCGTCGCCTGGCGGCCCGCTTCGGCTTCGACGAGCCCTGCTTCAAGGCGACCGACGCCGAGCTGATGGACGACGCCGTCGATGCCGCCGACCCGCGGCTCAAGGGCCTGCGTCCGAGCGAGATCCCGACCGACAGGGCGCTGCAGATGACCGCCGCCGACGGCAAGCCGATGGTCCTGTTCGACAACGTCTTCCCGGCGACGCCCTCGGGCAAGATCGAGCTTGTGTCGGAGACGCTGGCCGGGCGCTGGGGCGCGGCCGCCCGGCTGCCAGACTGGCAGCCGCCTCGGTCGTCGCATCCCCTGATGCTGATCTCGCCGGCGTCGGACAAGCGCATCTCCTCGACGCTCGGCGACCACGCGGGCTCGCGTGCGGCGCCCAAGCTGCACATGAATCCGCGCGATGCCGCGGCGCGCAATCTCGCCTCGGGCGCCGAGGTGCGGGTGTGGAACGACCTCGGCGAGGTGATCCTGCCGCTCGAGGTGACCGACGACGTCCCGCCGGGCGTGGTGGCCAGCGAGAAGGGCGCCTGGCTCTCGACCAGCCGCACCGGCCAGACGATCTCCGCCCTGGTCTCGTCCGACCAGCGCGCCGATCTCGCGCAAGGCGCGTGCTTCAACGATACGGCGGTCGAGGTGGGGCCGGCGTAGTCATGCGGACCGCGGGCGTCCCGCCCGCTCACGCTCACGATTCATGAGCGGGCGGGACGCCCGCGGTCCGCATGAGGCATGACCTTGAGCATGAGCGGGCGGGACGCCCGCGGTCCGCATGAGGCTTGACCTTGCCAGTGGCGCGCGACTTGCAGTGAAATGAAGGACAGAAGAGGAATTGCCGGTGGCCCCCATTCACGACCCGATTGCGCTCGAGCTGTTCAAGAATGCCATTTTCTCGATTGCCGACGAGATGGCGCTGACGGTGTTCCGCACCACCTACTCGGGCGTGCTCAAGGACAACATGGATTATTCCACGGGCTTTGCCGACGCCGACGGCAAGCTCGCGGCCCAGGGCCTGACCCTGCCGGGCCATCTCGGCTCGGTGCCGACGGCGATGGACGCCATCATGCGTCATTTCAAGGACGATATGGCGCCGGGCGACGTCTTCATCATGAACGATCCGTTCGACGGCGGCATGCACCTGCCCGACATCTTCGTCATGAAGCCGCTCTATCACCAGGGCGAGCGGCTGGCCTTCGCCTGCACCGTCTGCCATCACATCGATGTCGGCGGCCGCGTCGCCGGCTCCAACGCCTCGGACTCGACCGAGATCTACGCCGAGGGCCTGCGCATCGCGCCGATGAAGCTCTACGAGGCGGGCAAGCTCAACAAGACCATCGTGACGTTCCTCGAGAAGAACGTCCGACTGCCGGTCCAGCTGATGGGTGACCTGCGCGCCCAGCTTGCCGCCTGCCATATCGGCGAGAAGCAGTTCGCCGAGCTGGTCGGCCGCTACGGGCCGGAGCAGACCAAATTCTACCTGAAGGAAGTGATCGACTACGCCGAGCGGCTGACACGTGCGGCGATCGCCCAGCTGCCCGACGGCGAATGGAGCTTCGAGGACTGGATCGACGACGACGGCGTCGATTACGGCAAGCCGATCCGGCTGTTCGTGACCATCCGCAAGACGGGCGGGCACATGGCGATCGACTGGACCGGCACCAACCCGCAGGTCAAGGGGGCGATCAACAACACGCTCTCCTTCACCAAGGCGGCCTCCTATTGCGGCGTGCGCTCGGTGCTGCCGCCCGGCATCCCCAACAACGAGGGCGTGTTCCGTGCCATCGAGGTGATCTGTCCGCCCGGCACGGTCGGCAACGGCGTGCTGCCGGCGGCCTGCGCGGCGCGCGGCCTCACCGGCTTTCGCATGGTCGACTGCATGTTCGGCGCGCTCGCCATGATGCTGCCCGACAAGGTCAAGGCGGCGGGCGACGGCGGCAATACCGGCATCTCGATCGGCGGCTACGACGGGCAGCGCAAGCCGTTCGTCTACGTCGATTTCACCTGCGGCGCCTGGGGGGCGAGGCCATGGGCCGACGGGCTCGACGGCAACTCGCACATGTTCGCCAACATGGCCTCGCATTCGATCGAGGTCACCGAGGCCGAGCAGCCGATCCAGCTCACCGCCTACGAGTTCGTCGCCGACCGCGCCGGCGCGGGCAAGTACCGCGGCGGCGTGCCGTTCCTGCGCGATTACCGCTTCCTCGAAGGCGAGGGCATGCTGCAGGTCCGCTCCGACCGGCGCGACCACCGGCCGTTCGGCCTCTATGGCGGCAGCCCCGGCGCGCCGTCGGAGAACCGCCTCGATCCCGATGGCGAGAACCGCCTGCTGCCCTCCAAGCTCACCATGACGATCACGAAGGGCCAGGTGTTCCGCCACATCCTGGCCGGCGCCGGCGGCTGGGGCGATCCGCTGGAGCGCGATCCGGCCGCCGTGCTGCGCGATGTGAGGAACGAGCTCCTGTCGCCCCAGAAGGCGCTGGCCGATTACGGCGTGGTGATCGACCTCGCCGCCTGGACGGTCGACGCCACCGCGACGGCCCGTCGCCGCGAGGAGATCAGGCGCGCCCGAGGCTGGCGCGACGTGCCGAAAGTTCAGCGCGACGATCCCGAGACCGCTCTGCGGCGCGCCGCGGAGTAGCCCCGATGCCCGTCACGTATCGCGCCGGTGTCGATATCGGCGGCACCTTCACGGATATCGTGCTGCTCGGCTCCGACGGCACCGTGCTCACCAGGAAGATCTCGTCGAGCGTCGGCAACTACGCCCAGGCGATCGTCGACGGCCTCGCCGAGATGTTCGCCGAGGCGGGCCTTGGCGGCACCGCGATCGAGGAGATCCGCCACGGCACCACCGTCGCCTCCAATGCCATCCTCGAGCACAAGGGCGCGCGGGTCGGTCTGATCACCACCAAGGGCTTCCGCGACGTGCTGGAGATCCGCACCCTGCGCATGCCCAGGCTCTACGATCTCGGCTGGACCAAGCCGCCGCCGCTGGTCGAGCGCTACCTGCGCAAGGTGGTCGACGAGCGGATCGACCATCGTGGCCATGTCGACCGCGCCCTCGATCCGGCCGATGCCGAGCGCGCCGTCGATGCGCTGCTTGGCGAGGGTGTCGAGGCGATTGCCGTCTGCCTGCTCAATTCCTTCGCCAATCCGGCGCACGAGGTGATGCTGAAGCGCATCCTCGAGCGCAAGGCGCCGCATCTGCCCAAAAGCCTGTCGTTCGAGGTGCTGCCGGAGATCAAGGAGTACGAGCGCACCTCGACGACGGTGATCAACGCCTACGTGATGCCGATCGTCGCCACCTACCTGCGGGCGTTGCGCAAGGGGCTCGATGCCGCCGGCATCCCGGCGCGCCTGCTGCTGATGCAGTCGAACGGCGGGCTGACGACGGATGCGGCGGCGGCCGAGCGTCCGATGAACATCATCGAATCGGGGCCGGCCGGCGGCGTGGTCGGGGCCCAGGCGCTGGCCCGCGCCAAGGACCTCGGCAAGATCATCACCTTCGACATGGGCGGCACGACCGCCAAGGCCTCGATGGTCGAGGACGGCCAGGTGGCGCGCGCCCAGGAATATGCCGTCGGCGCGGGTATCATGATCGGCTCGCGGCTGCTGACCGGCGCCGGCTATACGCTCAAGGTGCCGGCGATCGATCTTGCCGAGGTGGGGGCGGGCGGCGGCTCGCATGTCTGGATCGATGCCGGCGGCGCGCTGCAGGCCGGGCCGGAGAGCGCCGGCGCCGTGCCCGGGCCCGTGTGCTACGGCCTGGGCGGCACGGTGCCCACCATCACCGACGCCAACGTGTTGCTGGGCTACATCAACCCCGCGCACCTGGTGGGCGGCGCGCTGAAGCTCGACGCCGGGAAGGCGCGGTTGGCCTTCGCCGAGAAAATCGCCGGCCCGCTCGGGATGCCGGTCGAGCGCGCGGCCTACGGCGCGCACCTGATCGTCGCCTCCAACATGATCCGCGCCATCAAGGCGGTGTCGACCGAGCGCGGCCGCGATCCGCGCGAGTTCTCGCTGTTCGCCTTCGGCGGCAACGGCCCTTTGTTCGCCGCCGGCATGGCGGCCGAGCTCGGCATCGACCGCGTGGTGGTGCCGCCGTCGGCCGGGCTGTTCTCCTCCTTCGGCCTGCTCTACGCCGACGTCGAGCATCACTATGCCCGGACCTTCCGCCGCCTGCTGCGCCAGTCGGATGCAGCGGAGATCGATGCGGCGTGGCGGGAGATGGCGCGCCAGGCAAGCGGGCAGCTTGCCGCCGAGGGGTTTACCGGGGCGGCGGCGCGGCTCAGCCGCTCGGCGGCGCTGCACTACAAGGGCCAGAGCTACGAGCTCACGGTGGCGGTGCCTGACGGCCCGATCGACGCCGCCATGCTGAAGCATCTCGAGGAGGCGTTCGGCGCCGAGCACGAGCGCACCTATGGCCATCGCGCCGGCCCCGAGGAGCCGGTCGAGCTGGTGGCCATCCAGCTGGTCGGCGCCGGCCTGCGCGACGACGGCAGCGCCCTGCAGCGCGCCGCACCGAGCCGCGTGGCCGCCGCGAAGCCGTCTTCGCGCAAGGCGTGGTTCGGCGACAGGCACGGCTGGCTCGACACGCCCGTGCTGGGCCGCGCCGACCTTGCTGCGAGCCGCGCAGGCCCGCTGATCATCGAGGAATACGACGCCACCTGCGTCGTTCCGCCCGGCACCCGCGCCGAGCGCGACGAGGGCGGCAACATCGTGATCAGCCTGTAGCTGAGCCCTTCAAAGCTCCTTGCTGCGCTCCGGACGTCAGTCTTTCGCTGGGGGCGCGCCACTCATAAGTGCCATCTTTGATGGTCATGCGCTGGGAGCGCGCCACTCCGATGGCGCTCTTCACGATGATTACACAGCCCATGAGCGCCTTCGGAGTGGCGCGCTCCCAGCGATGAGATCACCCCAACCATTACAGCGGCGCCATCACGATGTCCGACCAGATGCAGATCGTGGCGATCATCGTCAGCGAGGGCTTCGCGTGATCGAGTTCTTGCTGGCGTCATCCGGGCGTGTTGCGCAGCACCGGCGGCAGCGTGTCGGGCACCTTGCCCAGCCGTTGCACGGCCGCCAGCATGGCGGCGATGTAGCCGTAGGGACCGAGCCCGCAGATCACCGCCGTGGCCGCGGTCGAGGTCTTGGAATGGCGATGCAGCTCGTCGCGGGCGTGGATGTTGGAGACGTGCAGCTCGATGATCGGGCCCTCGAACACCTTCAGCGCGTCGATGATCGAGATCGACGTGAAGGAGAGCGCCGCCGGGTTGATGATGAGCGCGTCCGCCTCGGTCCGTGCTGCCTGGATGAGATCGACGATCTGCCCTTCGTGGTTGGATTGATGAAAGGCCAGCGACACGTCGAGCAAGCTGGCGCAGGCGCGGCAGGCGGCCTCGATCTCCGCCAGGGTCGTGCGGCCGTAGATGTGCGGCTCGCGGATGCCCAGCAGGTTGAGGTTCGGGCCGTTCAGGATCATCAGACGGGTCGGCATCGGGCTTCTCCTATCCCGCTAGAAATACGGCGCCGTCCACGCCAGCTCCTTCGGTCCCACCTTCTTCTCGATGCAGCGGGCGGCGGCGAAGCCGGCGATCTCCCCGGTCTGCGTGACCCAGGGGAAATTGCGCATCACCATGAACAGGCTCTGGTAAGTGAAGGACAGCGAGGCGCCTGTCAGGATCATGTTGTCGATCTTCTTCGGCAGGAAGCATCGAAACGGCACCTCGAACTCGTAGGCCTTGTGGTTGTCCCAGAAGAACACTTTGGTCATGGGGCGGGTCACCGCGTCGCGGAAGCGCCGGCCGGCGCGCACGTCCTCCAGGCAGAGGACGTGCTCGCCGATCGGGTGCCGGCCGTCGCGCACGCCGACATAGCGGCCGATCGAGGCGATCGCCGCCTTCTCGAAGCCCGGGACGTACTTCTTCAGGAACTGCGCCTCGGCATTGATGAAGCCGCGGAGCAGGCGGATCGCCGTGCTGTTGTCCTCGGCATTCTCGTCCATGTGCAGAGCCATCTCGTAGGGCACGTTCTGCCACAGCACGTAGGTGCCGTCGGTGGAGATCGGGCTCATGTCGATCGTGGGATGGCCGATATACATCGACCCGTAGACGCCCTTGCCGCCCATGCGTGGCCTGTAGAGGCCCGCCGGCAGATCGCCGGCCACGCGCGCTTCGGCCATCGCCTTGTGCAGCATGGGATCCTTGGCGTGCTGCTGGTGACGCGCCAGGGCGGCGAAGTCGATCCCGCTCATGGTCCACAGCAGGCCGCCGGGGACGGGCCGGTCGATGCCGTCCCAGTCGGCGGTGGCCGGCTGCGGGCCGCCGCCCCGGACGAACGGCGCTCCCGCCTTCGCGACCAGCTCGGCGGTGCCGGAGCCGTCGATGAAGAGGCGCCCGACGATCGCCTGACGGCCGCTGGCGTTCTCCACGATGATCGCCTTGATCGTGCTGTCGCCTGGGCCGTCATCGACGATACAGCCGACGAAGCGGGTGTCGTACAGAACACGGGCGCCGGCCTCGTGCAGCATCTGCGCCATGACGCAGCCGGCGCCTTCCGGATTGAAGGTCATGCGGGCGAACGGGTCCCCGGCCTTCTTCAGCTGCTCGTAGTGCGAGACCGGGTTGCCGGCCCAGTCCGGATGGCTGTCCTGGCTGGCGGTGAAGACGTAGCCCTCGGCGGCGAACCGCTCCATGAGCTCGCTGTGGATGCCGCCGACGCCGGCGCCGGCCGAGCCCTGGAGCCCGGACGTGTGCACGCCGCCGGGCATGTCGAGCTTCTCGACCACCAGCACGCGAACGCCCATGCGCGCCGCCTGCAACGCCGCCGCAAATCCGCCCGGGCCGGCGCCGACCACGACGACGTCGGCCTCGTACGCCACTTGCGGTCCCCCGGCATTGCGCGCAACGCCGTGCTGTTCTTGTGCCATCCGCCGCCATTCTGCGCTGCCTTGTGGGAGCAGGCCATCGCCCATGCGCGCTGTTCGGGCAAAAGCCCGTTCAGGCGGTACGGAGAGGTGTTCCGCCTGTCCGTGATAGTGCGCGAGAGGTGGCCCAGGCAAGCTCCGTGGCGGAACAGCCGAGGTGCCAGCGCGCTGCGATCAAGTGGCGATTCTCGCCGGTGCCTTCGTAGATGTCGAAGATTCGGGCGCCATCGAGCTTCGAGACGCGGCAGCCGATCGTTCGTGGCGCATTCATATACGCCGCTCAGGAGCGCATCACGTCGCCGCCATGGCCGGCAGCCATTGGGCGATTTCCGGCCACACCGACAGCACCACCAGCATCAGCATCATGGTGAGGACGAAGGGCGCGGCGCCGATGATCACGTCGTCGATGCGGCCGCGCTTGCGCAGTCCCTGGACGACGTAGAGGTTGATGCCGACCGGCGGCGTGATCATCGCCAGCTCCATGAGGATGATGATGACGATGCCGAACCACACCGGGTCGTAGCCGGCCTTGAACATGATCGGGGCGATGATCGGCACGGTCGCCACCATCATCGACAGCGTTTCCATGAACATGCCGAGGATGAAATAGAAGATCACCACGACGACCAGCAGCTCGAGCTTGCCGAGTCCGAGGCTGGTGATGAAGCCGTTGACACGGCCGGTGAGGCCGATCGAGGTGATGACGAAGTTGAGGAAATACGCGGCGAGCAGGATCGCCATGATCATGGCGGTCGTGCGCATCGTGCCCTCGAAGGCGTTGAGCAGGGTATGCAGGGTGAGCCGACGGTGCCAGGCGGCAATGGCGACGGCAGCGATGACGCCAAGCGCTGCCGACTCCGTGGCGGTCGCCCATCCGGCATAGATCGAGCCGATCACTGCCAGGAAGATGATGAGAGGCGGCAACAGATCCGGCAAAGCGGCCAGGCGCTGCTGCCAAGTCGCCGACGTTGGCGCGCCGCCGAGCCTGGGCCGCGCCACGCAGATCACCACCACCGTCAGGCTGAACAGCGCAGCGAGGACGAGGCCGGGAACGAAACCCGCGAGATAGAGCTTGGGGATCGAGGTGTCCGTCAGCACGCCGTAGACGATCATGTTGATCGACGGCGGGATGAGGATGCCGAGCGTGCCGCCGGCGGCGATGGTGCCGAGGAACAGCCGTTCGGAATAGCCGCGCTTCTCCACCTCGCCGAGCGCCACGGTGCCGATGGTCGCCGCGGTCGCCACACTCGAGCCCGAGGTCGCGGCGAACATGGCGCAGGCGGCGATGTTGGAATGCATCAGCCCGCCGGGCAGCCACGGCACCCACAGCACCAGGGCGTTGTACATGCGCTCGGCCATACCCGAGCGCAGCAGGATCTCGCCCAGCAGCACGAAGAACGGGATCGCCACCAGCAGGAAGTTGTTCGACGTCCCCCAGGCGATCTCGCCCATGGCCAGCGACAGCGGCAGCTTCGAGTAGATCGCCGACAGCGTGAGGCCGAGCACGCCCAGCCCGGCGGCCACCGGCACGGCGAGGGCGAGCAGGCCGATCAGGATCGCGAGCGTGATGCCGAGCACGGGGTTAGCCGCCGCTCTCGCGGGCCTGGCGCTGCTGGAGGTCGCGGATCTCGTCCTCGACCTCTTCCTCCGCCGACCGGGTGCTGATCAGGCGGGCGGCGCCCGACAGGTCCCCGGCCGCCATCAGCCGGAACGCCTGCACCAGTAGCGCAACACCCACGGCGATGAACGCCACGAGACCCGCGATCCACAGGCTGAGCGGAATCACCGTCGGCGTCTCCAATGCCGACTGGCTGCGCGAGTCAGAGGTCCAGGATTGCGCCAGGACGCCCCAGCCGTGCCACAGCACCAGGGCGAAGAAGCCGAGCAGCATGACCATGGCCGCGAGGTCGAGGGACAAGCGAACCTTCTGGGCGAACAGCACGTACAGCGAATCGATGCGGATGTGCGCCCGGTCGAGCAGAGCCGCACCCAGTCCCCACGCTGTGCCGATCGCCAGGGCGTAGCCCGCCAACTCGTCCGCGCCACCGATCGACAGGGCGAGGAACTTGCGCAGGAGCACGTCGATGCCGATCAGGAACGCGGACAACAGGACCAGCGAGCCGCCGAACCACAGACCCCACCGGGCGATGCGCCGCACGCCGCTCACGGTCGTTCGTTCCCTGGCGACACGGTCAACTGCTGTTTCGCTTCCAAAGCGAGGCTAGGGCGTCGGCGCCTTGAGATCGAGTGCCTTGCCGACCGTGTCGTTCCACTCCTTGGCGCAGGCAGCGCCGCAGCGCTTGGCCCAGCCGGCCAGCACGGCGCCCTCGACCAGCTTCTTGTGGGTGGCCGCTTCCTCGGTCTTGACCGGCACGATGGTGGTCTTGGCGAGCTTGCCCATCGTGCAGGGCTGCTTGCCGGTGTTGCAGTTCTCGGCCTCGGCCGTGGTGGTCTTGATGGTCCGCCACATCTTGTCTTCGTAGGTCTTGAACTGCTCGAGCAGGAAAGCCTGAGTCTTGGGATCGAGGCGCTTCCAGCTGGCGAGGTTGACCGCCAGCACGTTGATGCTCCAGCCGAGCGACATCGGGTAGATCGACTTCGTCACCTCAGTCCAGCCGGCGGTGTTGCCCGACAGGCTGCCGGTGACGCCGCAATCGACGACGCCGTTGTTCAGGGCCGGCACGACCTCGGCGAAGGCCATGCTGACGGATGTCGCGCCGAGGCCGGCCAGGAAATCGCGCATGGTGTTGTTGAACACGCGCACCTTCTTGCCCTTCAGGGAGTCGAGCCCGCCTATCACGTCGCGGCACCAGAACACCTGGGGCGTGTTGCCGCCGTATGCGAGCAGCTTGGCATTCCAGTTCTTCTGCATCTGGCGATCGATAACGTCGCGATAGGCGGCACAGGCGGCGCGCGCCTTGTCGGGATCGAGCGTCAGGCCAGCGAGGTCGCAGGCTTCGAAGCGCGGGTCGTCGCCGGCCATCTTGGAGATGTCCATCGCCGCGAAGTCCATGACGCCGAGCTTCAGCAGGCGCAGCATGGTCTTGTCGTCGATGCCCATCTGGTCGAGCGGCGTGATGTCGGCGGTGATCGCGCCCCTCGACGCCTCGGGAATGGTCTTGCGCCAGAATGGTATCTCGTCGTGGATCGACACCGGCGTCGGGCTGTTGAGGCCAATCACCTTGAATTGGCTTTTGGGCAGATCCTGCGCGATGGCTGCGGATGCAATCGCCGTCGCCAACGCGACCCCCGTCAGTAAGCGCTGCAGCATGACCCTTCGCCTTCCCCTGTTGGCTCTGGAATGCTCGATGCAGGATGCATGCCGCGAGCAATCGTGTCCAGTCACCCAACGCCTGGTTCGGCGTATGCCGACCATGGCTTCTGGAGCACGTTCTGCTCGGCTGCAATCGCGCGAGTGGATCGTCGTGCTCCAGACACTGAAAATTCTAGAGCAGCCTGGGCGGAGGCGGTCGTGGGGCGCCGGCGCAGCGCGCGGCTCATGAGTTCGGCTTGGGCAGTGCCGTCGGGACGATCCGCAGGATCTTGTAGCCACGTTCGCCGAGCTTCACGGCCTCCGCTTGTGCCTCTGCCAGGCTCGAATAGCCCAAGCCCACCTCCGCCGTACCGCCGGGAGCGACCGTCCAGACCATGTGCTTGCCGAAAACCTGCTGTGCCATGACCACCTTATAGCGATTTCGTGGCCCGGCGCGAGCATTGGTTCTCGGAGTTGCCTAAACCGTGATCGATTTCCAGTCGTGGCTCGTCTCGAAGGCGTCGGCGGCGCGGTAGATCGTCGACTCGTTCCAGTGCTTGCCGACCAGCATCATGCCGGCGGGCAGACCCTCGCTCATGCCGCAGGGCAGGGTGATCGCCGGATGGCCGGTGACGTCGAACGGCGCTGTGTTGGGCAGCATCTCGAAGGCGCGACTGATGGCGTCCATGCGCGGGCCGGCCGGATCGGGAATCTTTGTGGCACGCAGCGGCAGGGTCGGCATCAGCAGCAGGTCGTAGTTGGCGAGAGCCGTGTCGTAGGCGGCGCGCAGCCTGCGCGCCAGGTTCTGCGCCTTGGCATAGTAGTGGCCGCGATACTTGTCGAGTGCGTACTTGCCGAACAGGATCGTGGTCTTGAGCGTGTCCGACAGCTCGTCGGCGCGCTGGCGCCAGGCCGAATGCGCGTCGACCAGGCTGGTGACATAGAGGCCCTTCCAGTTGAAGCCGTAGCCGTTGCCCAGCATCATCTGCCAAGTGGCGCCCTCGAGGGCGATTGCCGACCACACCGCCATGCCGGTGAGATGCCACGGGATCGAGATCTCCTCGACCGTGGCGCCGAGCTTGGTGAAGCGTGCAGCCGCTCCCTTCACCAGGTCGTCGACCACCTTCTCCGATTGCGGATGACCGAAGCCTTCCTTGACGATGCCGATCTTGAGTCCGGCGGCGCTGCCGCCCAGCGCTTTGGTGTAGGCATCGACGGTGCAGCCCATCTGCCGCGGGTCGAGCCCGTCGGGCCCGGCGATGACCTCGAGCATCAGCGCGTTGTCGGCGACCGTGCCGGTCATCGGCCCAGTGTGATCGAGTGTGAGCTCGATCGGCATGATGCCGGTGTAGGGCACCAGGCCCCAGGTCGGCTTCAGCCCGACGATGCCGCAATAGGCCGACGGGATGCGGATCGAGCCGCCCTGGTCGCCGCCGATCGCCAGGTCGGCCTCGCCGGCGACGATGGCGGCGGCGCTGCCCGACGACGAACCGCCGGCCGAGTAGCCGGGCTTGCGCGGATTGTGGACTGGTCCCGGCGAGGAGGTGTGGCTGCCGCCCGAGAAGCAGAAATACTCGCAATGGACCTTGCCCAGCACGGTGGCGCCGGCGTCGAGCAGGCGGGTCACCACGGTGGCATCGACGTCGGGCACGTAGCCTTCGAGCGTCGAGGCGCCGTTCATCATCGGCAGGCCGGCGACGCAGACATTGTCCTTGAGGACGGCACGCTTGCCCTTGAGCTTGCCGCGCGAGGCACCCTTGATCTCGCTCTTGCAGGACCAGAGATTGTACTTGTTCTCCTCGCCCTCCGGCCGGTAGCCGGGCGTGCGCGGGTACTTCACCAGGGGCAGATTGTCGGGCAGCGATTCGAGCAGGTTGTAGGCCGCGACGTTGCCGCCCATCGTCTCGAGGAAGAACGCGACGTCTGCCTCGGACAGGTTCATGCCGAGATCGGCGCCGACCTTGGACAGCTCGGCGGGTGTCGGCAGTTTGACGCTTGCCATGGGACTCCTCCCTCCTGGGTGTTGAGGCTAGCGGGTGCTCATGCCGACGAACTCGGCGACGAGTGCATCATCGCCCAGATGGTCGGGCGGGATCTCGCCGGTCATGCGGCCCTTCTGGATGATCAGCACGCGGTCGGACAGCCGGCGGATGAACTCGAGGTTCTGCTCGACCAGCACGATGGTGAGGCCGCGCTTGCCCTTGAGGCTCAGCAGGATGTCGATGATCTCGTCGATGATCGAGGGTTGGATGCCCTCGGTCGGCTCGTCGAGCAGGATGAGCTTTGGTTGGCCGCACAGGCAGCGGGCGAGCGCCAGGATCTGCTGCTCGCCGCCCGACAGCACGCCGCCGGCGCGGCCCAGGATCGGCTTCAGGCGCGGCAGCGCCTCGATCACCTCGTCGAGCCCCTCGTCGCCCAGGCCGGCGCTGGCCGCGCCTATGCGCAGGTTGTCGAGCGCCGACAGCCCGGGAAAGATCTGCCGCCCTTGCGGCACGTAGCCGATGCCGAGCCGGGCGCGGCGATGCGACGGCAGGCCCTCGATCGCCTGGCCGTCGAAGCGGATCGTGCCGGCAGTCGCCGGAATCTGCCCGACCACGGTCCGGAGCAGCGTGGTCTTGCCCATGCCGTTGTGCCCCAGGATGCCGACGAACTCGCCGGCCGCGACCTCGAGGCTGACGCCCTGGATGATCGGGATCTTCTGATAGCCCGAAGCGAGGCCGTGGATTTCCAAGAGGGCGGTCATGGGCGTCTCTTCTCCTGCCCAGCTCCGCTGGGGAGGTGCCCCGTCATACGGGGCGGAGGGGTCATGAGTCTCATGGCTGGGAGCGCGCCACTCCCGTGGCGCTCATGGGGTGTGTGATCCACAAGAAGAGCGCCACTGGAGTGGCGCGCTTAGTGGCGCGCTCCCAGCCATGACCCCTCCGTCGCCGTATGACGGCGACGCCTCCCCACGCGAAGCGTGGGGAGGAGCGCTTGAGTGATGACGTCGACGCCATCACGCCGCCTGCTTGCCCAGATACACGTCGCGCACGCGCTCGTCGGTCATGATCCGCGCGACGTCGCCTTCGATCAGGACGGCGCCCTGGTGGAACACGGTGACGGTGCGAGCGATGCGGCGGATGAACTGCATGTCGTGCTCGACCACGACCAGGGCATGGCGCCGGTTGAGCTCGCCGATCAGGCCGACCAGGCGGTCGACCTCCTCGTCGGTCATGCCGGCGGCGGGCTCGTCGAGCAGGATCAGGTCGGGCTCGGGCGCGATCACCATGGCAAGCTCGACCAGCTGGCGCTGGCCGTGGGCGAGCTGGCCGACGATGCGGTCGGCGATGCCCGCGATGCCGACCCGCTCCATGGCCTGATCGGTGCGCTGGTCGGCGATGCGGCCGGGCGCCACCCGCGCCGCCGCCGTCCATATGTTGTCGCGCGCCGAGAGACCATCGAACACGTTGGGCACCTGGGTCTTGATGCCGACTCCCAGGCGGGCGATGGCATGGCTGCCGATGCCGGCGATCGGCGCGCCGCGGAACAGCACGTCGCCGGCGCTCGGCCGCAGCTGGCCGGTCAGGCACTTGAAGAAAGTGCTCTTGCCCGCGCCGTTGGGGCCGATGACGCAGCGCAGCTCGGCTTCCTGCAGGGCGAAGTCGACGCCGTCGACAGCGACCACGCCACCGAAGCGCATGGTGAGGCCGCGAGTCTGCAGGAGCGGCTCGCTCATGGGTTGGAGGCCCGTTCCTGCGCCGGCTGCGCCGCCGGCGGCGGCTGGCGCCCGGCGAGGCCGGCCAGGCGCCGCCAGGCGTCGGTGGCGAGCCCGGTCAGGCCGCGCGGCACCAGCAGCACGAAGACAACCAGCAGGACGCCCAGCACCAGGTTGGGATCGACCCAGGCGAAGCCCTTCACCTGGTTCAAGGTGCCGAGCTGGTTGGTCAGGACCTGCATCAGGATGCAGCCGATCAGCGGGCCGATCAGCGTGCCCAGCCCGCCGATGATCACCCAGATGATGATCTGCCCGCTCACCGGCAGGCTGAACATGGTCGGGCTGACGAACACCGAGTTGGCGAACAGCAGGCCCGACAGGGCGGCGAGCGCGCCGCCGACCATGAAGACGGCGAGCTTGTAGAGCCGCACGTCGTAGCCCAGCAGCTCGGCCCGCGTCTCGTTCTCGCGGATCGCCACGATGATGCGGCCGAAGCGCGTGGCGAGCAGGATCTTGCAGGCGAAATAGGCGATCAGCAGCATGCCGACCGTCAGGCTGAAGATGTCCTCGGGGGCGAGCTGGTCGCCCGGCCGACCCGGCCAGTTGAGGATCGGCGTCGCCGGGATGCCGTTGAACCCGCCGAGCGGCGCGTCGCCGATGTTCCACTGCTCGCCCGCCGTCTGGTTGACGAAGCGGTAGAGGATCAATGACACGGTCAGCGTGATGACGCCGAGATAGACGTCGCTGATCCGGCCCCAGAACATGAAGTAACCGAGCAGCGCGGCGAAGATGGTGGGCAGCAGCACGGCCAGCGCCGCCGCCGCGGTGGTTTCGCCGAAATTGATGGCGGCGACGGCGTAGGTGTAGCCGCCCAGGCCGAAGAAGGCGGCCTGGCCGAAGCACAGGATGCCGGCATAGCCCCAGATCAGCGCCAGCGAGAGGGCGAGGATGGCGAAGGCGGCGAAGATCGTCGCGTTGATGATCAGGTAGGTCTCGGCAAGGGCCGGCAGGCCGAACAGCACGCCGAGCCCCGCGATCAGCACGGCGAGGTTGCCGAGATGGGAGGCCCAGCGCTTCACGCGCTCCTCCGACTCATGGGCCCCTTCGGGATCACAGCAGAGCATTCGCATATGGCAAGAGACTGCGTCATCCCGACCGGAGCCGAGCGAAGCGAGGCGTAGTGGAGGGACCTTTCTTCTTGCAGCATTGGCAAGAAAGGTCCCCCGACTGCGCCGCCCTTCGGGCGGCTCCGCTCGGGATGACGGCATTTTTTTCCATATGCGAATGCCCTGCGATTCACAGGGCTCTCCGGAAGAAGCGGCCGGTGATGCCCTGCGGCAGCAGGCGCAGCAGCACCACGGCGGCGGCGAGCAGGGCCACCTCGCCCAGCACCGAGGTGAAGGCGAAGGTGGTGAGCGTGTTGATCGCGCCGAGCAGCGCCGAGGCGATGGCCGTGCCCGACAGGATGGCGGCGCCGCCGCTGATCACCGTGATAAAGGCCTTGGCGATGTAGGCCGCGCCGATCGTCGGCACCACGCCCGACAGCGGCGCCAGCAGGCCGCCGGCGAGGCCGGTGAGCGCCGATCCGACGGCGAAGGTCACGGCATAGACGGCCGAGGGATTGGTTCCCAGCGCCGCCGCCATGGCGGCGTTCTGCATGGTGCCACGGGCGATCAGGCCGAGCCGCGTGTAGCGCAGAACCAGCCAGCCCGCGACCAGCAGCAGCGCCGCGACGCCGATCAGGAAAACCTCGTAGCGGCCGGTGCGGTAGCCGCCGATCGACAGGCTGCCGAGCGGCGCGGAGATGCCCGACACCGTGTTGCCGAACACCACGGTGACGAAGCCGATCATGGCGAGGCTCAGCCCCCAGGTTGCCAGCATGGTGTCGATCAGTCGGCCGTAGAGGTGACGAATCACCAGCCGCTCGACCAGCGCGCCGAAGAGGCCGACGGTGAGCGGCGCCACCACCAGCATCGCGATCCAGAGGTTGACGCCCTTGTTGTGCGCGGTGATGGCGGCATAGCCGCCCAGCATCAGGAACTCGCCATGCGCGAGGTTGATCACCCGCATCATGCCGAAGATCACCGCGAGCCCGATGCTGAGCAGCACCAGGCCCGCGATGGCGCTGCCGATCTGCAGCAGGAGGATGACGACGTAGTCCAATGGGTGCGCCTGTTGCGAATTGAACCTTCTTCCCCAGCTCTGCTGGGGAGGTGTCGCCGTCATACGGCGACGGAGGGGTCATGAGCTATGCGGACCGCGGGCGTCCCGCCCGCTCATGCTCATGATCTCGAGCGGGCGACACGCCCGCGCGATCCAGGATGAGCATGACCCCTCCGTCCGCGATGACGCGGACACTTCCCCTTCGCGATGACGCGAAGGGGAGGAAGTGAACTTTACGTCTTGACGTCGATCACATACTGCTTGTTCTCGTTCGGGTTCTTCTTGAGATCGCACACCGCCGCCGTGTCGGCCGGCGTCTGCTGCAGGAACTTCTCGACGACCACGAACTTCTTGTCCCTCGCCTCGCCGATATAGACGTCGAGGACGGTGTGATGGGTCTTGGGATCGATCGTCGTCTTGCCGGCCGGTCCGTCGTAGGAAGCGCCGCCCTCGAGCGCCTCGATCACCTTCATGCGGTCGAGGCTGTTCGCCTTCTTCACCGCGTCGGCCCACAGGTGCACGCCGTGATAGGTCATGGTGGCGAGCTCGGTCATGTGCGGGATGCCGTACTTGCCGTGCACGATCTCGACGAACTTCTTGTTGGCCGGCGTCTCGATGCCCTCGAGATAGCCGAACGCCACGATGTAGCCGTTGTGCTCCTCGGGCGTGGTGATGACGATCTCGTTGCCGAACGTCGTCGAGGCGAGGGGGATCTGCTTGTTCATGCCGGCCGCCGCCCATTGCCGGTAGAACGAGATGTGCGCCGCGCCGACCAGCGCCGACATTACGAGATCGGGCTTGGCCGTCTGGATCTTCTTGATGGTCGGCCCGAAGTCGGTGACGTCGAGCGGGAAGAAGTCGGTCTGCACGACCTCGCCGCCATTGTCCTGGGCGTACTTCTTGACCCACTTGGCGGTTATCTGGCCGTAATTGTAGTCGGCCGCGATGGTGTAGATCTTCTTGCCCCACTTCTTCTGCACGTAGGGCACCAGCTTCTCGACCGTCTGCGCCGGCGTCGAGCCGGTGCAGAAGATGTTGCGGTCGCACACGCCGCCCTCGTAGAGCGTGTTGTAGAAGTAGAGTGTGTTGAAGCGCTTGAGCAGCGGCCGGATCGCCTCACGAGAGGCCGACGTGATGCCGCCATGCACCACCGCGACCTTCTCCTTGGTCGCCGCCTCGGTGGCGTACTGGGTGTAGAATTGGATGTTCGACTGCGGATCGTAGTTGATCAGCTGGATCTTGCGGCCGAGCACGCCGCCCTGGGCGTTGATCTCGTTGATTGCCAGATCCATCGTGGCGACCATCTGTTTGCCGTAGATGTCGAGACCGCCCGACGTGTCGTGGATGCCGGCAACCTTGACGACGGCCTGCGCATGAAGATCGCGAATGACGAACGGCCCGGCCGCGCCCGCAACGGCGCCCGCGGCCGTCGAGGCAAGAAGCTTGCGACGATTGAGGAACATGCGAACACCCCTCTGCTGCTGGAGAAGAACGCAGCAAGAAAAGTGCCAGAGATGGCGCTTGTGCGAAAGCGAGCGGCGCCGGATTATTTGCGACGGCCCTGGCCGCTCTTCATTGCCTGCTCGCGATGCGTGTAGGCGCGTGCGAGCCGCACCACGCGCTCCTCCGACGAAGTGAAGAGATCGGGGGTTCCATCGCCGCTGCTCTCGAGCAGGATCTCCTCGATCGAATTGTGGGACATCTGCCCGCCGTCGGCCAGCAGGTGGTCGATGGCCACGCCGCGCTCGGCCAGGCGGCGCGAGACCAGGACGGTGCGATGGCAATCGAGCGGATCCTTCTCGGCGCACATCAGGCCGAGCGTGGTGTCGGCCGCAGCCGCGATCAGGCGCGACAGTGCGTCCGTGAACTCCGGCCTGGCGGCGAGCGCCGCGTAGTTCTCGCCGCCTTTCGGCTTGCCGCCGAGTGCAGCGCCCTCGTAGCGATAGAGGATGCCACGGCTCGCCAGGCTCTGCGTCAGCCGCTCGCGCCCGAACTGCGGGAAGCGGCGGGAATAGGGAACCGAGCGGACATCGACCACCGCTTCGACGGCGCCGCCCTCGAGCAGCTCGAGGAAGCGCTCGATGGGATGATTGGAATGACCGATCGTCTTGATCCGGCGCATCGGGATGCACTCCTCGGTTTTCCTCCCCAGCTTCGCTGTCAGCTTCGCTGGGGAGGTGTCGCCGTCTTACGGCGACGGAGGGGTCATTGTCTTCCGGACCGCGGGCGTCCCGCCCGCTCATGCTTGAGTCTTCTGGACCGCGAGCGTCTCGCTCGTTCAGAGTCATGAGCGAGCGAGACGCTCGCGGTCTGGAAGAACACGATCATGAGCGGGCGGGACGCCCGCGGTCCGCATGAGCCATGACCCCTCCGTCCGTGAGGACGCGGACACCTCCTCAGCAAAGCTTGGGAGGAGCATGAGAAATGCTACGCCATCCGGCGCACGAGATCGACAAAGCCCAGCGTCGCCGCCGAGCGTTCGTCGGCGCGGCAGGCCAGGTTGAGCGGCACCTTGAGGGCGGGCTTGCCGACCAGCGGGCGGTAGCGCACGCCTTCAAGCGGCAGGCGGCTCAACGAGGCCGGAACGATGGTGATGCCGAGCCCGGCGGCGACGAGATTGAGTGTCGACACGATGCGCGGGGCGTCCTGGCCGACCTGCGGGCTGAAGCCCGCCTCGGCGCAGGCGGCGATGATCACGTCGTAGAGGCCGCGCCCATCCGGCCGGCGATAGAGGATGAAGGTCTCCTCCGCCAGGTCCCTGAGCACGAGTCGCGGGCGGCGCGCCAGGCGATGGCGCACCGGCAGGGCTGCCATCATGTCCTCCTGCAGCAGCGCGTGGACGGCGAGGCCGGCCGGATCGGCGAGGCCGGAGCGGATGAAGGCGACGTCCAGTCGCTCGCTGCGCAGGCCGGCCACGAGATCGCCCGAGCTGCTTTCCTCGAGCACGAAGGAGACGTTCGGCCGGCTGGCGCGGAACTCGCGGATGGCGCGCGCCACCAGGGGATGGAACGGCGCCGAGGTGGTGAAGCCGACGGCGATGCGCCCGCTCTCGCCCCGCGCCGTTCGCCGTGCGTGATCGGCGGCGCGAGCCACCGAGGCCAGCACCGCCTCGGCGTCGGCGAGGAAGGCGCGCCCGGCGTCGGTCAGCGTCACGCCGCGCGGATGGCGGACGAGCAGCGCCGCGCCGATCTCGCGCTCGAGGTCCTTGATCTGCTGCGACAGCGGTGGCTGGGCGATGTGCAGCCGCTCGGCTGCCCGCGTGATGTGGCCCTCCTGGGCGACCGCGACGAAGTAACGGAGGTGGCGCAGTTCCAAGGGGTGGCTCCCTCATGCTCTTCCGGACCGCGGGCGTCTCGCGCGCTCATGATCATGATCATGAGCATGAGCATGAGCGGGCGAGACGCCCGCGGTCCGGAAGAGCACGAGCTCGCGGTCAGAGTCATATTCAGAAGATATCATATTGCCATCTATCATATATTTGAAGTGTCGATAGCAGAGTCCGATGGTGAGCCACCTTTCGGGGGATACCACCATGTCCGTCGCGCTCGCTCTCAGCCTTTCCCTTCTCATGATCTGCACGTCGCTGCTGTCGGGGGTCTTCGGCATGGCCGGCGGCCTGATCCTGGTCGGCGTGTTACTGGTCGTCATGCCGCTGCCGCAGGCCATGGTCCTGCATGCGGTGACGCAGATGGCGTCCAACGGCTGGCGCGCCCTGTTGTGGCGCCAGCACATCGTCTGGAAGCTGACGCTCGCCAACCTCGTCGGCAGCGTGCTCTCGGTCGGCTTGTGGTCGATCTGGCTCTACGTCCCGGACAAGGCGGTGGCGCTGCTGTTGCTCGGCCTCTCGCCGTTCGTCGTCCGGACGATCCCCGAGAGTGTCCTGCCGCGCCGGCTCGATACCGGCCAGATGCTGGGCGGCAGTGCGGTGTGCATGATGCTGATGCTGACCAGCGGCGTCACCGGCCCGCTGCTCGACACGCTGTTTCTGAGGTCAAACCTCGGCCGGAAGGAGATCATCGCCACCAAGGCCGCCTGCCAGCTGTTCAACCACGGCCTGAAGCTGGTCTATTTCGGCTTGCTAGTCGAGCAGTCGGGGTCGGTCGAGCCGTGGTTCCTCGGCGTGGCGATCGCAGCATCGATGCTCGGCACGTCGCTCGGCAAGCTGCTGCTCGAGCGGCTCTCCGACACCCAGTTCCGGGCCTGGTCGAACCGCATCATCACGGTGCTCGCCACCTACTATGTCGGCTACGGCCTGGCGCTGCTGACGAACCTCGCGTGAAGACTGATCGAAGGTCGGTCGCTGTGCTCGGGATGGTCCTCTGGCAATCTCGTGCCCAGCGACCAACTGTCTCGCCATACGAGGGCCCGCCATACGAGGCCCCGCCATACGAGGGCCCGCCATGCGAGGGCCCGTCATAGGAGGGAGATTCCCGTCATTTCTCCCGGACCAGCAGCCCGCACGCCACGGCCCGGTCGGTCGGAGTCACATGGGTATAGCAATAGTCCAATGTGTCGGCGTTAACCACGGTGCCATTGAACGTCCCGTCCTGGTCCGCGATAACGAAGCGCTTGCCATCCACCGATATGGCCCCGATGAACTTCTCGGACACTTTGGCCGACGACAGGACTCCCCAGAATTTGCGGCCTTCTTGCCCCTCGAAACGGAAGACGAACTTCGAGCTGTGCGTTCGATGCGTGTCGACACCCCCCGCGGCCGCGGTGGTTCCGCTGTCGCGATGTCGACTCGGTCCGTCGACGATGTGAACGCCCTGAGTAGGGATCCACGTTCCCTTCAAGTTCACGATCTCCTGCGCCATGGCGGCTTCCGCTCCAGCCAACAGGATCACGAGTCCGCCGATTGCATGTAGATGTCGCATTCCCAGGTCCTCACTCTCTACGCCTTCTGCTCGACTATAGTGTCGACGCTGGATGGCTGTATACGGCCGCGCTGGAAAGCATCCCTCTGCCGACGGTGACGCATGGTGGAGACTCGTTTCACGACGTGTCTCGAGGTTGTCAGCTGGAGACGATCGCGGAGAGTCCGAGGATTCGCCCTGCGCGCAAGATTTCCCGCTGGTCCTCGGGAAGGGACCAGTCGAGAATTCGCGGGCATGGCTGACGCTGCGCGATGGAGGGTGCCGAGCTCGATGCGTGAAAGAACGTCCGGTCCGCCCGACGGTTTTCGCCAGTTGACCGAAGCCACCGGCTTCGCTGCCGTCAACGGACCATGGTTCGAGAAGATCGAGGATGGTCGCCTGGTGCGCGGCTTCCTGCCGGGGCCGCAGCACGCCAATGCGCTGGGCATCGTGCATGGCGGCATGCTGGCGGCGTTTCTCGATTCGGCGATGGGCTCGACGGTGATGCATGTCCTGCAACGGCGCGCCGTCACCGCCCGCCTGTCGATCGATTATCTCGGGCCGGGCCGCGTCGGCGACTGGCTGCAGGCCGAGGCCGAGGTGATCGGCCACGACGAGCATGTGGCGCAGGTGCGGGGCCGTCTCTATGGTCCGCGCCACGATGTGCTGGCGGGGCTCGGCGCCTTCGCCCTGCTGAGCCGCCAGCGACCGCTCAAGACCCGGAGTTAGATTTGCCCGACCACAGCCAGGCTCGCGACAACCCGCCGGAGGGATTCCGGCGCATCGACTTCGACCGCGACCGCCCCGACCCCACCTTCAACAGCCATATCGGCAACCTCTACGCCAAGCGTGGCGCCAAGGGCACGCGCGACGAATTCGTGCTGGGCTTTCGCGTCCACCAGCACATGTGCAACCCGGCCGGTGGCCTGCACGGCGGCATGATGATGACGGTGGCGGATCTCGTGGGCACGATGGGAGGCGGCACGCTCGTCGGCCTGCGCAAGTTCCTTCCCACCGTCAGCATGACGTTCGACTTCGTGGCCCCCGCCAGGGTCGGCGACTGGGTCGAGGGCAGGGCCGAGGTGGTGCGACAGACGCGCTCCCTGCTGTTCACCGACATCTCCCTGACGGTCGGCGAGGAACGATTCCTGCGCGCCTCGCAGATCGCCAAGATCCCCTCCGGCGACGGGCTCGCCTTCGGCAAGGCGCGGCTGGTGCGCGACGAGAAGGCGGCGGTCGCTTCATCACCGCCGCCACAAGGCTGACCTCAGTGCCGGACGCGACGCCTCGCGCCGGGCCGCTCGCCGCCCTCCTCGCCGAGGGGCCCGGCCATCGCTTCGTCGTCTACGGCGATTCGTGCTCCGGCATTGCCGGGGCGCCGCACGAGCGGACCTTCGCCTCGGTCAACGGCATCGTCCGCCGCCTCGAACCGGCACCGGAGTTCGTGCTGTTCCTCGGCGACGAGATTGCCGGCCTCAGCGCCGATCCGGACGAGCTGCGCACCCAATGGCGCTACTGGCTGGAGCACGAGATGGGCTGGCTCGACCGCAGCGCCATTCCGCTGTGGAACTGCACCAGCAATCACACGACCTACGACACGATGAGCGAGGCCGTGTTCCGCGAGATGCTGGGCCATCTGCCGCGCAACGGACCGCCTGGCCAGGAAGGTCTCTCCTACTGGGTGCGACGCGGCGATCTGTTGCTGGTCTTCGTCCACACGCAATGGTCCGGCCTGGGCGGCGAGGGCCGTGTCGAGACGGCGTGGCTCAGCGACGTGCTCGGCCGGCACACCGATGCGCGGCACAAGCTGGTGATCGGCCATCATCCCGTGCATCCGGTCAACGGCTTCTCCGGCGCCTATCAGCGCGAGATCGGCCCCGAGCATGCCGGCGACTTCTGGGACGCGCTGGTCGACAACGGCGTGCTTGCCTACCTGTGCAGCCACATCCTGGCCTTCGACGTGCAGGTCCATCGCGGCGTGCTGCAGGTCTGCACGGCCGGTGCGGGGACGGCCCATCGCATGCCCGAGGGCATCGAGTATCTCCATTGCGTGCAGGCCGCGCTCGATGCCGGCGGGCTGCGTTACCAGGTGCTCGATACCGAAGGCCATGTGCGCGAACGATTGCATTGGCCGTTGCGCCTGCCCGGGATCGAGCGATGGCAGGATCTCGCGACCGGCGAGCAAGCAGCGCCTTTCGGCGGCGCGCCCTGCGCGAATCGGATCGCCGCACTTCGGTTCGTCGGCCGCGCCGCGCCGGCGGGCGACGGCGCGCCGCAAACGCTGATGTCGGCATTCCAGCCCGGCCTCCTGCCGGCGCTGTGGATCGGCCTCGGCGGTCCCGAGCAGCTTCTGACCGTGATCATCGGACGCGAGCCGCGGCGCAGCCCGTACTACTGGCACGGTCCCGCGCTCGCGCCGGATGCGGTCTTCGATGTGCGGCTTGTCCTGCACGCCGGCATGGGACCCGGCGGAGTGATCTCCTGCACCGGCGCTGACGCGCGCTGGTCGTCGCTCGGTGCCGCATCGCCATGGGGCGCCGAGCGCCTTCACTGGCCGGCGCGCTGGTCGATCGGCCAGGCGCCGCGCGGTAGCGGCGACCAACCGTTCCGCGGATCGGCGCTGCAGGCTTCGTTCTGCCTGGTCGATGTCGGCTCGTCAGAGCGCCGCGCCGAAATGGCTGCCGAGGGCGCGTCGTCCTGAATCTGTGAGCCGCACGGTACGGCTGCGCCGCAATCGCTCGGCCCAGCCGCGTCGAAAGAAGGTATCGGCGATGGCCGCGCCGAGGGCGCCCGAGATGTGTGGCCGCCGTTCGCTCCAGTCGAGGCACTGACGCGCGAAGTGACGGCTGCCGGCGCGTCGGGCGCCGGCGACATCGACGCCGATGCGCCGGCAGAACAGGTCGCCACCTTCGGTGAGCTTCCAGTCGCGCGCGCCCTGCGGCTCGATGTGGCCGGCCCGCGTCAGCGCGTCGGTCACGGCAATGCCGACCTGGCCCGCGAGATGATCGTAGCAGGTGCGGCAGAAGCGCAGGTCGGGATCGCGCCGCCACGCGGCGTTGGCCGAGGCCGGCGGCGCGCGCATGCCGGCGACGTTCATCAGCGATTCGATGGCATGCGCGACCTCGGGCGAGGCCAGGCGATAGAAGCGGTTGCGGCCCTGCGCGCGGGCGGCGAGCAGGTTGCCGGCGATCATGCGCGACAGGTGTCCGCTCGCGGTCTGGGCGGTGATGCCGGCAGTGAGCGCGAGCTCCGACGCGGTATGGGCGCGGCCGTCCATCAGCAGCGACAGCATGGCGGCACGCGCCGGGTCGCCCATCAGGGCGGCCACCTCGGACATGGCATTGATGGTTGTCATGCGGAGACTCTAGTCGCGCGCGCGAGGCCTCGCCATAGTCAATAGTTCGGTGACAACCGAAGGATCATGCTCTTCCGGACCGCGGGCGGGACGCCCGCTCATCAGGCTTCACTAGCGATACGCTCGCGGTCGAGAAGGGCGTGATCATGAGCGGGCGGGACGCCCGCGGTCCGGAAGAGCATGACGTCGCCTCGCTACCGCCACTTCGGATTGGCGATGGCGATCTTGTCGGCGATCGTCGCCTCCAGGTGCGCCATCAGCTCCGTGTCGCGCTCGTCGCGCTCGCCGGTACGCAGTTGGCGGGCGAGCTCGCGGTTGAGGTCCTCGAGCGCGCCGTCGCGCTGCAGCAGCGTCCTGAGGCGGGCATGCTCGCGCGCGTCGGCGGCGCCGCCGAGACGCGCCTCGCGTTCGAGAATGGCGAGCGAGTTGGCGGCGACGCGCATCTGGAAGCCGAGCCGCGGCTCGGCGCGGTCGAGCGCCGGCGTTGCCTCCTCCCTGAGGAAGTCGGCGACGGCGGCCAGCAGCTCGGCGGCGGTTGGACGATCTTGCGCCATGTCAGGCCTGCACCATGTCACGCGCCTTCCTTCATGAGTTGCAGCAGATCGACTTCGGTCTCGACGGCGCGGCGGCCGATCGAGGCGAGCTCCATCGATTTCACCGCGCCGGAAAGATGGCGCCACGCCTGGTTGTGGCAGATGATACCCCAGCGCGCCGTGCCCAGGACTTCCCACCAATGGGCACGCGCCGGGTCGACCGTGGCGCCGCCGGCACGCTCGTAGGCGGCCCACAGCTCGGCACGGCTGCCGAAGCCGCCGGCCGGCTTGTCGACCGCGCCGAAGCGCCAGCTCTTGACGCACAGCCAGCCGAGATCCTCGACCGGATCGCCGAGATGGGCGCCCTCCCAATCGAGGATCGCCGTCACGCCGGTCTCGTCGACCAGATAGTTGCCGGTGCGGTAGTCGCCATGCACCAGCAGCGGCCGGTCGATCGGCGCAGGCTTGCGCCGGTCGAGCCACGACAGCGCCAGCTCGAACACCGGCTGCGGCGTGCCCAGCTGGTCGAGCGACTGGCGCAGGCTGGCGACCTGGTCGGCGGCCTGGCGCGCGACCAGCGGCGGCAGGGTCGCGAGGTCGGTGGCATGGATGCGCGCCAGGATTTCGCCCAGCTGGCCGGTGATGCGGCCGCGCGCCGCGGCGTAGGGCGGATCGCGCAGAAGCTTGCGGGCGATCGCCGTGCCGCCGACCCGGCGCATGACATAGGCCTCGCCCAGCCCGTCCTCGGGCTGCATCTCGAACAGCACCTCGGGCGCGCGCACGCCGGCCTTCCAGGCGGCGGCGATGACGCGGAACTCGGTGGCGCGGTCGAGCGAGCTCGAGCGCTCGCCGCCGGGCCGGCCGCGCAGCGGCGGATCGCGCCGCAGGATCAGGCCATGGCGTTCGCCGTTCACGCGGGCGTCGAAGCTCCAGGTCTGGCGCGAGGCTCCGCCCGATTCCTGGCCGAGATTGTCGATGGTCGCTTCGCCGCCAAAGTGTCGACCGGCGGCCCGGGCGAGGGCGGCCGCGACGATTTGAGGCTCGGACGTCATATGAACGGTCATTCAGCGGACTGTGGCACAGGCCTCGCTGCGTGGTAAGAGGGCGCCCGCCATTGGGGGAGATCGAGCGACTGTGAGCAAAGCCTTCGCGGCCATGAACGGCCTTTTCCTCGAAGATCTGAAGCCGGGCATGTCGGCGATGTTCGGCAAGACGGTAACCGAGGCCGACATCATGGCGTTCGCCGGTGTGTCCGGCGACACCAACCCGATCCATCTGCACGACGGCTTCGCCCGCACCACGCGCTTCGGCCAGCGCATCGCCCACGGCATGCTGAGCTCGAGCTTCATCTCGACGGTGATCGGCACCAAGCTGCCCGGCCCGGGCGCGGTCTACATCTCGCAGAGTCTCAGCTTCATGGCGCCGGTGCTGATCGGCGAGACCATCACGGCCATCGCCACCATCACCGCCATCGACACCACCCGACGGCGGGTGACGCTCAAGACCCAGTGCCTGAACGGCGACAAGGTGGTGATCGACGGCGAGGCGGTGGTGCTGGTGCCACGGCGCGACGCGGCATGATCCCGGCGTTCGACGACTGGCGCAGCCTGCCCGCCGCCTGGCAAGGCGGCGTCGTGGCCTTGGGCAATTTCGACGGCGTGCATCGCGGCCACCAGGCCCTGCTGGCGCATGCCGGCGAGCACGCGCGCCGACTCGGCGTGCCGCTTGTGGTGCTCACCTTCGAGCCGCATCCGCGTCGTTTCTTCGTGCCCGACACCGGCCCGTTCCGCCTGACCCTGCTGCCGGCCAAGCTGCGCCTGCTCGGAGGGTGCGGCGTCGAGGCCGTGCTGGCGCAGCGCTTCGACCAGGCGTTCGCCGCGCTGTCCTCCGATGCCTTCATCGACGAGGTTCTGCTGCAGGGCATGGGCGCGCGCCATGTGGTGTGCGGCTACGATTTCACCTTCGGCGCGCGGCGCAGCGGCAATGTCGAGAAGCTGCGCAAGCAGGGCATGGCCAAGGGCTTCGGCGTCAGCGTGCTCGATCCGGTGATGCGCGAGGGCGAGATCTACTCCTCGACGCGCATCCGCGAGTCGCTGCGCGCCGGTTGGGTGAGCGAGGCAACCGAGCTGCTGGGCCATGACTGGGAGATCGAGGGCGCGGTCGAGCTGGGCGACCAGCGCGGCCGCACCATCGGCTTTCCGACCGCCAACGTGGCGCTGGGCGAGCATCTCAGGCCGCGCTTCGGCGTCTATGCCGTCCGTGCGTTGGTCGACGGGACGTGGCGCGACGCCGTGGCCAATCTCGGCCGCCGCCCCACGTTCGGCAAGATCCAGGAGAATTTCGAGGCCCACCTGTTCGACTTCGCGGGCGACCTCTACGGCAGGACGCTGCGCGTGGCCTTGGTCGATTTCATCCGCCCCGAGATGAAGTTCGCCGGCCTCGACCAGCTCAAGGCGCAGATTGCCGCCGACGGCGAATCGGCGCGGCGGATATTGCGGAACGGTCGTGGGTAGCAGCGTTCGAGTGGCCCCTGTGAGATGCGCCGGAGTGCGCCACTTATAGGCGCTGACATTCCCGTCGACATCGCCTCTTTGCTGGGAGCGCGCCACTCCGATGGCGCTCATGGGATATGTACTCATCAAGAAGAACGCCGTCGGAGTGGCGCACTCCCAGCGCGTGACGCCCACTCTCAACAAAGTGGCGCTCATGTTCTTCCGGACCGCGGGCCTCCCGCCCGCTCATGAAATTTCATGGATGACTCATGAGCGGACGGGACGCCCGCGGTCCGCATGAGCGCCGTGTTGTACCGCATGGGACCTCGGCCGGGCTTACGCGCGCACCAGCGCCGCGCCACGTTGCAACACCGCTGCCGCGTCGTCGATGATGCGCTCGATCAGATCGCGTGCGGAAGGGATGTCACGCACCAGGTCGACGCTCTCTCCGGCCCAGACGACGCGCTGGCTGAGATCATCGGGTGCGGTGGCCGAGTAGCGGGCGTCGATCTCCTTCTGCCGCTCAGTCAATGCCTCTTCCTTGCCGTGCCACCGCTCGAAGAAGTCGTTGCGCAACGCGCGCCCGGGATAGATCGCGGGCCACGCAGCGGCGCGCACGATGTCGAAGACGCGGGTCTGCGCGGTCTGATCGCCGCCCGATGCGACCGTCTTGTCCTTCATGGCCTGACTCCACAGCGATTCGCGGGTCGCGGTGAAGCGTGTCCCCATCGACACGCCGGCGGCACCCAGCGACAGGGCGGCGGCCAGGCCTCGACCGTCGGCGATACCGCCCGCCGCGACCACGGGGATCGGCCCGACGGCATCGACCACGGCGGGAACGAGCCCGATGGTGCCGCGCGTCGTCCCGGAATGTCCGCCGGCGTCGCGCCCCTGGGCGATGATCACGTCGGCACCGGCGTCGGCGGCTTGTCTCGCTTGGTCGAGTGTCTGCACCTGGCAGATGATCTTGCAGCCGGTCGCGTGTATGCGACCGGTGTAGGGCGCGGGGTCGCCGAACGACAGCATGATCGCCGCCGGCCTGGCATCCAGCGCCACGTCAAGGGCCGCCGGGTTCTTGTCGAGCGCCCACAAGATGAAGCCGATGCCGACGCGTGCATTGCCTGCTTCGGAGAGCTCGCGTCGGATGGCGTTTTCGTCGGCATAGCCCGATCCGAGCAAGCCGAGTCCGCCAGCGTGGGTCACGGCCGCCGCCAGCTTGCCGCCGGCGGCTGAGCCCATCGGGGCGAGCAGGATCGGATGTCGAATCCCCAGGAGGCGGGTCAGCGCGGTTTCGATTGTTGCCACGAGTTCCTCTTCTGGACCGCGGGTGCCTGTCTCGAGCTTGTCGAACGATCTCGCCCGCTCATCATGGCATCATGAGCGGGCGAGACGGCCACGGTCCAGAAGAGCATGAAAGTGCCGGCGCTCCTACATCGGGCGGTGATCCTCGGCGTCGATGTAGGTGATCGGCGGCGTGTGCTTCTTGAAGAGCTTGCGGGTGTCGGGCTGCAGGCTGCGGAACACCGCCGGGGTCACGGCGAGGCCGGTGCTGGGCAGCGCGGCGGCGATATTCACCGTGCGGCCGTACACGTCGATGATCTCCTCGCCCGGGCTGCCGACGCGGCCGACTGCGACAGGTCCGATGTGCAGCTTGGCGAGAATGGCCGTCTTGAAGCCGCGCTCGCCCAGCCAGTCGCGGCCGATTGCCTGCAGCGCGCGTACCGCCTGGATGCCAGCGTCGGTGTGGTCGGCGGGGAAGGCGACCAGGCCGGCATCGCCCAATGTCTTGATCAGCCGGCCGCCGGCGTCGGCGACAATCTTCCCGGTGCAGGCGAAATAGCCGGTCATGAGATCGAGCAGCGGCCGCGGCTCGGTCGCTTCGGCGTAGCGCATATAGCCGCGCACATCATAGAAGCCTACGAGGAGCTCGTGCTCCGACGGCAGGCGCAGGTCCGTCCAGAAGGACATGGCTGTCTTCGTGTTGTTGCCGTGTGCGCAGGCGGCCTGGGTTCGCCCGGAGGCGGTCCGCCAGTGAGAGGAGAAAATCGCCGGCCCGATGTCCGGCAGTGGCGGAATTATCGGGAGTCGGGCCGGAGCCGGTCAAGGTCGGCCCCGGGACGATGGTACTGACGATGGCGGCTTGGCTCCGGGTCCGGCTCCGGCTGGCCGGCTCGGCCTCGAACCGGGCCGCCTTGACCCTCCGCACCCCCGTCCCTAGATTGCCGGCCCTATGTCTACCGGGGCCCTGCAGGAGCGAATTATCCGCCCGGTCCGCTGACGGCGGCCGGGTCGTCCAGCCTTCCTGTGACTGCCTTCCGGCGGTCGCTCCACGCTCCTCTTCCGTAATCGAGTTGCCCGTGACAACCGACTATAAATCCAGCGTTTTCCTGCCCAAGACCGACTTTCCCATGCGCGCCGGCCTGCCCAAGAAGGAGCCGGAGCTGCTGAAGCGGTGGGCCGAGATGGGTCTTTATGACCGGCTGCGCGCCGAGAGCAAGGGGCGGCCGAAGTTCGTGCTGCACGACGGACCGCCCTATGCCAACGGCAACCTCCATATCGGCCATGCGCTCAACAAGATCCTCAAGGACCTGGTGAGCCGCACCCAGCAGATGCTGGGCAAGGACAGCCATTACGTCCCCGGTTGGGACTGCCACGGCCTGCCGATCGAATGGAAGATCGAGGAGGAGTACCGCGCCCGCAAGCAGGACAAGGACACGGTGCCGGTCGGCGAGTTCCGCCGCCAGTGCCGCGCCTTCGCCGACCATTGGATCACCGTGCAGCGCGAGGAGTTCAAGCGGCTCGGCGTCGACGGCGACTGGGACAAGTACTACTCGACCATGGCCTACGATTCCGAGGCCACCATCGTGGGCGAGCTCGGCAAGTTCCTGATGAATGGCGGCCTCTACAAGGGCTCCAAGGCGGTGCTTTGGTCGGTGGTCGAGAAGACCGCCCTGGCCGAGGCCGAGATCGAGTATCACGACCATACGTCGGATACCGTGCATGTCCGCTTCCCGGTGGTGACGTCGAAGGGCGGCGCGCTGGACGGCGCGGCCGTGGTGATCTGGACGACCACGCCGTGGACCATCCCTGGCAATCGCGCGCTCGCCTACGGGCCGGACATCGCCTACGCGCTGATTGAGGTCGCCGCGGTGGGCGAAGGCAGCCGTGCCATCGCCGGCGAGAAGCTGATCGTGGCGCGCGAGCTGGTCGGCGCCGTGGCGGAAGAGTGCAAGTTCACGCCGCGCCTGGTGCGCGATGTCGGGGCCGACGAATTCGACGGCCTCCTCGCCAGCCACCCGCTGCGCGGCCAGGGCTACGAGTTCGACGTGCGCCTGCTGCCCGGCGGCTTCGTCACCGCCGACGCGGGCACGGGCTACGTGCACATCGCGCCCGGTCATGGCGCCGACGACTACGACCTCGGCGTGGCGCACGGCGTCGAGGTCCCCGACACGGTCGCCGAGGACGGCAGCTACTATCCGCACGTGCCGCTGTTCGCCGGCCTGCAGGTCTATACCTCGGTGGGCAAGAAGGGCCCGGCCAACAAGGCGGTGATCGAGGCGCTCGACAAGGCCGGCAAGCTCCTGGCGTCGGGGCGCATCACCCATTCCTATCCGCATTCGTGGCGCTCCAAGGCGCCGGTGATCTTCCGCAACGCTCCGCAATGGTTCATCGCCATGGACCAGCCGATCGCCGAGATCGGCGGCACGCTCCGCGAGAAGGCGCTGGCGGCGATCGACGCCACCCGGTTCGTGCCGCGCGCCGGCTACAACCGACTGCGCAGCATGATCGAGCAGCGTCCCGACTGGTGCGTGTCGCGCCAGCGCGCCTGGGGCGTGCCGATCGCGGTGTTCGTCGACAAGCAGACCGGCGAGCCGTTGCGCGATCCCGAGGTGATGGGGCGCGTCGTCGAGGCGTTCCGGAGCGAGGGCGCCGATGCCTGGTTCGAGAGCCCGCCCGAGCGTTTCCTCGGCAACAAGTACAAGGCGCAGGATTTCGAGCAGGTGAAGGACATCCTCGATGTCTGGTTCGATTCAGGCTCGACCCACGTCTTCACGCTCGAGGGCAATCCCGACCTCAAATGGCCGGCCGACCTTTATCTCGAGGGCTCCGACCAGCATCGCGGCTGGTTCCATTCATCGCTGCTCGAGAGCTGCGGCACGCGCGGCCGCGCACCCTATGACGGCGTGCTGACACACGGCTTCACGCTCGACGAGCAGGGCCGCAAGATGTCGAAGTCGCTGGGCAACATCACTGCGCCGCAAGCGGTGTGCGACCAGTACGGCGCCGACATCCTGCGCCTGTGGGTGGTCGGCACCGACTACACCGAGGACCAGCGCATCGGCCCCGACATCCTGAAGCACCAGGCCGAAGCGTATCGCCGGCTGCGCAATACGCTGCGCTACCTGCTGGGCAGCCTCGACGGCTATAGTGCGGCGGAGACCGTGGCCTATGCCGACATGCCCGAGCTCGAGCGCTGGGTGCTGCATCGCCTGGCCGAGCTCGATGCGATCTTCCGGCCGGCAGTCGACGACTACGACTTCCACAGGATCGCCACCGAGTTGCACAATTTCTGCGCGGTCGACCTCTCGGCCTTCTACTTCGACATCCGCAAGGATGCGATCTACTGCGACGCCGCCTCGGCGCTGCGCCGGCGCGCCGCGCGCACGGTGATGGCCGAGCTGTTCTCCTTCCTCACTGCCTGGCTGGCGCCGATCGTCTGCTTCACGGCGGAGGAGGCATGGTTGGCGCGACCCAGCGACATGCCCGATGGCGAGCGCGAGAGCGTGCATCTGCGGCTCTATCCGACCATCCCCGACATCTGGCTCAATGCCGCGCTGAGTGAGAAGTGGCGGACGGTGCGCAACCTGCGCCGCGTGGTGACGGGCGCGCTCGAGCTCGAACGCGCCGAGAAGCGCATTGGCTCCAGCTTGCAGGCGGCGCCGCGGGTCCATGTTGCGCCCGAGTATCGCACCGCCCTGGCCGGCCTCGACCTCGCCGAGATCTGCATCACCTCGGGCGGCGAGCTGGTCGAGGGTGCCGCCCCGGCGGGCGCCTTCGCCCTTGCCGACGTGGCCGGCGTCGCCGTCGAGCCGGCGCTAGCCCTTGGCAACAAATGCGCGCGCTGCTGGCAGGTGCTCGAGGAAGTCGGCAAGTCCGCCAGGCACGCCCTGCTCTGCCACCGCTGCGAAGCCGCGGTGGATGCGTGATGCGGGACAGCCTCTCAAGGTCTCCTCCCCAGCTTTGCTGGGGGGGTGCCCCGTCTTACGGGGCGGAGGGGTCATGCTCTTCCGGACCGCGGGCGTCTCGCCCGCTCATTTGTCTGATCGCGCCAGAGCTGAGTGGTCGAGGACTCATGACCCCTCCGTCGCCGTATGACGGCGACACCTCCCCAGCGACGCTGGGGAGGAGGACTCCATCATGAGGCCCATCGACCGCCAGGCGATGGCCCTGGTCGTGATCACGCTGGTGGCCGACCAGGCGTCCAAGCAGCTGCTGCTCGGCTATCTCAAGCAGGCCGGCGCCGTGGTGCCGGTGATCGACGGCTTCTTCCGGCTGGTCATCGTGTGGAACCAGGGGGTTAGCTTTGGCCTGCTGGGCGGCGAGGGCGCACTGCCGCCCTGGGTCCTGTCGGCGGTGGCCATCGCCGTCTGCATCGGGCTTTTCGTCTGGTTGCGACGAACCGATCGCGCGCTCACCGCGTGGGGCATCGGTCTTGTCATGGGGGGCGCCATCGGTAATGTTATCGACCGCGCCCGGTGGGGAGCGGTGTTCGATTTCGCCGATTTCCATATCGGACGCTGGCATTGGCCGGCGTTCAACGTCGCCGATTCGGCGATCGTTGTCGGCGTCGGCCTGATGCTCATCGATTCCCTGATCGGCGACCGGCGGCGCGCGCCCTGAAGTGGCCATGATCGACGGACAAAAAATGAAATCCGAAGGACGAACGATGCAACGGACGACCTTTACCTCCTCGAGTCTCCTGCCTTTTGCAGCCGTCCTGTGCGGCCTCGCGTTGAGTGGTTGCGACGCCTTCGCCAACATTGGCGGTGGCAAGAAGGTGTCGCCCGACGAGTTCAAGATCGTGTCGCACTCGCCGCTCACCATGCCGCCCAATGCCGAGCTGCGCCCGCCGCGGCCGGGCGAGCCCAGGCCGCAGGAGATGACCCCGGCCGACCAGGCCAAGGAAGCCCTGTCGCCGGCGCTGGCCGGACGCGTGCAGCAGCGCACCGCCGCCGGCGGCGGTGCTGCCCCCGCGTCGCGTGGAACCAGCTCGGAGCAGGCGCTGGTCCAGCGCGCCGGGCAGGGTGGCATCGATCCCAACATCCGCAGCCGGGTCAACCAGGACACCAGGACGATCAACGACAGCGACAAGGGCTTCATCGACGGTCTGATCTTCTGGCAGGAACCGCTGCCGGCCGGCGTCGTCGTCGATCCGACCAAGGAGCAGCAGCGCATCCGCGATGCCCAGGCGGCCGGCCAGCCCGCGACGGGGAACACACCGACCATCACTCGGCGCAAGCGCGGCATCCTCGAAGGCATCTTCTGACGCCGTTCGCCAAGATCGGTCGCCGGGCCCTGCTCGGCGGTCTCGCCGCTACCGCGGCGCTGGCGCCGGCGTGGCCGGCGAGTGCCAAGCTGTTCTCCGTCGGGCGGCGCCGGGTCGATTCCTTCGCCCTGGTTAACGGTCTCCAGGTGGTCGTTCTGCCGTCGTCGCGCGCGCCGATCGTCACCCAGCTCGTGGTCTACAAGGTCGGCAGCGCCGACGAGGTGCCCGGCAAGACCGGCCTCGCCCATTTCCTCGAGCACATGATGTTCAAGGGCACCGACACGGTGGCGCCCTCGGAATTCTCGCGCGTCGTGTCGAAGAACGGCGGTCGCGACAACGCCTACACGACCTACGATTCGACCGGCTACTACCAGACCGTCTCGCCCGAGCGGCTCGAGCTCGTGATGCGCATGGAGGCCGATCGCATGGCCAACTTGCGCACGACCGAGAAGGAGCTGGTGCCCGAGCGCCAGGTCGTGCTCGAGGAAAGGCGCATGCGGATCGACAATTCGCCGTCCGCTCTGCTCGACGAGGTCGTGAACGAGCGGCTGTATGGACGAGGGCAGCCCTACGGCATGCCGATCAGCGGCACCGTGGCCGATGTCGAGGCGCTCACGCTGGCCGATCTGAGGGATTTCTATCGCCAGCACTATATGCCCAACAACGCGATCCTGATCGTCGGCGGCGACACCACTGCCGAGCAGGTGCGCGCACTTGCGGAAAAGTATTACGGGGCGATCCCCGCCCGGCCGGTCGCGCCGCGCCGACGTCCCGATCATGGCGCCGCCGACCTGCCGCAGACCGTCAGTCGGGCCGACCCGCGCGTGATCGAGCCGCGCTGGTCGCGCCACTACCTGGCGCCGTCCTTCAGCAAGGGCGAGTCGCAATACGCCTATGCCCTGCAGGTGCTGGCCCAGCTGCTGGGCGGCACCGAGACCAGCCGACTGTGGCGCGCCCTGGTGGTCGACAGCAAGCGGGCGCTCTCGGCGTGGGCCGGCTACCGCCCGAACAGCCTTGGCCTCGCGAGCTTCGAGGTCGGCGTCCATCCGGCGTCGTCGGTGACCATGGCCGATGTCGAAAGTGCGGTGGCGGCCGAGCTCAGCCGGCTGATCGACGGCGGCGTCAGCACGGACGAGCTCGAGCGGGCGCAGAACCAGTTGCTCGCCGCGGCGATCTACTCGCAGGATTCCCTGCAGAGCGGGCCACGCATCTTCGGTGGCGCGCTCAGCACCGGCAGCACCGTCGCCGACGTCGCCGCCTGGCCGGAGCGCATCTCGGCCGTCCGGCCGGACGAGGTGGTCGCTGCGGCACGGCATGTGTGCCAGCCGCAGCGCCTGGTGACGTCGCTGCTCACGCCGCCCCCAGGAAGCCGATGACGGCCAGCCGATGACGACCCGCCGTCGCCTTCTCGGGACCGCGCTCGCGTCGACCTTGCTGGGGCTGCCGAGGGCGGCCGGCGCGGTCGACATCAACGTGGTGACGACGCGGCTCGGGCAAAGAGTTTGGCTGGTGCGGGACGAGAGCGCGCCGACGCTGTCCGTGTCTTTCTCGGTGCCCGGCGGCACGGCTTCCGATCCCGCCGGCCAGTCGGGCGTCACCAATCTCATGGCCACGCTGTTGACCGACGGCGCGGGTTGGCTCGGTGCCCAGGCGTTTCGCCAGAGCCTCGAGGAGGCCGCCGCTTCCCTGAAGTTTGGCGCGTCGCTCGATCGGCTGGGCGGGTCGTTGCGCGTCCTGACCGCGACCCGCGACGAGGGTTTCGAGCTGTTGCGCCTCGCGCTCAATCAGGCGCGCTTCGAACCCGACATGATCGAACAGCGGCGCATGCAGACCATCGCCAGCCTGAACCAGGCGAGCCAGCGGCCGTCGTCGGTTGCCGCGCGGACCCTGATGGCGACCGTGTTCGAGGCCTATCCCTACGCGGCCAATCCCGACGGCACGGCCGACGATCTCCGGAAGCTCACCACCCAGGACTTCGAGAAGCGCGCCGCGGCCATGCTGGAACGGCGTGGCTTGGTGATCGCCGTCGTGGGCGACATCGCGTCCTATGATCTGGCCCGTCAGCTCGACCACGCGTTCGGCGGCCTGCCTGCAGGGACCCTGCCGCCAGCCCTGCCCGAGTGGAAGCCGCCCGCTCGGCCGCGCACCGTCGTGGTCGAGCGGCCGGTGCCGCAGAGCACGGCGCTGCTCGCACTGCCGGGCGTCCTGCGTAACGACCCCGACTGGTATGCCGCGGTCGCCCTCAACCACATCCTGGGCGGTGGCGGCCAGCAGTCGCGGCTATTCACCGAGGTGCGCGAGAAGCGCGGCTTGGCCTATGGCGCCTCGAGCAGCTTGCGCGCCTATCACAAGGCCGGCCTGATCGTGATCTCGACCGCGAGCGCCAACGAGCGCATCGCCGAGGCGCTCGCTGTAGTGCGCAACGTGCTGGCGCGTCTCAGGGCCGATGGTCCGACCGAGCGGGAGCTGGCCGATGCCAAGACCTATCTCGGCGGCGCGCTGTCGCTGTCGCTCGATTCGTCGCCGGCGATCGCCGGCCTGCTGCTGTCGATGCAGGTCGACAACCTCTCGCCCGATCATCTGACGCGACGCGACAGGCTGATCGAGGCGGTGACCATCGACGATGTGCGCCGGCTCGCCCGTCGTTTGCTGAACGACGAGCTCCTGACCACCGTCGTCGTCGGCAAGCCTGCAGGAATCGTCACGGACCCCTGACGAGGTTTCGCATGCTGTACGAGCAGACCATCGACGGCGCCCTCGAGGATGCGGTCGGCAAGGCGGGGTTGTCGCGTGCCTCGCTGACGCGCGAGCTCGATCGCGCCGGCGCCGCACTCGACAAGATCCGGCGCTGGAAGGAGGACGGCGCCCTGCCGCTGCTCAACCTGCCGGCCCGGCGCGACGATCTCGTGGCGCTCCGGCCGCACGCCGAACGCTTTGCCCGCTTCGAGCATGTCGTCGTCATGGGCATGGGCGGCTCCAGCATGAGCGGCAAGGCGCTGGTCGCGCTGGCCGACAAGGGTTTCGGTCCCGCGCCGGGCCGGCCCAAGCTCTGGTTCATGGACAATGTCGATCCGGCGACCTATGCCGAGCTGCTGTCGCGCCTGCCGCTCGAGCGCACCGGTTTCATCGCCATCTCGAAATCCGGCGGCACGCCCGAGACGCTGGTCCAGCTGTTCGCCGTCCTGGAAGGCGTGGAGGCGAAGGTCGGCAAGACCCGGGTGGGCGACCATCTGATCGTCATCACCGAGGCGACCGACAATCCGCTGCGCCGGCTGGCGACGCGGCTCGGCGCCACCATCCTCGAGCACGATCCCAAAATCGGCGGGCGCTACTCCTCGCTGTCGCTGGTTGGCATGCTGCCGGCGATGATCGCCGGTCTCGATTGCGCCGCCATTCGCGAAGGGGCGGCAAGCGTGCTCGACCCGACGCTGATGGCCAACGACATGGCGGGCCTTGCGCCGGCGATCGGCGCGGCGCTGTCGGTCGGGCTGGCCAACGAGCGTGGCATCAACGTCACCGTGCTGATGCCCTACGTCGATCGCCTCGACAGCTTTGCCTTCTGGTATCGCCAGCTGTGGGCCGAGAGCCTCGGCAAGGATGGCAAGGGCACCACGCCGGTCCGCGCGATGGGCACGATCGACCAGCACAGCCAGACTCAGCTCTATCTCGGTGGGCCGATCGACAAGATGCTGACGCTCCTGATCCAGGACACGGCCGGGGAGGGCAGCCTGGTCTCGCCGCAGAGGGTCGCGGGCGACACGTCGCTGGCCTACCTGGAGGGCCATCGCATGGGCGACCTGCTGCTGGCCGAGGCCGACGCCACGGTGGCGACCCTGGTCAAGAACGGCCGACCCACGCGCGTCATCAGGATCGCCACGCTCGACGAGAAGGTAATGGGCGCCCTGATGATGCATTACATGCTGGAAACCATGTTCGCCGCACAGTTGTGGGGCGTCGACGCCTTCGACCAGCCGGCTGTGGAAGAGAGCAAGATCGTCACTCGCCAGTATCTTTCCTCAAGGCGGCGGACGTAAAATCGGCGCTTCATGAGTGTGCGACCCCAACAAGCCCTGAGGCGTCTTCCGTCGACCCTGGTCAACCGCATCGCCGCCGGCGAGGTGGTCGAGCGGCCGGCCAGCGCGGCCAAGGAGCTGGTCGAGAACGCCATCGACGCCGGCGCGCATCGCATCGTCGTCAGCCTGAAGGAGGGCGGCCGCACCTTCCTGTCGGTGGTGGACGACGGCGTCGGCATGACCCGCGACGAGCTCGAGCTCGCGGTCGAGCGGCATTGCACCTCCAAGCTGCCCGACGACGATCTTGACGACATCCGCACCCTGGGATTCCGCGGCGAGGCCCTGCCGTCGATCGCCTCGGTGAGCCGCATGACGGTCACCTCGCGCCCGGCCGGCGCGGAGACGGCATGGTCCCTGGAGATCGACGGCGGCGCCAGGGGCGAGCCGCGGCCGGCGGCGCATCCGTTCGGCACGCGGGTCGAGGTGCGCGATCTCTTCTTCGCCACGCCGGCGCGGCTGAAGTTCCTCAAGGAGCCGCGCACCGAATCGGGCCACGTTGCCGATGCGCTGCGCCGTCTGGCGATGGCCCATCCCGCCATTGGTTTCCGTCTCGACAGCGACGAGCGCACCCTGATCGACCTGCCGCCGGCGGCGCCGTCGCTGATCGAGAAAAAGGACGCGAATGGGCGGGACGCGGGCCGCCTGGCTCGTCTCGGCGCCATCATGGGCCGCGAGTTTGCCGACAACACGGTCGCTATCGACGCCAACCGCGAGGGCTTCCGGCTCACCGGCTTCGCCGGCCTGCCGACGCTCAACCGGCCGACCAGCCAGCACCAGTACCTGTTCGTCAATGGCCGGCCGGTGCGCGACAAGCTCCTGGTCGGCGCGGTGCGCGGCGCCTATCAGGACTTCCTGGCGCGCGATCGCCATCCCTTGGTGGCGCTGTTCCTCGAGGCGCCGACCGGGATGGTCGACGTCAACGTCCATCCCGCCAAGACCGAGGTGCGTTTCCGCGACGCCGGCATCGTGCGCGGCCTGATCGTCGGTGCGCTGCGCACGGCGCTGGCGGCGGCCGGCCATCGCGCCAGCACGACGGTGGCCGATGCCGCGCTCGGCGCCTTCCGCCCGCACACCGGCCAGGCGCTGGCGCTGCCGATGGGCGCCAGCCGGTCGGTATCCCTGCCGCCGCGCGGTCTCGCCGAGGCAGCGGCGCAATTCATGGCGCCGCTCGGACAGCCCTCGGCGCGGATCGAACCGGCGGCCGAGCAAGCCGCCAACGGCAACGGGGCCGCCTATCCGTTGGGCGTGGCGCGCGCCCAGCTGCACGAGACCTATATCGTGGCCCAGACTGCCGAAGGCGTGGTGATCGTCGACCAGCACGCCGCGCACGAGCGGCTGATGCACGAGCGCCTGAAGGACCAGCTCGAGACCGACGGCATCAAGCGCCAGGCGCTGCTGCTGCCCGAGGTCGTCGAGGTGGGCGAGGACGGCGTGCGACGACTGGCCGGCCGGATGGGCGAGCTCGCCGACATGGGCCTGGTGCTGGAGCCCTTTGGCGTCGGCGCCGTGGTGGTGCGCGAGACACCTGCCGTGCTGGGCGAGCTCGATGTCCAGGGCTTGGTGCGCGATCTCGCCGACGAGCTCGCCGAGCTGGGTGACCACCTGTCGCTCAAGGAAAAGGTCGAGGAGGTCTGCGGCACGCTTGCCTGCCACACCTCGGTGCGCGCCGGCCGGCGGCTCAGCGTCGAGGAGATGAACGCACTCTTGCGCCAGATGGAGGCGACGCCGCATTCGGGCCAGTGCAATCACGGCCGGCCGACCTACGTCGAGCTGAAGCTCGCCGACATCGAGCGCCTGTTCGGCAGACGATGAAGCGCCTTCTTGCCGTGGTGCTGCTGCTGGCGGGCGCCGTCACGGCCAATGCCCAGACGCGACCGGCCACGGCGCCGCCGGCGGCAACCTCGCCCGACGGGACGGCGGCACCGGTTTCGCCGCTCGACGGCCAGTGGCGCGGCCGGAGCGATGGCGGCTCGTGCAACGCCCCGCTCGATTTCGTGCTCACCATCGAGAACGGCTTCGTCGACGGCTCGGCCTACGACACCACCGCGCACGGCCCCGTGCCCAACCAGCGCAAGGGGCCGCCGCCGGCGCCGACGCCCAGCCTGTGGCAGATCCACGGCCTCGCCAAGAGCTCGGGGTCGTTCTCGCTGGTCACCGTCGCCTCGGTGAAGGCCGCCGACCGCCGTTCGGGCAAGCTCACCGTCCGCAGCGAGGGCGGCGGCCTGGTGATCAGCGAAACCACCGGCTGCCGCCGCACGGCCCGGCTGGCGCGGGGATAGCATCAGACGATTTCAATGACCTGCGAGGAATCGCCTTCCAATCCTGGAGCTGGACCTAGCCGCGTTCGTCACCAGGCCGGGGTGGCTGTGTGCCGGCGCGGCGCAGGATCGAGAGGCCGCGCTTCGCGTTGCTCAGCTCGCCACGCTCTTGGAAGAAGGCGGCCGCGGAAAGGCTGCCGATCTTTTCGACAACCGCCGCGGCCATCCACGCGCTCTCACTGACTCCATCTTCACGCGCCAGTGCCGACACCCGCCTCTTTATGGAGATTGGCAGGGTGATCGAGACGCGTCCCTTGCCTTTGTTGGTCACAGTCATCTTCGTTGTCTCCGTTCGATCTCTCGAAGCACCTCGCGCGGTACGGCAATCTTCAGCTCATTGAAACGATTGTGAGCAGGCGCGAAGTGTCTTGCATTGAAGGTTGCCAGAATGTCGGCCTGACCGTTCACGGCCGCTTCCAGGACCATTTCGTCGGCGGCGTCAGCCAGTGTCGGCCGCCACAGGAAATGGATCTCGACCGGCTCGATAGCGCTGGCAAGATCCGTAAAGAGATTTGTCATCTCTCCCTTGTTCAGGGCCGCGAGGGCCAGGATGTCCGGTCGAAAGGCAACGGACTCGTATTCCAGGAACAGTGCCACCGATGCCAAGAGCGTAAGGCGATCCTCGAAGGCCAGTTCGAGCAGACGGCGGCTCGCCCCAGTCGGGCTTATCAAACCTGCAATGACGACATCCGTGTCGAGGACAACGCGCATGCACTACTACGCATCATGCATGCAGCATGTCAAGGTGCGGCATATATGCAGCCACTGAAACAGTCTCCCCAAAGCCGCAGCGGTCCTAGTGACTGATCGCGAGGGTCGCTTCGGCGCGCTCCTCCGGAGTGAGGAACAGGCGCAGCCGTCGCGCCGCGAGGCCCAGGGTGCGGCGGCTGGAGAGGACCGCGAGCGGCACCGATAACAGCAAGCCGATGACCACGGGAAGGATCCACGGCACGTAGTCGGGCACGATCGCGCCGAGCGCGACCAGCGCGGCGAGGCCGAACAGCACGTGGCCAATGTGGCGTGTGAGTGCCTGGCGCCAGTCCATGCCGCGATCGCCGCGCGCCTGCGGCGGCCAGCCCACGGCACTGCCGGCCAGGATGCGGATCAGGAAGGTGGTGTGGAACAGCATCATCACCGGGGCGAGCAGCGTGGAAAAGCAGGTCTCGGCCACGAAGCTCAGCATCAGGGCGATGCGGCCGCCGAAGCGGCGCGCGCTGCGCGTCGAGCCGAAGCGCAGGATCAGCGCCAGGAGCTTGGGGCCCAGCAGCAGGCCGATCGTCAGGCCGAGCAGCCCGTGGATCTCCGGCCAGTGATACTGCGGCCATTGGGGAAAGAGCGTGCGCGTCGGCCCGAAGAAGATGTCGCCGGTTATCCGCTGGTCGACCACCATGGCCGAGCTCAGCATCAGCATGGCGAGCCACAGCGGCGAGGCAAGATAGGCGAAGATGCCCAGGCCGAGATGCAGGCGGCTCATCGGATGCAGGCCGGGCTTGCCGATCAGCCGGGCATGCTGGAGGTTGCCCTGCATCCAGCGGCGGTCGCGCACGGCATAGTCGAGCAGGTTGGTCGGCAGCTCCTCGTAGCTGCCGCGCAGCTCGGGCAGCATCCAGCAATACCAGCCGCCGCGGCGCAGGAAGGCCGCCTCGACGAAGTCATGGCTCAGGATCTCGCCGCCCAGCGGCGGCCGTCCCGACAGCACCGGCAGCCGGCAGCACTCGGCAAAGGCCTTCACCCGCAGGATGGCGTTGTGGCCGAAGTAGTTCGATTCGCTGGTCTGCCAGAAGCTGAAGCCCATCGACAGCAGAACGCCGACGAGCCGGGAGGAGAATTGCAGCGCCCGGGCGAACAGGGTCTCGCGCCCGGCCGGCACAGTGTGGGTCTGGATGAGGCCGGTGTGGGGATTGGCCTGCATCAGGGCCGCCAGCCGCACCATCGTGTCGCCGTGCAGGAGGCTGTCGGCGTCGAGCACGATCATGAAGGCGTAGGCGTGCCCGCGCGTCTCGACCCATTCGGCGACGTTGCCGGCCTTCTTGCCGGTGTTGCTGGGTCGCCGGCGATAGAACAGGCGCGGGCCGGCGTCGAGCCGCTCGCGCAGGCCTGCGTAGGTGCTCTCCTCCTCGCGCGCCAGATCGGCCTTGTTGGTGTCGCTCAGGATGAAGAAGTCGAACGTGTCGAGATGGCCCGTGTCCTGCAGCGAGCGGTACATGACGGAGATGCGCCCCGACACTTCCTCCGCATCCTCGTTGTAGACCGGGATCAGGATGGCGGTGCGCTCCGTGAGCGGCGGGATCGGGCCGTCGGCCGGACCGTGCCGCCTCAGGGTCACCGGGTGGCGCCGCAACAGGCCGAGCAGGAAGCCCAGGAAGCCGCTCCAGAAGGAGAGCGCGATCCAGGCGAAGAGTAGCGCGAAGCAGGGCAGGAAGATCGGCTTCAGGATGTCGGGCCCGCGCGCCGCCACGATGCGCCACATCAGAGCGAGCCCGACAGCGGTGGTTGCCAGCACCAGGATGAGCACCAGCCGACGCCGCCAGCGTGCCCGGCCGGCAAAGCGGTCGAGCTGCCACGCCGCGGTTGCGCTCGAATTCGCATGCTCTTCTGGACCGCGGGCGTCTCGCCCGCTCAAGGTCGTGAGCGGGCGTGTCGCCCGCGGTACAGAAGAGCGTCCCCGCATGGCCCGTCCCGCACGGCCGGTACTGGGTGGGCCAGGTTTCGGTGAGGCGGGCGCCCTGCAAGGTCAGCGCGGCGCGTATGTCGACCGGATTCTTGCCCTCCGGCTCGAAGTCGATGAACAGGCGCCAGCTTCTTTTCCATGGCAGGGCTTCGACGTAGGTCCGGCTGACCTTGGCGTTTGTCAGCGCGACGTCGGACGCCAGCGGTTGTTGCGGCCCCAACGCCCCGAGCCTGCCGCCGGCGAACTCGATCACCATGCGGCGCTGCTTGGGTGCGGAGGGCACGAGGCCCGTGCGGGTGGCGACGACGCGGCCGGCAGGCGACAGGGCGGTGTCGTCCGTGAGGGAGGTCAGCCGGTAGGCGTAGTCCCTGCGATCGCCCTTGCGCGCGGGCTGCCGCGCCACCCAGAACGCCGCGATGTTGTCGTTGGTTTCCGCCTGGCTAGGGATCTCGACCAGCCGCACCTCACCGTCGCCCCAGTCGCCCATCGGCTCGACCCACAGGCTCGGCCGCGCCTCGAGCTGGGTGCCGGTGTCCTGATAGCGGTCGAAATTGCGCTCGCGCTGCATCAGGCCGAAGCCCTTGGGATTGCGATCCTGGTAGGCGGAGACAGCCAAGGCGCCGGGATTGCTCAACGGCCGCCAGATGCGCTCGTCCTTGCCGGTCGACAGGTACAGCCCGTCGGCATCGTGGATTTCCGGCCGGTAGTCGTCGCGCGTCGGCTGCGCCTTGCCGGAGAAGTACATCGAAGTGAGCGGCGCGATGCCCAGCACCTGCACGTCATTGCGCATGTAGAGGATGGACCTTGTCTCGATCACCGTGCGGGCGCCCGGCCGGATCGTGAAGGAGAAGGCTCCCGCCGCGCCGGGCGAATCGAGCAGCGCCCACACCGTGAGCTCCTTGGCGTCGGGCGCGGGCTTGAGCAGCCAGAAGATGCGGAACAGCGGGAACTCCTCGGGTTTGCCGCCGATGCCGGTGTCGATGGCAAGCCCGCGCGCCGAGCTGCCGTAGACCTGGCCTCGCCCGATGGCGCGAAAGTAGCTCGCGCCCAGGAAAGCCGCGACCTCGTCGAACTTGTCGGCGCGGTTGAGTGGATGCAGCAGGCGAAAGCCCGCCAGTTCAAGCTTGCGCGGCGGCTCCTTCAGGCCAGTGTCCGAGAAATCGAACTGGTCGGGTCCGATCGCCAGCGGCGTGACCTTGTCACCGTCGACCATGACGATCTGCACGGGCTTTTCGTAGATGAAGCCGGCCGGAAAGAATTCCACGCGGAACGGGCTCTCGACGTCCTGCCACAGCGCCCTGCCGGGCCTGGCCCTGAGCGCGCGGTAGCGGTCGTAGTCGAGACGCCGCATGTCGCCCTCGATCGATGCCGGCTCCTTGTACGGCTCGGCGGCGAGCTTGGCGGCCATCTTCTCGACGCCCTCGAAGGACGACGGCATGCCCTGGCCGGATGCCGCAGACCAGATCGATGACAGGAGGAAGAAGAAGAGGAGAAGGGGGAAGGGACGTGCCGGCCGCATGCTGGCGGAAGAACGAGGTTCGTCGACGACGGTTGCACGGCTTGGAGATGCCTGCGCGCTCGGGCCGCGGCCCCAATGAGTGCTCGCTTTGGCCTCACCCTGAGGAGCCGCGCCCGGCGCGGCGTCTCGAAGGGTGGGCAACACCATCGACGCTGCGATCCGACTCGTTTCACGATGATCCTGTGCGGTCCATCCTTCGAGAAGGCCGCTACGCGGCCTCCTCAGGATCAGGACGTTGTCGAGACCCAGCTTGTTGGTTGGCGCTCCGGGCCAGGGGCCCCCACCACGTTGGTGCGTTGCACGGAAAGATCACAGCGCGTCCAGACCAGTCACGCCAGCGAAGCCGACCGAGGCGGCTCGACCAGTCATCCGCAGACGATGCGGTCCTCGCGGCCGGCGAGCAGGCGGAAGAAGGCGTCCTGCGGCTTCTCCAGGACGAACATCGCCCGGGCGTCGAGGCCGAGATTGAGGCCGCGCAGGACGGCACCGCTGACGCCGTGACCGACGATCACCGTGCGCACGCCGGAGGCGGCGATCTCGGCCAGCACGGCGGCCGAGCGGGCGCGCAGCTCGGCGTGGGTCTCGCCACCGGGCGGGCAGTAGCCGTGCGGGTCGGCGCGCCAGTCGGCCAGCGCCGTCGGATGGCTGATCTCGATATCCTTCCAGCTGAGGCCTTCCCAGTCGCCGTAGCCCAGCTCGACGAGACGCGGGTCGTCGCGCCATTGGCCGGCGTCGAGGCCGATCTCACGGCCGATGATCTCGGCGGTTTCGCACGCCCGGCCGAGCGGGCTGCGCAGAAATACCGTCGGCCCCGTGGCGCCCTCGAGCTCGCGCCCGAGGGAGCGGCCCATCGCCTCCGCCTGCAGGCGTCCGCGCTCGGTCAGCTTGGAATCGCGCAGGCCCTGCATGCGCCGCTCGGTATTCCAGGCGGTCTCGCCGTGACGCAGCACGTAAAGCGGAATGGTCAGGCTCATGACGTCTTTCGCAGGATCACGATCTTTGCCGCACCATAGCGGCGTTCGTCGATTGCTTCGAAGCCCGGCGGCGCCTCGAAATCCTCATTGTGCGCCAGCTCGATCGTGGCGATGGCCCCGGGGGAGAGCCAGCCTGCGGCGTCGAGGGCGGCGAGCGCCGGCGTGGCCTGGCCCGAGCGATAGGGCGGGTCGAGGAAGACGAGATCGCAGGCAGCCTGCGCCGGCGGTGGGCGCGTGGCATCGCCACGCACGACCCTGGCGGCGCCGGTCTCGCCGAGCTTGTGCAGGTTCTCGCCGATCGCGCGGATCGCCCCGGCATCCTTGTCGAGGAAGGTGGCATGGGCCGCGCCTCGGGACAGCGCCTCGATGCCGAGCGCGCCGGATCCGGCAAAGGCATCGAGCACGCGCGCGTCGATCAGGGGCGATGTGCCGCGCCAGCTGGCGTGCATCAGGATGTTGAACAGCGATTCGCGGGCGCGGCTCGCGGTCGGGCGCACGCTCTGCCCCTCCGGTGTCGACAGAGGCCGGCCGCGATGCTTGCCGCCGATGACGCGCAGCATCAGGCCCGCCGCTTCTTCGCCTTGGTCGCGGCCTTGGGTTTCGCCCAGCCCTGCTTGCGCCGCGGCGGCTCGAGGCCCAGCAGATTGTCGAGCGCCTGCGGCGGCACCTCTTCCACCTGCTCGCGTTCGAGCTCACCCAGGTAAAACGGCCCGAAGGCGACACGGATCAAACGCATCACCGGCAGGTCGAGATGGGCGAGCACGCGGCGCACCTCGCGGTTCTTGCCTTCGGTGAGGGCGATCTCGAGCCACGCATTGGTGCGCTGCTGGCGCTCGAGGCGGGCCTGGATGGCGCCGTAGCGCACGCCCTCGAGGGTGATGCCGTTGGCCAGCCCGGCAAGCCGCGCCGGATCGACTGTGCCGTGCACGCGCGCGCGATAGCGCCGGATCCAGCCGTTGGCCGGCAGCTCCAGCCGGCGCGCCAGGCCGCCATCGTTGGTCAGCAGCAGCAGGCCCTCCGACATGAAATCGAGGCGGCCCACCGTGACCACGCGCGGCAGGGTCTTGGGCAGCGAGTCGAAGATGGTTCGCCGTCCCGCGGGATCGCGCGCCGTCACCAGCTCGCCGGGCGGCTTGTGGTAGCGCCACAGGCGGGCGCGGTCGGCGTCGGGCAGCGTCTTGCCGTCGACCTCGATCACGTTGCGATCGGTGACGGTGAAGGCGGGCGTCTCGAGCACCTTGCCGTCGACCTTGACGCGGCCGGCGGCGATCCAGCGTTCGGCGTCGCGCCGCGAGCACAGGCCGGCGCGGGCCAGGCGCTTGGCGATTCGTTCCGGCTCGCTCACGTCGCCGCGGCCGCCCCCAGGAAGGCGCGAAACAGCCGGGCATCGCCTTCGGAGATCAGGAACTCGGGATGCCACTGCACGCCGATGCAGAAACGATAGCGCGGCGCCTCGATGCCCTCGATCACGCCGTCGGGGGCGGTGGCGTTGACCACGATCCCGGCGGGCGAATCGGCCGCCGCCTGGTGATGGGCACTGTTCACCTCGAGCTCGTCGGCGCCGACGATGCCGTGCAGCCGGGTGCCGCGCGCCACCGTCACCAGGTGGCCCGGCTCGTTGCGCGGATTGGGCTGCTCGTGCGCCAGCGCGTCGGCCACCGCGTCGGGGATGTGCTGGATCAGCTTGCCGCCCAGCACGACGTGCAGCAGCTGCTGGCCGCCGCAGATGCCGAGCACCGGCATGTTGCGGTCGAGCGCCCCCCGTGTGACGGCGAACTCGAAGGCGGTGCGGCGATCCTTTGTGACGACGGTGGCGTGGGCCGGTCCGCCGCCATAATAGGACGGGTCGACGTCGAAGGCGCCGCCGGTCACCACCAGCGCATCGAGGCGCTCGAGATAGTCGCCGACGCGGTCGGGCTCGTGCGGCAGCGCGACCGCCAGGCCGCCGGCAGCGTCGATCGCGTCGAGATAGTTCTGGCGCAGCGCATACCAGGGAAATTTCGAGTAGCCCCCCGGCTTTTCCGCATCCAGGGTGACTCCTATGAGGGGACGAGGCATCCGCTCAAGATACGCGCGCCGGACCGCGCGCGCCACTCATGGTCTTCCGGACCGCGGGCGTCCCGCCCGCTCATGTTCTTCTGGACCGTGGGCGTCCCGCCCGCTCATGCACTCCCAGATCGCGGGCGTCCCGCCCGCTCATGCACTTCCGGATCGCGGGCGTCCCGCCCGCTCATTGTCAATGATTCATGAGCAGGCGAGACGCCCGCGGTCCGGAAGATCATGAAGTCGACACGATGTTCCGCGGCACGTCGCGGAACGGCTTGTCGGTGTCGACGCTGGGCTCCTTGGGCATCTTGAGCACGCGCTCGGAGATGATGTTGCGCTGGATCTCGTCGGTGCCGCCGGCGATCGAGGTGGCGGGGACGGAGACCAGGATCTCGGCGATGACGCCCTCCATCGGGCTGTCCTTGCCGCGCAGCAGGGCGTCGGCGCCGGTGATGTAGGTGTGGACGCGCGCCGCCTGGCGAGCGACGTGGCTCGACACCAGCTTGCCGAGCGAGCCCTCGGGGCCCTGCGGGCGACCCTGCTCCTGGGCGGCGCGGGCGCGCCGGGCGGTCCATTCGGCCGTCTTCGACATGATGAGCAGCTTGGCGATCTCCTGGCGCACCACCGGATCATCGATCTTGCCGGTCTCCCGGGCGCGCGCGAGCACCAAGTCGACGCGGCCGGCGCGCTGCGGGTACCACTTGTAGGGCTCCATGGTCGTGGCGACCTCGGCCCGTTCCTCCTCGTAGATGCGGCCCTTGCGGTCCGAACCGGTCGCCCAGCTGCGCAGGCCGTCGGCGCCGCGCCGCTCGTGCATCAGGGTGGTGGTCGCCACCGTCCAGCCGTCGCCCACGTCGCACACCATCATCTCGGGCTCGACGATGGCGTCGGTGAAGAACACCTGGTTGAACGAGGCGTGGCCGTTCATCTGCTTAAGCGGATGGACCTGCACGCCGGGCTGCTTCATGTCGAGGACGAAGTAGGCGAGGCCCTTGTGCTTGGGCACGTCCCAGTTGGCGCGCGCCAGCAAGAGCCCCCAGTGCGCCTTGTGGGCGCTGGTGGTCCACACTTTCTGGCCGTTGATCACCCACTGGTTGCCGCGCCGGTCGGCGCGTGTCACGGCGCCCGCCATGTCCGAGCCGCTGCCCGGCTCGGAGAACAGCTGGCACCAGGTGTCCTCGCCCGTCAGGATCCGGCGCAGGAACTTCTCCTTATGGAAGTCGGTGCCGTGCGCCAGGATGGTCGCGGCGGCGAGCGTGCGGATGCCCGCCTTGGCGACACCGACCGCGCCCACGCGGGCGAACTCCTCGTCCACCACGGCGTTCATCGCCACCGGCAGGTCGCGGCCGTACCACTGTTTGGGCCAGTGCGGTGCTCCCCAGCCCGATTCGATCAGCTTGGTGCGCCATTCGATCAGCCCGTACTCGGGGTTCCAGTTGGCTTCCAGCCACGCGCGGACCTCGGCGCGGACCTGGGCTTCGTCGTGTTCGCTCATGGTCCTGTTCCTCAGTGCTTCCAGTGCCGCATCATCTGCTCGCGATGCCAGTTGGCGTCGCCGAACAGGATCTCCGAGCTCTTGGCCCGCTTGAACCAGAGATGCGTGTCGTTGTCCCAGGTGAAGCCGATGCCGCCATGCATCTGCACGGCATGGATCGCGGTCTGCAGGTACGCTTCCGAGGCCGACGCCTTGGCCAGCGCCGCAAGCGCCGGCAGCTCGTCGTCGCCTTCGTCGAGCGCGGCGGCCGCGTAGTAGGCCGCCGACTTCGCCATCTCGACGTCGACCAGCATGTCGGCCGCCTTGTGCTTGGTGACCTGGAAGGAGGCGATCGAGCGGCCGAACTGCATGCGCATCTTGGTGTAGTCGAGCGCGTCCTGGCGCAGCCGGTCGGCGCCCCCCACCATCTCGTTGGCGAGGCAGATCACCGCCTGCTGCATCGTCCTGTCGAAGGCGGCGGCTGCCTTGCCCGGCTCGCCGAGCGGTTGGGCCTCGACCGAGGCGAACTGCAGGCGCGCGAGCTTGCGGGTCTCGTCCATCGTGTCGAGTCGTTGGCGCGACAGGCCGGCCGCATCACCCGGCACCGTGAAGAAGGCCAGGCCGTCCTCGCCCTTGGTGCCCGCCAGGCGCGCCAGCGCGACGATCAGATCGGCGGTGTGACCGTCGAGCACGAAGCTCTTGGTGCCGACCAGCCGCCAGACGCCACCGGATTGCGTCGCCGTCATCGCCACGCCGGCGGCGTCGTTGCGTCCACTGGCGCCGCTGACCGCGAGCGTCGCGGTCTTGCTGCCGTCGGCGAGGGCCGGCAGCAGGGCGCGCTTCTGCTCCTCGCTGCCGGCGTTCTGGATGGCCATGGCGGCCAGCGCCGTCGACAGGAACGGCGCGCAGAGCAGGCTGCGGCCCATCTCCTCGAGCACGATGCCGAGCTCACCGAAGCCGAAGCCTTGGCCGCCAAATTCCTCGGGGATTTGGATCGCCGTCAGGCCGAGCTCCGTATTTAGCCGCTGCCAGCTGTCGCGCTCCCAGCCCGCATCGGTCGCCATCAGGCGGCGCACCTCCTTGGTGGGCGAGCGGGCTTCGAGCGCGCGGCGCAGGCCGGCGCGGAACTCCTCCTGCTCGGGCGTGAAGCTGAATCGCATGGCATACTCCTCCCACTCGTGTTGACGCCATTTTCCTCCTTATGACCGGCCCGACAAGACCGTCGCCCATGGAACGCGCGCTCGCCGCGGCGCGTGCAGCCGCTGTGCGGGGGGAGGTTCCGGTCGGCGCCGTGATCGTCGGTCCCGACGGCGCCGTGCTCGCCGAGGCGGGCAATCGGACCGAGGAGGATCGCGACCCGACTGCCCATGCGGAGATGCTGGCAATCCGTCGGGCGGCGGCGATGCTCGGCGCGCCGCGCCTGGTCGATTGCGATCTCTACGTTACCCTCGAGCCCTGTCCGATGTGCGCCCAGGCGATTTCCTTCGCCCGCATCCGGCGACTTTATTGGGGCGCCGGCGATCCCAAGGGTGGCGGCGTCGAGCACGGCCCGCGCCTGTTCGACCAGCCCTCGTGCCATCACCGGCCGGAGCTCTATCCCGGTCTCGGCGAGAGCGAGGCAGCGGAGCTGTTGCGCGAGTTCTTCAGGGAACGGCGGTGACATGCTGCCCGCGATCTGCTGGCTCTGCTGGCCGCTGGCGCGGAGCTGGCAGCTCGTCGGCTTGGCGCTTGTGACGGCGAGGGCCTCATCCGGACCGCGGGCATCTTGCCGCTCATGATTCTGAGCGGGCAAGATGCCCGCGGTCCAGAAGAGGTCGCTCACAACCGGGAGCCGCCCCTTTGCCACCCGCCCTCAAGGGCGATCGCGCTCTCCGAGGTCACGCTGAACCTCCACCAAGGCCTGCGGATCGACCAGCAGGCCTTGTCGCTCGTAGCGCTTGCGGGTGCGGCTGAAGCGGACGACGACTGCGCACTTGGCGCTTTTCGCCTTGACGCGGCGTGTCAACAGCGCATCGCCCGCCGCCAGGAATTCCAGATCATCGAGACCCATTCAGCGCAAACACGCCGGTCCGGCATTCTCCATGATCAGCATGCCACCGCCATTGCCGCAGCGGTGACAGGTCCAATCGCTGTTCCAGGGCAGGATCACGACCAGCTCGGGCGCCTTGCTCGCTTTCTCCGCCAGACGCTCACGCTTCCTCTCCGAAAGGACCTTCGATACCCAGTGTGTCCTGTAGGGTCTCTCGATCGTCGGGTCGCCGTTCTGGCTGAAGCGCAGAGTCTGGCGTTGCGATGTGCGCGCAATGTAATGGGTCTCGCTGGGGAACAATCCCTTCGCGGTGGCCCACGACCGGAAGGCCTTCATCGCCTCGGAGATGCGCGGCAGATTGCTCTGGACGACGCGCTCGAGGCAGGGGACCCGCCCGAGCCGCCAGAGCTTGACCGCTCCCGGATCGAGCCAACCCATGCGGACGAGGACGTCGATGGCGCTCACATAGTGCTGGGCGGCCAAGGCGGCCCCGGCAGCCTCGGCGACGCGGTCGGCGAGAGGACGGCGGTTCTTCCGGCTCATGGCGACATGATGCGCCGGTCCGCCGAAGCCGCAAGACCGTTCATCGCAGGCTGCTTCACGCGGCAGCCAGCCATTCGGCGCGCACTTCGGGGTTCCGCTCGTGGCTCGAATGCCGCCGATCGGCAACCTGATCCGGCGCGAGCCGCGCCAGCGCCCAAACCGCCGCGCCGCGCACCAGGGGGGAGGGGTCCTCGAGCAGCCGCTCGATCGCCGGCAGGGCGATTGCCGGCGCGGCGCTGTTGCCCAGCGCATAGGCGACGTTGCGGACGAAGCGGTCGCGGCCGATGCGCTTGATGGCGGTGCCGGCGAAGCGGCGGCGGAAGGTCTCGTCGTCGAGCATCGCCAGCTCGACGAGCGACGGCGCGTCCAAGGCTGCGCGCGGCGCGAGCGCGGCCTCGCGCGCCAGATGCGCATACTTGTTCCACGGGCACACGGCCAGGCAATCGTCGCAGCCATAGATGCGATTGCCGAGCAGCGGGCGCAGTTCTCGATCGATCGGGCCTTCGTGCTCGATCGTCAGGTAGGAGATGCAGCGCCGGGCATCCAGTCGATAGGGCGCCGGAAAGGCGCGCGTCGGGCAGATGTCGAGGCAGGCATGGCAGCTGCCACAATGGTCCGTCTCGGGCGCGTCGGCCGGCAGCTCGACCGAGAGCAGGATCTCGCCCAGGAACAGCCACGAGCCGAACCGGCGCGACACCAGGTTGGTGTGCTTGCCCTGCCAGCCCAGGCCGGCCGCCTCGGCCATGGGCTTTTCCATCAGGGGCGCGGTATCGACGAAGACCTTCAGCTCGTGCTGGTAGGTGTCCCAGATGAATCGCCCGAGCGCCTTGAGCTTGCTCTTCAGGACCTCGTGATAGTCGCGCCCCTGGGCGTAGACGGAGATGGCCGCGCGCTCGCGCGACTCGAGAACCGCCAGCGGGTCGACCGCGGGGGCGTAGTTCACGGCGAGCGATACCACCGTCCTGGCGTCGCGCCACAAGGTCTGCGGATCGCCGCGCGCCGCCGTGCGCTCGCCGAGCCAGCCCATGTCGCCCTGCCATCCGGCATCGACGAAGTCGGTGAGACGCTGCAGGCGCAGGCGCCGCGCATTCTCCGTCAGGGCAGCCGGCGCGAAGCCGATGGCGTCGAAGCCCAGCCGCGAGGCCTCGGTGCGGATCGCATCGCGCAGTTCGACCGGCGTTGCCGGGCGCGGCAGGCGTTTGGGCCTGGGCGGAGTGCGTGTCATCCTCGCCCGCGATACGGCGCCACGCCCTGGTCGGGCAGCCACAATCCCTTGGGCGGCTCGGCGGTCTGCCAGAACACGTCGATCGGCATGCCGCCGCGCGGATACCAGTAGCCGCCGATGCGCAGCCAGCGCGGCGCCAGAACCTTGGCGAGGCGCCGTCCGATCGCCAGCGTGCAGCCCTCGTGAAAGTCGGCATGGTTGCGGAAGCTGCCGAGGAAAAGCTTCAGCGACTTGCTCTCCATCAGCCTGGCCCGCGGCGCATAGTCGATGACGAGATGGGCGAAGTCGGGCTGGCCCGTCATCGGGCAGAGGGTGGTGAACTCGGGCGCCGTGAAGCGCACGAGATAAAGCTCCCGTGGCATTGGATTGGGCACCGTCTCGAGCACCGCCTTGTCCGGCGATTCGGGGAGCTTTGCCGGCCGGCCGAGCTGGCGAAGATGTGGGTATCTGGACATGGCGCCATCATATGCTAAGCGGGCCGCCATGACTTACCGCGTCGCCGTCATCGGCGCCGGCCCGTCGGGCTTGTATGCCGTCGACGGGTTGTTGCGCGCCAATCCGGATCTGCATGTGGACATCATCGAGCGTCTGCCGACGCCGTTCGGCCTGGTGCGCGCCGGCGTGGCGCCCGACCATCAGGGCACCAAGGCGGTGGTCCGCCAGTTCGATCGCCTGCTGGCGCTGCCCGACGTGCGCTTCGCCGGCAATGTCGAGGTCGGCCGCGACATCACGTGGGACGAGGCGTGCGAGGCCTACGACGCGGTGATCGTCGCCACGGGCCGGGCGATCGATCGCAAGCTCGGCATCCCGGGCGAGGATCTGCAGCAGCCGTGGGGCCCGCTTGTCTGGGGGTCCTGGCGCTTCGTCGCGTGGCTGAACGGTCATCCCGATTTCCGCGTTGGTCCCGATCTCTCCCAGGTCAGATCGGTGGCCGTGATCGGCAACGGCAATGTCGCGCTCGACGTTGCACGGGTGCTGGCGAAAAGCGCGGACGAAATGGCCAGGAGCGACATCGTGCCCGAGGCTGCGGCCGCGATTGCCGCCGCACCGCTCGGCGACATCCATGTCATCGGCCGACGCGGCCCCGAGCATGCCTCGTTCACCGGCAACGAGCTCGCCGAGATGGGCCGACTGGCGCGCGTCGTGGCGGTGACCGATCCGACTGACCTGAACGTCGCACCACCAAGCTCCGACCCAACCCCCGAGCGTCTGCGCAAAGCCAGGAACCTCGAGATCCTGAAGGGCTTCGCCACGCACCAGCCTGGATCGAAGCCGATCACTCTGCACTTTCGGTTCAACGCCGTGCCGCTCGCCTTCCGGCCGGGCGAGGTCGAACTTGCGACCGCCGGCACGCTGCCGGCCGACCTGGTCGTGACCTGCATCGGCTACGACGGCGAAGCGTTCCCGCGGCAGGAGGGCGTCTTCCCCGTTGGCTGGGCGCGGCGCGGGCCGACCGGCACCATCCCGACCAATCGGACTGAGGGTCACGCGGTGGCCAAGGAGGTCTTGGCGTGGCTCGAGGGGCGCGATCCCAAGAGCGGTCCCGACATCCTGCCGGCGGCGATCGACGTCGCCGGCTGGCACCGCATCGACAAGCACGAGATCGCGGCCGGGGCGCCGCTCGGCCGGCCTCGCGTGAAGTTGACGGACTGGGCAGCGCTGTTGGCAGTCGCGCAAGGCGACTGATCGCTCTATTGTCGCTCCAGTCCGGGGGGACTGGAGGGATTTCATGGTGTTTCCGAGTCGTCGTGCCGTTCTCACGCTTGCCGCCGCGCTGGCCTTCGCCGCGCCGGCCGCTGCGCAACAGACGCTCAGGGTGGCGTTGCATTCGGATCTCAAGATCGTCGATCCGGTGTGGACCACGGCGCTGATCTCCACCCATCACGGCTACATGATCTACGACACGCTGTTCGCGCTCGACGAGAAACTCGAGGTCAAGCCGCAGATGGTCGACAAGTGGGAGGTCTCGCCCGACAAGCTCACCTGGACCTTCACCCTGCGCGACGGGCTGGAATGGCACGACGGCAAGCCGGTGACGGCCGAGGATTGCGTCGCCTCGATCAAGCGCTGGGGCGCCAAGGATTCGATGGGCCAGAAGCTCATGGGCGTCGTCGCCGACCTCTCCGCGCCCGACGCCAGGACCATCAAGATGGTGCTGAAGCAACCCTACGGACTGGTGCTGCAGACCCTCGGCAAGTCGAGCTCGAACGTGCCGTTCATGATGCCGAAGGCTGTCGCCAGCACCGATCCCAACACCCAGATCACCGAGTCGATCGGCTCGGGCCCGTTCATCTTCAAGAAGGACGAGTGGAAGGCGGGCGAGAAGGCGGTCTACGTCAAGAATCCGAAGTACAAGCCGCGTGCGGAGCCCGCCTCCGGCCTCGCCGGCGGCAAAGTCGCCAAAGTCGATCGCGTCGAATGGATCACTATTCCAGACCAGCAGACCCAGGTGAATGCGCTGCTCGGCGGCGAGGTCGACCTGGTCGAGATCGTACCCCCCGACCTGCTGCCGCTGCTGGCCAAGGAAAAGAACATCAAGACGACGATCGTCAACAAGGCGGGCCGCCAGTACGACATGCGGTTCAACACGCTCACCAAGCCGTTCGACAATGCCAAGGTGCGCCAGGCCGTACTCTATGCGCTGTCGCAAAAGGAGTTCCTCGAGGCCAATGTCGGCAATTCCGAATTCTATCGCGAGTGCAAGTCGGTGTTCCCGTGCGGCTCGCCGCTCGAATCGACCAAGGGCTGGGATGACAAGCTCACGGGCAACGTCGCCAAGGCCAAGGAACTGCTCGCCGCCTCGGGTTACGACGGCACGCCTGCGGTGCTCCTGCACCAGACCGACACGGCCGGTCACAACAACCTCGCCACCGTTGGAAAGGCCCAGCTCGAGAAGATCGGGCTCAAGGTCGACCTGCAGCCGATGGACTGGCAGACCCTGGTGACCCGACGCGCCAAGAGGGATCCGCTCGACAAGGGCGGCTGGAGCGTCTTCTTCACGTCGTGGGGCGCTCCCGACATCCTCAATCCGGTGTCGGCCGCCTACATCAACGCCTCGTGCGACAAAGCCACCTTCGGCTGGCCCTGCGACGAGACGATCGAGAAACTGCGTGACGCCTTTGCGACCGAATCCGATCCGGCCAAACAGAAGGCGATCGCCGAGCAGGTCCAGCTTCGCCTGCTCGAGTATCCGACTTTCGTGCCGCTCGGCCAGTTCACCACGCCGACCGCGCACCGCGCCAACCTCTCGGGCCTCCTGCACACGCCGTCGCTGGCGCTGTGGAACATCGAGAAGAAGTAGTCTCATCGGACCGCGGGCGTCTCGCCCCCTCATGTCTCTGAGCGGGCGAGAAGCCCGCGGTCCGGAAGACGTCAGTCCAGCCTGACTGCGATGCCTTCCAGCCCGGGCTTGGACACCGGGAAGCGCTTCATCACCTCGGCATCGTGGCCGGGGATCACCATCTCGACGCGGCCGTCGGCGAGCTTCTGGAGCTTGTCGTAGCCCGCCAGCATGTCGGCGACGGAGTAGACGATCGCGAACAGCTTCCTGTCCCGGATGCCCCAGTAGTAATGGCTGGCGTCGGAAGCCAGCACCAGCCAGCCGTTGCGTGTCATCACCCGCACCGACTGCATGCCCAACGTATGGCCGCCGATCAGGTGCACGGAGAGGCCGGGCTGGATCTCCTCGTCGCCGTCGTGGAATACCACGCGCTGGCCATAGACCGCGCGCACCATGCCGACGATGTCCTCGACCTCGAAGGCGTGGCGGAACGGGCCGTGGCAGACGTGCCGACCGGTGGCGAACTGCATCTCCTTGTCCTGGAGATGGAAGCGCGCCTTGGGGAAGCGGTCCCAGTTGCCGACATGGTCGTAGTGCAGATGGGTGATGACGACGTCCTCGACAGTCCTGGCGTCGATGTCGAGATGGCCGAGCAGGTCGGCCGGATTGGTCTTCACCTCGCGGCCGCGCTTCTGGCCGACCTGGGCGTTGAAGCCGGTGTCGATGACCACCGGCTTGCCGCCGATCGCGCGGTTGCCGCTCTCGTCGAGCGGGATCGCCACCCAGACGAAGTAGTCCATCGGAAAGTCTGCGTCGTGCGGGTCCGGCGTGATCTGCACTTCCCAAGCCTTGCGCGGCAGGTGGGCATATTTGATCGCATGCACCTCATAGATGGGTGTCGAACGCATTAATGTTTCCTTCCCGATGGGTATGACGCGGGAGGGTAGCAAGAAGGCCGGCCGCCACGCTATAGTACGTGGATGGCCCCACGGGACCTCCTTGGCCGGCGAATTAGCACCCCGGTTTGCCCTGCAAACCGGACCGTCGCTGTTCGCCTGTCCTCAAGGGAGTCGTTTCATGGCCGCCGCGCCTTCAACCGCCGTTCTGGCGCTCAAGCGTAATCACTCCACCATCCGCTACTGCTTCGAAGCCGACGCCGAGCCCGCCGTGCTGCCGCGCGCGCTCGAGCTGCTCGCCAAGCGCGGCCTCGTGCCGGCGCGCGTCTTCGCCCAGGCCGATGACGATCTTCTGTCGGTCGAGATCGAGGTCGAAGGCCTCGCCACCGATGTCGCCGACCATGTCGGCCGCTGCCTGTCGCAGATCGTCGGGGTGAGGCAGGTGTTCTAGTCTTCCGGATCGCGGGCGTCTCGCCCGCTCTTCATCATGAGCGGGCGAGACGCCCGCTGTCCGGAAGATGTTCCATCTCGCCGTCACCGGCTCATCAGCCGGTCGACGATGGCCTCGATATGCAGCCGCGCCACGTCGATCGCGGGGAATCCGGCATTCGCCTCGTCGAAGATCACGGCGAGGTCGGTGCCGGCGAGCAGGATCGCCTCGACGCCGTCGCGCCGCTGCAGGTCGGCCGCGATGCGGCGCAGGCCCGCGGTGTCCGCGTCGTCGCCCTGCTGGGTGTCGAGCAGGCGCTGGTAGGCTTTGCCGACGAAGGCGATCTCGTCGGGCTGCGGCTTCACGATCTCGACGTCGGGAGCATGCCTGGCGAGCTGCCCCCACAGGCTGCCTTCCATGGTGAAGGTCGTGCCGAACAGCGCCACGCGGCGAAGCCGGCGCGCGCCGAGCTCGGCGCCGATCGTCGCCACGATGTCGATCATCGGCAGGGCCGAGCGGGCGACGATGCGGTCGATGCAGATGTGCGGTGTCACGGCGGGCAGCGCCGCGGCCGTGGCGCCGGCGCGCGCCAGCCGCTCGATGAAGCCCAGCAGGTAATCGGCCAGAGCATCGAGCTGGCCCGCGCGCACGAAGCCCTGGCCCCTGTCGACGTCGGCGTGGACGAACACGAGATCGGGCACCACGCTCAGCGCTTTGCACCGCGCAGTGATGCGTTCGTAGTAGTCGACCGTGGCGCCGACGCCGAGCCCGCCGACGATGCCGACACACGCCATGATATTGCTCCCCCTCGCGGGTTTCAGGCCGGGAAGTTGCGCTTCCAGACCTCGGCGAGCTCGGGCACGTGGTCGATGCGACGGGCGATGGCGAACAGGTGAGGTGCCTCGCTCTCGAACCAGCCGCGCTTGGGCCGCCAGCGCGTCATGATGCCGATGTAGATGTCGAGGGCGGAGAAGCGCTCGCCCAGGAACCACGGGCTTCCCGCCTCGCCATCGACCTGGTGCCACAGGCGCAGCGCATAGGCGTCGACGGCGGCGCGGAACGGTTCGCGCCCCGCCTCGACCGCGACGAACCGCGACGGGTCGTCGGCGTAAGTGAAGGTCGGATAGACGTTGGCCACCAGGAACACCAGCCAGCGCAGGAACTTCGCCCGTTCCGGCGCCTGCGGCGGCGGCACCAGCGAGTCCTTGCCGGTGATGTCGGCGAGCAGCAGCGTGATCGCCGCGCTCTCGCTCATCACGCTGCCGTCGGGCATCACCAGGGTCGGCACCTGGGCCAGCGGATTGACCTTCTCGAGCCGGGCGCGCGCGTCCGGCGACTTGAACAGATCGTCGACCGGCTCGAAGGTGAAGGGCAGCCCGTACCACGCGAGCTGGGCCTCGACGATGGCCGACCCCCAGCCAGCCCGGCCGTAGAGCTTGTAGGTCATGTCACGCCCTTTGCAGCAGGTCTATCAGGCTGCACGTATCCCAGCGATTGCCGCCGCGCGCCTGGACGCGGGCGTAGAACTGGTCGACCAGCGCGACCAGCGGCACCTGCGCCTTGGCGCGGTTGGCCTCGGCGATGGCGATGCCGAGATCCTTGCGCATCCAGTCGACGGCGAAGCCGAACTCGAACTTGCCCTCGACCATGGCCTTCCAGCGGTTCTCCATCTGCCAGCTCTGCGCCGCGCCCTTGGAGATGGCGCTCATCGCCTTGTCGAGGTCGAGGCCGCTCCGCTGGCCGAGATTGATCGCCTCGGCGAGACCCTGGACGATGCCGGCGATGCACATCTGGTTCATCATCTTGGTGAGCTGGCCGGTGCCCGGCCCGCCGATCAGGGTGATGGCACGCGAATAGGCGTCGGCCACCGGCCTGGCCTTGTCGAACGGCGCCTGCTCGCCGCCGCACATCACGGTGAGCTGGCCGTTCTCCGCGCCCGCCTGGCCGCCCGATACCGGCGCGTCGATGAAGTCGATGCCGCGCTTCTTGCCTTCGGCATGCAGCTCGCGGGCGATGTCGGCCGAGGCCGTGGTATTGTCGAACAGGATCGCGCCGGGCGCCATGCCGGCGAAAGCGCCGTTCTCGCCCAGCACGACGGCGCGCACGTCGTTGTCGTTGCCGACGCAGGAGAACACGATCTCGCGGCCGGCCGCCGCCTCCTTCGGAGTCCGGGCCGCCGTTCCCCTGTGCTTGGCCGTCCACGCCTCGGCCTTGGCGAAGGTCCTGTTGTAGACCACGACGTCGTGCCCCTTGGCGGCCAGATGCCCCGCCATCGGAAAGCCCATCACGCCCAGACCGAGAAATGCCACCTTGGCCATTTGTCCTCTCCCGCGAAGATGATTTAGCCGCGGATCATAGGGCCAATCCGGCGCGATGCCAGCGCAGCGACTCATGCCTTCCTCCCCAGCTTTCGCTGGGGAGGTGTCGCGGTCATACGGCGACCTGCCTTCGCCGAAGCGAAGCCGCTTCGGCTTCGGGCAGGCAGGCGGAGGGGTCATGAATCATGCGGACCGCGGGCGTCCCGCCCGATCATCATCAGCATCGTCGTCGTGATTCATGAGCGGGCGGGACGCCCGCGGTCCGGAAGAGCCATGACCCTCCGTCCCGCGATGACGCGGGACACCTCCCCAGCGATGACGCTGGGGAGGAGGATGAGCTAACTCACGAAGCTCAACCCCGGCACGACGCTCTTCAGCCAGTCCTGCGTGCCCGACACGCGCGCGAAGAAGGACTGCGAGCCATAGGTGTCGCCGGTACCGTTTGCGTTGACGCCGGCGATCGCCCACAGGCCACCCACCAGCAGCCACGCCGAGCCGCCGCTGTCGCCCGAGCCGAGGATGCCGTCGAGCCGTCCGGCGCCTTCGTCCTCGCGGCGCAGGGAGACGGCGAGCCAGTTGCCGGCATCGGCGTCGGCGGGCGGTGGCTGGACGGCCTCCATCACCTCGGCCACGATGTTCTCGGCGGCGGCCTTGCCGGGCAGGCCGTCGTAGATCGCATCCTCGCCGGCCGAGCCGATGCCGCGGCCGCCGAAGCCCACCATGACGATGCGCTGGCCCCGCTCGTGCCGGCCGCCATAGAGGCTGGGCGGCGCGCCGCCGTCGCCGATCGGGCCGTCGAGCCCCACGACCGCCATGTCGTAGCCGGTGCGCTCCTCGTTGTCCCAGGTGAACAGCGGATGAAAGACGATGCCGGTGCCGTGGCGCACCGCGCCGCCCGGCGTGCGATAGACATACTGCTCGGCCGAGCCGCCGCGCTCGAAAACGTGGGCCGCGGTCAGGATCTGCGCGCGGTCGCCGACATTGCCGAGCCAGGTGCCGGAGGCTGCGCCCCAGGTCTCGCCCTCATCGTCCGACAGGGCGATGACGCCGGCGAATTGCGGCTGGCTGCCCAGCGCCACATGGGCGCGAAAGCCCGCGCTTTCCTTGTCGGGACCGCCGCCCTCGGCCTGCCATGTGCTGTCGAGGATGATGACGGCGCCGGCCGGCCGAACCAGGAAGGCGGGCAACGGTGCAGCGAGGAGGCCGCCGAGGGCGCGACGACGGGACAGTCTCATGGGCGTACCGGGAGGATCAGGCCAGGAGGATCAGAATTGCGCCGACACCCGTCGACAGGGCGGGCAGCGCGAGCGGCCAGGCGCGGCGATAGAGCTCGGCGTCCGACGTGGCAAGGGCGAGCAGGGCGGCGCCCATCGAGACGCGGATCGGCGACAGCATGGTGAGGTTGGCGCAGACGCTGTTCTGGACCGCGGCGATCCACGCCGGGTCGACGGCAACGGCGCGGGCGAGCGCGGTCACCATCGGCATCAGCATGGCATTGGCCGCCGCGGCGCCGCCCGTGAGGAAGCCGCCGACGCCGGCGAACAGCGGCACGGCAGCGACGGCGTCGCGTCCCGCCGTGGCGCGCAGCGCCTCGGCGATTGCCTGGGCCATGCCGGTGCCGACATAGAACTCGGCCATGACGACGAACAGCAGGGTGACGAAGCATGACCGCCACGCGGCGCGCGCCGTCTCGCCGAGCACGCGGCCGAGCGGTGCGCGCGCCAGCACCACCACGACGAGCCCGATCGAGACCAGCCAGAAGCTGGGGGCATAGAGCGGCGCGAAGGCGGGCTGGTTGTCGAACGGGCGGATCGCCCACAGGGGCTTCAGCACGTCGCGCAGCGGCGGTACCAGGCGCGTGGCGCAGAGCGCCAGGGTGAGCGCGACATAGGGCGCCTGGGCGCGGAGCGTGGCGGCGAGCCGCGCGCCGTCGGGCCGTTCGTCGCGCCAGAAGCGCAGCGCCAGCAGCACCGCCGTCGCGGCGGCGCCGGCGATTTCGACGTCGCTGTAGAAGTTGAACAGCCAGACCAGGGCGAGCAGCAGCGCCGTCCACAGCGCGTCGTCGACCTTCTGAAAGAGGGGCACCGCGACGCCCGCGTCGCGCGCGAAGCGCCAGTAGAGCACCAGGTAGAAGACGTGGATCGGCACCTGCAGCACGGCCGAGCCGAGGCCGAGCTGGTTGGGCGTGAGCCCGGCCAGGGCGGCGCCGACCGTGGTGCCGATGGCGAGCGCGCCCCACGGCACCAGCGACTGGCTGTAGAGGCCGAGGACCAGGGCTGGCAGGCCGCCCAGCCCGAGGCGGCGCAGCGCCACCAGCGCGAGGATGTAGCCGATGCCGAACCCGGTCACCGCCTCGGCGAATGGCGCCAGCAGGAAGCACACCGACCACAGCCGGCGCGGATTGGCCGGCAGGGCGGCGCCGTTGGCCGCCGCACCGCGCGCCTGCAGGCAGCGGTGGAAGAACATGCCCGAGGCGATGATGGCGATCACGTGCCACGACAGCCACAGCCCGGCCGAGGTCTCGCGCACGAACAGCACCCCGATCTCGCCGCCGCGTCCGGCGTCGGTCAGCAGGGTGACCGAGGCGGCGAGGGTGGCCGACAGTCCAGCCAGCCCGGCGACCAGCGCGCTCGCCCGGCCCGACGCCAGGAGGCCGATGACGATCAGGAGCGGCAGCAGAGCGAGCAGGGTGGTCATGGGGCGCGCACTCTATCGCGCACCGCCGCGAGATGATCTCGCCCGAGCCACGAGTTTTTCCTATCCTCGCCCGCAACGATCCGCGCCCTCGTGGCCGGTTCGTGACAGGGACTTGGTGGCTCCGGAGGCCCTCCCGGGCGGGCCAGATCGCCGCTTGCGCGAGAGGGGTCTTTCCCCTAGAACCCGCGCCGTGCCCCGATAGCTCAGCTGGTAGAGCACGTCATTCGTAATGATGGGGTCGGCGGTTCGATTCCGTCTCGGGGCACCATATTCCCTACAATCGATATCCCAGACCGTCAGGCAAAGTCCGGACGGTTTAAGTATTACAGGAATTTTTCCCGACGTGCCTTCCGGGGACGGCCTAGGAAATCC
>NZ_JBFWZI010000017.1:50420-70301 GCF_050185545.1 Reyranella sp. | reverse complement strand
CCCAATCAGAGATCGAGGATATCTCCGAGTGGGAGGCACGAAAGTACATAAGATTCTTCATCTCCAATCCGGAATGGTGGCCAAGCTCTCGGTGGGCGAGGGCAAGCGCTGACAAGTGTGCGCTGATACACGGAGGAAGCCGGCCACCGACTCCGATTTGAAGTCAGCGACCCTGTGGATAGCTGGCGCTGGATCGCTGGTTGAACTGCATATGCTCCTCCGCTTGGCGCCCTCGGGTAAAGCCGCTTCGGCTTTCCTCAACCCTTGAAAACGGTCCGTCGTTGGCAGACACTAACTACATCAAGGCCGGCGGGCAAATGACCGACACCTCTGCCAAACGTATCATTCGCATTTTTATCTCCTCGCCATCTGATGTCCGGCCTGAACGAGCGATTGCCCGTCGTGTAACTACACGGCTTGGTCGTGAGTTTGCCCATCACTTCGATGTCGAACCGGTAATGTGGGAGCGCGAGCCGTTGCTGGCATCGGAGAGCTATCAAGAAGGGATCGCTGAGCCACACAAGACTGATATCGTGGTTGTGATTCTGTGGTCACGTCTCGGAGTGATGCTGGATGCGGCGAAGAAACCTGGACCGGTGTCAGGCCGGCAGGTGACAGGCACCGAATGGGAATTCGAGGATGCGCTTGCGGGTTACATGCGCACGCGCGAGCTGCCTGAGCTGCTGCTCTATCGCAAGGAAGCGGAAATTAGCGCACCGTTGACCAATCGTGCTGAGGTCGACGAACGAATGCGTCAGAAGGAGCTCGTCGAGGACTTCGTCCGTAGGTGGACCTTTGATACCGAAGGCATAACGTTTATCGGAGCTTCATCGCCGTTTAAGGATGGCGCTGAGTTCGAGGCCCTGCTTGAGGAGCATCTTCGGGTTCTCCTGCTGAAGCGACTAGGAGCGGACGGCGTCGCGCCATCCGGCAAACTCTATCCTGGACCACCCTACCGCGGCCTGCAGACGTTCGAGCCGGAGCACGAGCAGATATTCTTTGGGCGCACGCGGGCGAGAAATGAATTGCGTGAGCTGCTGGCCCGCCAGGCAGCGCGTGGCACGGCTTTCGTGCTGGTTATGGGAGGATCGGGCTCAGGCAAGTCGAGCTTGGTGAAAGCCGCTCTTGTGCCGGACCTGGCCGAATCCGGCATGATCGGAAGGGTCGGCTTGGTGCGGACTGCGATCACCCGGCCTGGCGCGGCGGCCGATCCGCTGTCGGCCTTGGTGTCGGCGCTGCTGGCGCGGAGTGCATTGCCGGAGCTGCGTAGCGCGCCACTCGACTATACCGAGGCAGAGCTCCTGGCCCTGCTGACTGAGGCACCTGAGCAAGCCGGGCAGCCGATAAGGCAGGGCCTGTCGTTGGCCGGAAAGGCGGCCGGACTGACGGCGCTTGGCGAGCCACGCCTGCTGTTGGTAATCGATCAACTTGAGGAGCTGTTTACCTCCGAAGGTGTCGCGGACGCGGTTGGCGACCGCTTCGCATTGGCGCTGGAAGGGTTGGCAAAAAGCGGGGTGACTTGGGTAGTGGCCACGTTGCGGTCGGACTTCTTCAACCGAATGAATCAAATGCCGCCACTAGTCCGTCTGTCGGAAGGTGAGGCCAAATACCTACTGTTGCCGCCTACCGCTGGAGAAATGGGGCAGATCGTGCGCCAGCCCGCGCGCGAGGCCGGTCTGCGCTTCGAGATCGATCGGGTGACTGGCGAGTGCCTTGACGACACAATCGTCGCCGCGGCGGCGTCCGATCCCGCGTCGCTGCCGCTTCTTGAATACCTGCTTGACCAGCTCTGGCGGCGCCGAGAGGGAGACGTGCTGGGTTTCGAGAATTATCGCGCACTGGGTGGGTTGGAAGGTGCGATCGGTTTGCGTGCCGAGGAAGTTCTGGCCAACCAACCGGCGGAGGTAAAGACGGAGTTTCCTCGCCTCCTGCGGTCGTTGGTGACGATTGGCCAGGGCGCCGCGGCCAGTGCTACAGCGCGCTATGCCAACATTGCAAGTTTCTTTCCGGGAACGCCGGTGCGACGGCTCGTCGATGCACTGTTGGCTCCTGACGCACGGTTACTAGTCGTCGATGGCGGAACCGTACGCGTGGCGCATGAGGCGCTACTGCGGCACTGGCGTCGCGCGCGTAAGCAGATTGCGAAGGACCGCACTGACCTGCAGTTGCGGGCACGGCTAGAGGAGCAGCAGGCGCGGTGGCGTGAGGCAGGTGATCTGGATCGCGATAGTCTTTTGCTTGGGTCTGGCTTGCCACTTGCGGAGGCGAGGGATCTGGTCGATCGCCGCGGCGATGAGCTTGGCGAAGAGGTAACGGAGTACGTTTCGCGTTCGATAGAAGCAGACGATATTCGACGCGTCGCCGAAATGAGTGCAGAGGCCGAACGGTTACGACTTGTGGCGGAGGAACAGAAGGCTCAGGCGGAACTCATCGCGGATCGTGAACGCGCAGCCAAGCGACTTTGGCGTATTACACTTCTTGGTGTGGTCATCATGGGCGGCCTCGCATTGCTCGCATGGGACAGATACGTTGAGGCAAGAGAACAGCGTGCGGAGGCGAACAAGCAACAGTCGAGGATCATGGCTCAGTCGTCGCGGAGTGCTTTAGCAAACGGCGACTTTGGTACTGCCTTGGCGTTGGCGGTTGAGGCGCTACCTCGTAACATCGCCAAGATGGATCGTCCGTACGTAGTTGAAGCCGAACGCACTCTCCAGGACGCTGTCCGACACGAGCATAGGGAGTCGGCCGTCCTGCGCCACACCGGTCGAGTGACGCGCGCGGTGTTCTCGGCTGACAGTAGGGAGGTGCTGACGTCGTCGTGGGACGAGACGGCGCGACTGTGGGACGTAACGACAGGCAAAGAGCGGGCAGTCCTACGAGGCCACACGGGTCCAATATGGAATGCAGTGTTGTCGGCCGATGGGAGGCAGGTACTGACGGCGTCCGAGGACAGGACTGTGCGATTGTGGGACGCAAATGGCCGACAACTAGGAGTATTGAGGGGCCATGATGGCGCAGTCTGGAGTGCCGCGTTCTCGGCCGACGGCAAGCAGGTGCTGACGGCGTCATGGGACACGACAGCTCGATTGTGGGACCTGACGACAGGGAAGGAGCGGGTCGTCCTCCGCGGCCACGCGGGTCCAGTATGGAGTGCCGTGTTCTCGCCCGACGGCTCGCGCGTGGTGACCGCATCCGGGGACGGTACGGTCCGGTTATGGGAGGTGGCGAGTGGAAAGGAACTCGCCGTCTTGGGCGCGCATGAGGGTCCTGTTTGGGGCGCAGAGTTTTCGGCTGATGGCACGCGGGTGCTGACGGCCTCGCAAGACGGGACAGCACGACTTTGGGAGGTGGCAAGTGGGAAGGTGGTCGCGTTGCGTGGCCATGAAGGCTGGGTGTGGAGCGCAAGGTTCTCATCCAGCGGAAATCGGGTGGTAACTGCGTCGGATGACAACACCGCTCGACTGTGGGATTCGGTGAACGGTCAAGAGTTGATAGTCATTCGCGGGCACGAGGACGCGGTGAAGGGTGCAATGTTTTCAGCCGACGAGACGCGCTTGCTAACGATATCGGATGACAAGTCAGCACGGCTGTGGGACGCGGCGACGGGCAGGGAGCGGGTCGCACTGCGCGGCCATGAAAGTGCGATACTTGGCGTGCAATTCTCAGCTAACGGGACGCAGGTGCTGACGGCATCAGATGATGAGACCGCTCGAGTTTGGGATGTAGCAACCAGCAATGGTCAGGTCGTTTTGCACGGCCATGACGGTCCCTTGTTTAGTGCGAGGTACTCGCTCGACTCGAGGCGGATCCTGACGACGTCGGAGGACAAGACCGCTCGCCTGTGGGATACGGTGAGTGGTCAGGAGCTGGCTATCCTACGGGGCCATGAAGGCCCCGTGATGAGCGCGGCGTTCTCGTCCGATGGCGCTCGGGTAGTGACGGCGTCGGCCGACGAAACCGCGCGGGTGTGGGTCCTGGCGAGCGGAGGAAAGAGTAGTATTCTACGCGGTCATGAGGGCCCCATATATAGCGCGGTGTTCTCAGCCGACGGGACGCGGGTGCTGACGGCTTCGGAGGATAGGACGGCCCGACTGTGGGAGGCGGAACGCAGCACGGTGCTGGCCATCCTCCACGGGCACCAGGGTCCAGTATCGAGTGCGGTGTTTTCGCCTGACGGCAAACGCGTGCTGACAGCATCAGACGACAGGACGGCGCGGTTATGGGAAGCGACGAGTGGGCGTCAACTAGCCATCTTCTACGGCCACGAGCGTCCGGTGACGAGCGCGGTGTACTCGCCGGATGGGACGCTGGTGCTGACTGCGTCGGAGGACAAGACGGCGAGACTGTGGGGGACCGCCGACGGAAAGGATCGAGGCATCCTGCGCGGCCATGAAGGTCCCGTATATAGTGCAGTTTTCTCCGCCGACGGCTCGCGGGTACTGACGGCATCGCAGGATGGGACGATACGACTATGGGTGGTGGCGACCGGCCAGGAGCTGGCTGTCCAACGTGGCAATGGGGGGGCGGTGTATAGCGCGGTATTCTCATCCGACGAGACCCGAGTGCTAACGGCATCCGAGGATGGAAGGGCGCGGTTGTGGCTTAACTTCGCCACGATACAGCAGCTTATCGACTATGGTTGTTCAATAATGCCACGGCCACTTACCAGGAAACAGCGCCGTGAGTTCCTTCTCGAAAGCGATCCGAGAGAATGGCCGTGCGGCTGGTCTGCTGACATGAAGGCAAAGCCCAACAATCAGTCCGTGGCTGCGTCACGCTGAAGAGTATCCCGCGTTGACGTGTGGTTAGCGCATTCGGCAGCGTAGAAGGAGGGGAGAAGTGCCGAAGCCGTTGCATGGGCTCGCTATCAATGCTCTAATGCTGCGGCTCACGCCATTCGGTGGCTTTGGAAAATCGGGTTTTCGCGATTTTCAGGTAGGACCTAGTACCGGCTAAAGAACCAGTCATGGCGTTAGCCCCACTGCTGAGGTTACTCCTGGATCTGTCGCGGCGACAGGAAGAAGCGGACAGCTGCAAGCCGGTGGCGACAGAGGCGCCGTTCGTCGCTATCCGCCGTCGTGCGGCGTTGAGTGGCGTCGTAGGTTTCGCATCGTCGCTGCCGCTTACTGGCCTAGCCGCAACTGCGCGGGTCGCCGTCGTAGGAGCGGGATTGGCTGGACTTGCGGCCGCGCGGGAGTTGCATAAGGCGGGACTCCGCCCTGACATCTACGAAGGCAATACGCGGGTTGGTGGGCGCTGTTTCACGGCGCGCGGAATATTCCTCGACGGTCAGCTCGCGGAGAATGGCGGTGAATACATTGACAGTGCCCACAGGGAGATAGCGGACCTCGCCGGGGAGCTTGGCCTAGCGCTCGATGACATAGAAGAGGCGACACCTCTCAATACGCGATCTTTCTACATGTTCGGCGGCAAGCCCTACAGTCTTAGCGACGCTACCCGAGATTGGCTGCCTCTGTATCCGGTTTTGAAGGCGCAAAGCGAGGTCATCGGTCAGTTCAGCTATAGAAGTGCTAATGCCGAAGCTCGCCGCTTTGACGCTATGACTATCGCCCAATGGGTTGAAACCTATGTACCCGGTGGTCGTAGCGGCCAGTTCGGTCAGTTACTCGAAACTAGCTTTGAGGAAGAAAACGGAGCGGATGCCGATCGGCTGAGTGCGCTCAACGTCATTTCCGTGCTAATCGCCAACTTACGACGTAGTCCCAATCGCTACAATGCAGCAAAGAAGAATGATCAGCGCTTACGTGTTCGGGGCGGCAATGACCAGATCGCGACGCTACTAGCCAAGGCTTCCGGCGATGGCCTCCACATGGCAACGGGGCTGATCGCGATCACGGCTTTGCCCAATGGCCAGGTCCGCCTCAGCTTCAAGCGCGACAGCGGCTTGAACGATGTCGTCTACGACCGCGTGATACTAGCAATTCCCTTCTCTGTGATGCGGGTATCGGTTGACTGCAGGCAGGCCGGTTTCCGCGCCCTGAAGAACCGTGCTATCGCGCTTTTGCCGATCGGGACCTCGACCAGAATTCAGCTTCAGTTCTCGCGTCGCTACTGGACTAGCGTTGGCTGCAACGGTGAGATGCGCGTGCCGTCGCAGATGTTTCAGACGACGTGGGAAGTGACCCGTGCCCAGCCAGGCAAGCAAGGAATCCTCAATTTCGTGTCTGGTGGCACGCGCGCCCTTAACGCTGCGAATCTCGATCCGATCACCCTGGCCGCAATGGTGATGAGCGATGTGGATCCGATCTTGCCGGGCTTGAGAGACACCTGGACCGGTAAGATGACTAAGACTGCCTGGACGAAGGACAATCGCTGGTCGCTCGGGAGTTCCGTCTATTACCCACCGGGCTACCAAACCAACCTTCTGGGCATCGAGGGCGAGCGCGAGGGAAATTGCTTCTTTGCGGGGGAGCATACTTCCGATCGGGGCGTATCCATGAACTCAGCTGTTCAGTCGGGCCGTCGGGCGGCTAGCGAGGTAATTGCGTCGCTGCGCTAGCGCCCGCACCGTTGGAACTGGGGCCGTGGAGAATCGTCGATGAAGGGGCTGCCTAGTCGGCGCCTGCTAGCGTTGCGGGATGGCTTCGAAGGAGACAGACTTCCCACCATAAGCCAAGTCCGCGCGCTGTCTGGTGACATTGCGCAATGACGTCCGGGCTCAACGAATGTTCGTGATCAAGGAACTCAGGCATGTCCAAGAATCGACACCTCCTGCTCGCCCTGACCAATTCTGTCCCAGGTCAGGAGGATGCATTCAACGACTGGTATGATGCTTACCATGTTCAAGAGTGCCTCAAGGTTCGGGGCTTCAAGAGCTGCCAGCGTTTCAAGCTGACGGCCAGCCAGCACGACCAGCCGCGACAGGCCTATCTCGCACTTTACGAGTTGGAGGGTGATGACCCGAAGGCGCTTCTGAAAGACCTCGAGGCCACGCGATCCGATCGCACGCAAAGCCCCGCGTTTGACCGCGAGAGCGTCTCGCTTTGGGTGTTCTCGCCGATCGCAGAAAAGCAGTACAGCCACGAGAGCGACGATTGAACCGACATGCCGACGCGAGGTGGAATCGCGTCCCTTTACTTCGACCAAGAGCAAGATGGGCGAGAGCGTCGTCAGGGGCTGGAGCCAACCCATGACTGTAGCCAGTGATGCTGCTGACAACATCAGTGAGCCTTGGGCTTCTCAGGAAGCAGAGAAGTCCGCTTACCGCTACAAGGCCTTCATCAGCTATCGCCATGCCGACGGCGATCGCCAGCTGGCGCAGTGGCTGCACTCGTCGATTGAGACCTATCGCACGCCGCGCCGCATGGTGGAGGAAGGATTCGCCAGTCGGTTAGGCGTGGTGTTTCGCGACGAGGAGGAGCTGTCGGCATCCGCAAATCTCAGTGGTGCGATCGAGGCAGCGCTCCAAGAGAGCGAGTTCCTCGTCGTCATCTGCTCGCCACGTACGCCGACCTCACGATGGGTCAATGAAGAGGTCATCCGCTTCCGCCAGTTGGGTCGCGAGAACCGAATCCTGGCTTGCCTGATCGAGGGTGAGCCGGCGCAAGCCTTCCCGCCCGCTCTCCATGAAGTGCATGGTGAGAGTGGCGAGCCGGCTGGCGGGAACGCCGCTCTGGAGCCCCTCGCTGCTGACTTCCGTCCTGCCAATGGCTTGAGCCGGAGTGCCATCCGGCGAATCGCCAAGCTGAAGCTTTTTTCCACCCTTCTCGGTTGCCGGTTCGACGACCTAGTTCTCCGTGAGCAGGCTCGACGGCGAAAACTGATTGTTGCCGCCTTCAGCGCCATCGGGGTGATCTTCACGATCATCGCTGGCCTTGCTGTGTTCGCTGTGCTGCAGCGAAATCTCGCACAGGAGCAACGCGCCGAGGCGATCGCCCAGCGTGACGCCGCCCTGCTGACGCAATCGCGGTTCCTGACAGATCTGTCGCGCCAGCGGACAGAATCGGGTGATGGCAGCCTCGGCGTTCTCCTTGCGCTGGAAGCACTCCCGGGCAACCTGGCGAAACCAGACAGGCCCTACTACCCGGCGGCCATAGCGGCGCTTGCAGCTGCCGTGGCTGCACAACGCGAGATCCTGACGCTGGGAGTCGAACCTGCCGACCACGTTGTCGACGCAAGAGTCAGCGACGACGGCAGCCGCTTGCTCGTCGGCACGGCAGATGGAACCGTGGCCCTGTGGGATACCCTTGACAGGCGGCAGCTCTTTGCAATGCCTGTGGCGGCTGAACCGATAATCCGGGTCGCCTTCGGAACTGACAAGGGACAAATCCGGGCTGCAACCAGGAAGGCAATCTACATCGTGGATCCCTCTGCCCGGCAGGCATCGCGCATCATCGCGCTCGACGCCGCTGTCGATGGGGACCGGCCGGCGAAGAAGGCGGAATGGCTCGATGTCGTTTTTGGCGACGGCACGCAAGACCGCCAGCGTCGTATCGTCACTGTGGACCGTACCCACAGGGCGCAACTTTGGACACAGGACAGGGAACATTGGGTCGGCGGCCCATTGATTGCGCTCGAGAACCAATCATACACTTGGCGCGCGATCAGCCCCGATGGACGCTCCATTGCATCAGGTGGCGCGGAGTCCAATCAGGTCGTAGTGGTCGACCTTGAAAGTGGCAAGGAGCGCGCTCGTATCAGCCTGGAGGAGATCGGCGGCAAAGGCACCGGTACCCTTGCAGGAGCCTTCGCCAATCGTAGCGACCGACTCATTATAAGCCAAGGTACGGAGGTGGCAATCTGGGACTTCGCATTAACGCAAACCGTCGCCACGCTCTCGGGCCATAGCAGCCTTATCTGGAAAATCGCTGTTTCACCCGATGACTCATCCATCGCGACCGGCTCTGCCGACGGCACCGTCAAGCTTTGGATGGTCGATGACAACTATGCGAAATTCGTCGTGAGTTTCGACGGCTTTGTGCAGGGTAGTCTGGCACCTCTCAACCGAGGCTCGGAGTTCGAGCGGCAAGCACTCCTCGACGAGCGCATGCAGAACGATTTTGAACCCGCCGTGGGACATGTTTCTTTCAGCGCCGACGGCCGTCGGTTGCTGGCGACCTCGGGTGACCGGAGCATTAGGGTGTTCGACGTCGCCAAGCCGCATCTGATCGCCAAGGTTAGCGGTCATACAGGGCGAATTGACCGGGCGGTGATAGCGGCGCACGGAATGCTCGCCGTGACCGTCGGGCGTGATGGAACGGCGCGACTGTGGCAGGTTGCCGAGGTGCCGCGCATCGAGCTCTTCCGTGCCGAGGGCGGCGGCGCAGTCGAGAAAGTCGTGATGCCCGCGAAGAACGATTGGCCATTGGTGCTAGCTCGGCATTCCGACACGCACTGTGGCGGCAGGTGGAGCGCTTGGCGAGCTGACACGGGCGATCTTCTCGAACCTGCACTGCCACCGGGCAGCGAGGACAGGCTCGACCTCCGCTCCATCTCGGTTGACGGCGGAAGCAGGGTATCTGGCTCATCGACCAGCGGTGAACTTCGCGTCCAGGACTTCGCGACCGGGCGGACGACGGAGGTCCCTGCGGCACCTCCGGAAGGACCGATCAGTTGCGCGTATGTCGGACCTGGCGGCAAGACGGTCTTGATCATGCGTGAGGCAGGGGCAGAGCTTCGGCCAGTCCCCGGCGCGGCGGAAGCACCAGCCGGCCCTGTCCGGGGCGAGTTTGCGTCGCTGGGGGGCCTGTGGTGGTCGCTCGCTCCGACGGGTGCCCCGACGCTTTCCGAACTTGAGAAGTCACTCGAGTTCGGCTGGTCGGAGGTGAACCGCGACGGCAGCCGTCTTCTCGTCCGCCAGTCAGATAACGCCGTTGCCCTCTACGACCTCAAGGGAGGACGTCTGGTTCGCAGGTTTGCCGTACCCGGCGACGCCACCGATGTGAAATTCAGCAGCGACGGTAAGGCGATCGTCGGCAGCAATCGAGAGGTCGTGCGCATGTGGGACGCTGTCGACGGCAGGATGACCCGCGAGATCGTGGTCGACGCCGAACCGGATTTCGTCGCCCTCGGTGGAGCCGACGGGACATACTTTGTGGTGACCAGCACCAAGGGAGCGGTCAAAGTCATCGACCTGCAGACCGGTCGCCCGCCGTTCGTTCTCGGCGAAACCTTCGCCGCGCCGGTCGATGTTGCGATCGACGCGAGCGGGGACAGGGCAATTATCAAGGCCCGGGAGCGCGATTGCAGCGATGTCGCACCTTCGCTCTGGGACCTGCGACAGAACAGAAAGGTTTCGTCGCTTTCGGTATCTCAGGGATGTCCATACCGCTTTGCCTTCTCGGCGGATGGCGCGCAGGTGTTAGGTGCCGTCTCCGAACCCTATCGCCTGGTCGTGTGGGAGAGCGCCGGTGGGGGAGAGCTTGCTGAGTTCGGCCCTTGCCTTCCCGAGGGCGCCGGGATGGGCGATGGCGACGCAAGCCAGGTCATGGATGCCGGCTTCAGCGACGACAATCGCCACCTCTATGCCGGGACACTGGGAGGGGGCGTGTGCATCTGGCCCAATCCAGGTGCTGGCCCTGCTCTTGTCGAGCGCGCGAAACAGAGTGTGCCGCGCAGCCTGACGTCCGAAGAGCGCAAGCGCTTCTTCCTGGAAGGCCAAGTTCAGAGGTAACCTTACAGCCACCGCATAGTCTCGGTAGGGAGGTCTCGAGCACGGCGACGCAGGTTCGTGAACGTCAAGACGGGCGTCGACGAGGCTTAAGCTCGCCACCTAGACTTCCGGGATTGGGGCAACCCTTCCACCACCATCGCAGGAGGCAACATCGCCATTTCCGGGATGAACCACTTCACGCTTTTCACCAACGGCCTCGAAGCGACGAAGACCTTCTATGCGATCTGCGGACTGAAGCCAGGCCCGCGACCGCCGCTGAACGTGCCGGGAGTGTGGCCGCGACTGCTAGGCCGCGCCGAGTTTTGCCTGGCACTGCTGGCGGCTCTGTTTCTTATTGCCGGCCAGTCCCCCACGCTCGCCCAGGCCGATGCCTGGACCTCGCTGCGCCAGCCTGGCCACGTGGTTTTCGTGCGCCATGCGGTGACAGCGGGCGGGTTCGGCGATCCGCCCGGCTATCGGCTCGACGATTGCGCAAGTCAGCGCAACCTGACAGATGCCGGTCGAGCCCAAGCGCGTCGCACGGGCGAAGCCTTCATGGCGCGCGGACTGACGTTCGATCGTGTATTGTCGAGCCCGTGGTGCCGCTGCATGGAGACCGCCAAGCTCCTCACCGGGCGCGATCCGGAACCGATGGACGCGCTCAGCAACCTAGTCGGGCGCGCCGAGCACAGGGAACACCAGGTGATGTCCCTCAGGGCTTACCTCGCGGGCCAGGGGTCCGCGTCGCGCGTGCTGTTTTCTACCCACGGCATCCTGATCAACGCACTGGTGGGGATCAACCCAGCCGAGGGCGAGATGGTGATCGTCAAGGCAGGCGTCGGCGGCGAACCGCGCGTTGTCGGCAGGTTGCGAGTCGAATAAGGGCAAACGTCCTAGTCAGCCCGTCGTGATTTGCCCTTTTGCGCATGCACTGCTTGTAGGCAGGGCAATCTGGCTGGCTGAGAAACGACAAGCATGGCAACATACAACTTAACAGCTCGAGGCAGGACGCGTGTCGGACAGCAGGATCAATTACCAGTTGGCCATGTGGGAGGCGAAGCGCCAAGAAGGCCAACGGTGGCAAGCGCGGGCCGCGCGATGGGACGTCAACGAGCGTCGCGTCTTCATCAGCTACTCCGGCGGCGACAAATTAATTGCCGACGACGTTCGCAGGCGCCTGCAGGCTCGGAAGATTCCCAGTTTCGCCTTCGATCATGACATGGTGCCTGGCGATGAGATCGTCGCGAGGATCAAGGCCGAAATCGACCGAAGCTCACACATCGTGGTCGTCGCAACGCGCGAGAGCATGAAAACGCCGTATTGGCTTAGCTATGAACTAGCGTTAGGCGACGCGAATCAGAAAGCATTGCTGACGCTCGTTCCGGACCTGGGTCTTGACTTGCCAGATCCGTTCCGCCGTTACCGCTATGTACGAGGCTGGGACGAATTCGAGCGATATTTCGACCAGCCCGAATTCGATCCCGCTGTAGTCGAGGACTTCCTGACGGAAGTGCTTCAACAGCCCGCGCACGAGCGAGCGCGCTACCGACCTGTGGCCGGCGCAGTAGCGACGTGGGAGTGTGGCGAACCGAGGAATGGCGGACACCTGACACTCGAAGCCTTGGAAGAGAGTCCCTGCCTGACGGTTCGAGACTGGAGCGCTGGTCAAATGAACTGGGAATACATGCTTGTGCACGACGCCGCGCTGCGAGCATTGGTGATCAGACCTGTGATGGGCTTTTTCCGAGGAGGAAGCTTGGGAGGGGGAACAGCCAGACGGGATCTAGGCATAGTCATTGAGTACGAGCCCGCAAGCGCGAGCGCCAAGACCCGGGGTTGGAGAACCAGCAACGCCTTCTGGTTGGCTACGGTGCGACTACTGGTCGAGGAACTCGCGCGTGCTACGCCGGCGGGGGCAGTCGTTCGCGGTGATGACATCAATACTTGATTGACCGTCTTCCGATTCAACCCTTCGGGGCGCACTGCGTTGAGTTGGCCAACGGTGTGGTCAATCATGCCGTCACGCGCCGCGACTGCACCGCCGACCCGGTCCGGGGATCGGGGAGCGTGCAACTTGCGGGCAGCTTCTCCGAAGGGGACGTGCTCGCTCGCTTCGAGCGGATGCGCCGGCCGCTACGAGGCCGTGCTGGGCGACCACCTGCCGCTGGTCGTACCGGGCCGCTTAGCCGACGCCTCGACCTACGTCGTACGCGTCTCGGCGAAGAGCCGTGCCGACGCCGATGCTCTGTCCGGTTGCGCCGGACCGGGCTCTACTCGCCACACAGGGATGGAGGGCGGTCCTCCGAAGCCGCCCGGCAAAAAGGGGCCGGGCATTTTGCCCTGGGGGTAACGATCCCTCGCACAGGAAGAGATCAAAGACGCTTGCGATGGCACGCGGCGCGGCAAGACCGGGCTAGAATCGCCGACTCTTTCCCTGCCGTCTACGCGCCGGCAGATAGCTTCCGGTATGACGCTGCCGTTGAAGGTACCATGTGAAGTCTCTCATTATTGTCGGGGCATCAAGCAAGACGGGACGGGTTGGCGCTATCGCTACGAAATGCTTACGCGACATCACAACAACCACGGCGCTTCCGTCCGCCCGACCCGGCAGTAAGCACCAGAGAGCATTGCGCCCCATGTCTGGTGGATCATGGGCGGCGCTGCCCTGGAAATCGAAGATGACAGGCACCGAGCTTCCGAGCCAGGCGGCTGGGAAACACTCATCGGGAAAAGCCACAAGAAGGTATCCCTTTTGAGGTGTCCCTCTGAGGGAGTCCTTACTTCTGTCAAAGCGCGCATAGTCCCTTTTGAGGCGCGTGCCATCGACAACCCAGATCATGTTCCGATAGAAGCGCTCCCGCGCCGCGCGTTCGTGCGGATCAAGATGGGAATGTTGAAACTCGATCACGAGATCATGCGGCGTGCGCACATCTGCGATGTGCCATTCCCCCGATGACGGGTCCTGCTGTCTGTATTCCTGCCAGTCCGCTGGAAAGTTGTCTTTCCACACGCGGTGCCAGTCTGTTTCCGGCTCCCACCACCTGTCGCTGCAAGGCTTTTCGGGAAGATGCGCCCAATGCCTCTTCCGGTGCGTGCCGCACCTCGCCGTAACAGGCTGGAAGCATCCTGGACACTGACCTCTCAGTGCAGGCTCAGCCTCAACCCGTTCGTTGTTCACTAAAGCAAAGTGCATATACCTCATATAACAATTTGCCCACTCTCGTACAGCGGGAACCATGAAATGGCATTGCGCTCCGGAGCGCGTCCGGCATCGCCGGCCCTGACTCTACGTCGTCCTAGCCTCCCTTCCGGGCCTCTCGCGCTGCCGCGAGAAACGCCAGCACGGCGGGCCAGGATTGCTCACAGGCAAACGCGTTGCCCGCTGCCGTGCCGCCAAATGCAATATCGATGCGAGAGACCGGATGCGGCCGCGCCAGCATCGTTGTCGGCGCATACGGATAGGTGATCACGTGCCCGGCATCTTCGTAGCTGAGATGCACGACCGAGTGCGGATGCCGGGCCGCTTCGAGTCGTTGCGCAATGAGCTCGCCGAAGCGGGCCGACGGCCAGAGCGCGTCGTCGCGGCCCGAGATGAGCATCACCGGCCCGCCGATACGCTCGACGGCGATGGACGACCGCGACACTGCCTGCGCGTCCTCGAGGGCTGCCAGGAAGGCCGGCGTCTGCCGTTTCGGCGCCGGCGCATTGTCGAACAGTGCCCAGTCCGCCCGCGGATTGTCCTGCGCCAGCACGGGCAGGTGGCGGCCGCGCCACGACCACGCCGGCGCGTGACGATGCTCGCCCGGCCGACCCGCGTTCAGCACGCCGTTGGTCACGGAGCTTGGCACGTAGGCGATCACCGCGTCGATCAACTCCGGCATGGTGGACCCGAGCAGCAACGACAACTCGCCGCCGCGCGAGACACCGGCGACGGCGACGAAGTCGGGAGCGAGCGTCCGGCGGGCCCAGTGCAGCGCGCGCTCAAAATATTCCAGCGGGATCTGCGAGATCGTCGGCGGCAGGCCAGGCGCGCCGAAGTAACCGAGCGCGAGCGCCGCGTATCCATGAGCGGCAAAAAGCGAAGCGCGTGCTTCCATCAGTCCGCCGCCGGATCCGCTCAGGACGACCACCAGCCCATGCGGTCCCGGCTGTGGCGGGGTGAACAGCGTGCCGACGATGCCGTCCTCGTGGATCGGCCGCACGTCGACACCTGGGCCGAGAAAATGCTGCTCGAACCGGCCCTCCGCGCTGCTGCTGGCCGCACTTGCCGCGAGGTGGACGGTGACCGGCGCGGTCTGGTCGAACGGCGTGCCCGGCGGCTGCGCTTCGCCGGTCTGGCGCATCGACCAGACGACGCCCATCGGAGAAGCAGCCCCATAGGTTCCGGAGACAGGCGCGGACGTCGTCAAATCCACGCAACCTTCGGCATCGGCGACGAACACGGCCTCGCTTCGCCAAGTGCTGCCGTCGTTCTGCTGCAACGTCGCGACCAGGGTGACCGCCTCGCCAGGCGCGAAGTCGAGCAGGCCGATCTGGCGGGCGTCGTCGATAAGGGCACTTTCAGGCTCGACGAGGACGCGCGGTGCGGTGGGACTCGACATGGCGCCCTTCGAGATTGTGCGTGTTCAACGATGCAGACCGCGAAATTGCTTGTCAAACCTGCGCGACCAGGCCGGGCAGGATCGTTCTGGTCCCGCAGGCATAGCGCCCCCTTCTGGTTGCCTTGCAACAACCGGAGGTTAGTCCAGGAACTCGCTTGCCGGGAACCCCGACCAGCCCAACCATGACGCGCCTGGCGCTTGCTGACATGCTGCGCTTTTCGAGCCTCAGCGCCTTCTTCCGTTGGTTCCACGCCCAGTTCGGCTCGAGTCCGTCTGCGTGGCGCGGTAGAGCATCCTTTGAGCTCTCGTGCGCCTGCGAAGGCGACGAGCATGGTATGGTGCGCAAGATGGTTCGTAGTCGGTCTTGCTGTTGGGAAGCCGTCGCTGCGACGGCCCGCCGGTTCGGCGTGGTCAGCGGCATGGCGTTGGCCCTTTTCTGCGCCGAGCGGCCCGCGCTCGCTGAGCCGCAGCGTGCTACTGCGGCCGCGACGCGCCCGTCGGTCGACGCGATCTGCATCGCTCTAGTCCAGGCCGCGGCGGCCAACGACCTGCCGCTGGAATTCTTCGTCCGCCTGATCTGGCAGGAAAGTCGCTTCGACCCGTCAGCCGTCAGCCCGATGGGGGCACAGGGCATTGCGCAATTCATGCCCGCGACGGCCGCGATGCGCGGGCTGACCAACGCCTTCGAGCCGTTGCAGGCGGTACGCGAGTCGGCGAGCTACCTGCGCGAGCTGCGCGTCACCTTCGACGGCAATCTCGGCCTGGCCGCGGCCGCCTACAATGCCGGTCCCGGCGCCGTCGCGGCCTGGCGTGCCGGCCGAGCCGCCTTGCCGTTCGAGACGCAGGCCTATGTTCGCCTGGTTACCGGTTACACGGTCGAGGCCTGGACGGCACGGCAGATGCCGGAGATGACGTCGCCGCCACCAGTTGTGGATACGCTGATGGGCGCGCGCTGCGTCGAGCTGGCCAACGGTGTGGTCAATCATGCCGTCCCGCGACGCGACTACACCGCCGATCCGGCCTGGGGACCGTGGGGCGTGCAGCTAGCCGGCAGCTTCTCGGAAGGGGATGTGCTCGCGCGCTTCGAGCGGGTGCGCCGCCGCTACGAGGCCGTGCTGGGCGACCGACTGCCACTGGTCGTGCCCGGCCGCCTGACCGACGCCTCGACCTACGTCGTGCGCATCTCAGCGAAAAGCCGCGCCGACGCCGATGCCCTGTGTGCCCGCCTGCGTGCCGCCGGCGGCGCCTGCATCGTGCTCAGCAACCCGCGCAGCTAGGCCCAACCCAGCAGAGACCGCAGTTTCTCTCCCTACCTGGCCGGTCGCACTATCCGACCTGCCGCTCCCAAACTTGCGTTGTGCGTGCGATCGTTGAGACCCGGCGAGACCGCTTGCGCCGGGCAGGGGCGGCGGCTAATTTTGTTGCGTCTGGGGCGCGCGAAACGGAGACCGTTGGATTTCAGGTTCGTTCGCTCCGCCAGTGATCCTGGGTTCAAAGTTCTCCGTTGAGAATGTCGCGACCGAAAAAGCTCAGCATTTGCGGGCTTTCCGGCACGGACCTGATGACTGCAGTCGTCGTCTTAGGCTCCGTTTTGCTCTCTCTCTCTCTCTCTCTCTCTCTCTCTCTCCAGACCTTCTTCTCCCAAAGCTGTTGATTCCGTCATTTCATTACGCTTCCCATAAGTCGTTAATTTCGCGTGCTTATTTGAGACGGCGCAGCTCCGCAAGGAAGCCGGCGTCGCCGAGGCCGTCGACGATCCCGCGGCATCCCCACAGGGCAACGGCGTTAGGTTCACCGGCACAATCTACGAGGTCAATCTCGGCGACGCCGCGGCCCGCCTGATCGTCGGTTTCGGGGCCGGCGCGCAGCGGCTCAGTGGCAACTTCCAGATTACGTCCGGAGACGGACCGGTGCTGACGCAGTTCGCCACTCGCGAAAGCTACGCCGGCGGCGCCGGCATCGGCGGCGGCACCCTGATCTCGCTGCAGGAATTCGCTCGCAAGTTCGGGGAATCGACCGCGCGCGTCGTCGGCCGATGGATGCGGGGAGAAGCCTTGCAGTAGGTTGGCCACACGTCATTCGCCTGCGTCGTATCATGAAAGGACCGGGAGTGGACGTCACATGCTGGTGGACATCCTGTGGCGAGCGAAGCTCGGCGCCTTGTTTGGCTTGCACTGTCGCGACGGTGTCCACCGGCTGTAGCGGGCTGGTTCGGAAAAGCCCGAACTCAACGCCGAACGGATGGCCACCTTCCACCATGCGAGGGTCGGCCGGTCCCTGTCCCTGTTGCCTCGCAGAACTTCAGATGCCTTTTTGCTCACCCCCGGGCTCTGCCGAGGTACCGAGCCAGCCGACACTCGATGTCGTATTGAGTGGGAGGTAAAGCGGCTTTTCGTATCGCAGTGTCGCGATGACTCCGTCGAACCGTTGTGTGGGCATGTACAGATAAATGCCGTTGACGGTAAGTGCGGGTGCGGACAGCGCTCCCGATCTCCGCCAAGCCCGTTCGACCGGAGGGGGTGCTATTTGGCCCAAGCGCGCATTAGCCCAGCCCTAGTCCAGCATTCAACTGTCTTAACTGCTAGGTCGGCGCTAGTCGGCTTGTCCCATTATCAAAGGATACGCTCCTGATATTCCCCGATGGCTGCAGCGCCGCGGCAATACTTGCAAGATCATTCGGGCCGAGGCGCGCCACCAGTACAATAGGATCACTGCGGTAGAGCCGGACAAAATCCATGCGGCGGGAAAAGCTGGGCCTATATTGACCAAGACCGTAGAGATTCAGTTGGCATCAAGGTATTCTACAGGCGCGCCAAGTAGTTCGATCCGCATGAACGCAGCAACGTGCGCATATATCATCTATAGGGGCGGCTCGGCCCGTCGTGTACTCAGTCGCCATGCCATCACCAGGCACATTCTGCTCCCATCTTGACGTTGGGCTGTCGAAAGCGCCCAATTTGCATCCCGATACAGGCCTTCAACGGGCGGCAAGTCTGCACCCCCGGCGCATGCCGGGAGCCATGCGAAAAGCAAAATTCAGAACTCCTGACATAGGCGGTTGTGGCACCGAAAATGCTGGAGTTTTCATTGGTGGGGGTGCGGACCAATACCTGTCCAGTTTGTGGCATCGAAAACGTGTTCTGCTCGCAAAATCAGAGGTTCTTCGGCATAGGCTGCGGACCCAAACGTGTCCGCTCTGGCAGAGCCGGACATTCCCGCATTGGCCTATGTCAGGAGTTCTGAAATTAAGGCTGTGAAGCGGGGCATGCTTGGACTCCTTCACAAAATTCCCGTTCAAGGCTGTGACCGCATTGATCCCAGTCAACTCGGTCACCCGCGTCGCGAGCGCGAATCCGTACGTGCCGACCACGGCTCCAACCGCCAGGATTCCTATTTTGATTTAGATCAAGATCTTCCACTCCTCATGGCCTAAAGATTTTCGCCGTAGGCGCGAGGAAACATGGCTTTCATACACCTGTTTCGAGGCGGGACGCCCACTCTAACTGCAGCTGGCCGAGAACGTACCGTTTCACGCCAACGCGTCGGTCTTGCTCTTGTACTTTTGGCAGTCGTTACAGCCTGTGCACCGCGAGTTCAGTCCATGGTTCCAGAAGCCATGCCGGGACACGGGGAAGCAACAAGTTCGCCATTCTATCGGGCCATACTGGTGACGGATGTTGGCGGGGGAGAGAAGCCAGTGTTGGGGGATGAGAATATCGTCATCAAAGCCGGCGAATTCCGCGCTGCCTTGATCCAAGCCTTGGACCGCGAGCAGTTCGGGAGTGCAGACAACAACGCTCCGTTTCGTTTGAAAGCCTTTATCGTCGAGGTGACCCGCCCCTACCCGGGATTCTCGCAGACGACAGACAGCTTTGTCCGGTACACGCTCATTCGATCCCGAGACGGGCAGGTCGTCTTCGACGAGGTGGTTCGAAGCACTTTCACCAGTATGCCGTTCGATGCGCCGCTGCAGATCATACGGGTTCAATTGGCGCGAGAGGAAACAGTGCGCGCAAGCATTTCGGCTCTGCTCGATCGGCTTCGCTCGGCCGAGATGTCCCAGTGAGAGGCCCCAAGGTCAACGGAATCGCAGAATGGTGCCGCACGGGCGCGGTGTTGTTCTTGCTTGCCTTAATCGCCGGCTGCGGTCCGACCGGGTACACACGGGCCAACGGTAGCGCGTTTGGATATGACGAGCGCGCGATGGGCAACGATGAATATGCTATTACGGTCACCGGCAACCCCCAAACGAGCCAGGAACGTGTTGCCGATATTGCTTTTCTGCGTGCCGCCCATCTCGCAATGGAGCAGCGGAGGACTCATTTTGCAATCTTGAACAGATCGAGCCAGAAATTTGCGCGGCAATCGGCGGTAATAACGCCGGTTGGCGTTCCCCTCATCACGCCCTACAATGTGTCTCACGCCATACTTCTCATCCGGCTGCTGCCGAATGATCAACCTTATCCCCCTGACTCGGTCGACGCAGCCAAGGTCATTGCGGAAGTCGGTCCTCGATTGAAATGAGCCGTCTCACGGCGGATGGAGAACGTTTCCCCAGACGAGGTGATGTTGCCACCTTGTAGCAGGCTGACGCCTCGGAGGGCCACTGGTGCGCGATGGCCAAACCGTGCCACCCGCCAAGAAAGGGAGCTTCGAGGGTGACGAAAA
>NZ_JBFWZI010000017.1:15611-50320 GCF_050185545.1 Reyranella sp. | reverse complement strand
GGAGAACGTTTCCCCAGACGAGGTGATGTTGCCACCTTGTAGCAGGCTGACGCCTCGGAGGGCCACTGGTGCGCGATGGCCAAACCGTGCCACCCGCCAAGAAAGGGAGCTTCGAGGGTGACGAAAAAATCTAATAATGCAACATATTGCCAATTCAATGCGACAGGCGCAGGACCGAGGGGAGCCTCGAAGCGATTTTGTGTCAGAGGCAACTCCTCGGGGTCCTACTCAATTCGGCCCTCGCCATATACCAGAGGATCGACTGGGACGCGCAAGCGACACCCGACTGCTACCGCGTTCAGACCGAAGGCGACCCGCCTCCCGAATCCGGGCAAAAGGGAGACGAGGCGACCTCTGCTGGCGGATGAGGAATTACTGTTTCCTCAGGGTGTAAAAGAAGTTCGTCGGTCCGTATCTGATGGGGCCGGCAAGCGCCTGGCCGTTCCAGGCAAGATCGGCCCTGGCGGTGCGCGTTTCGATTCGCATGATGTTCATTCTGGGATAGAAGACAGCCGCCTTCAGCGCATCCTTGTCATTGATACCACCGGCCAGTACTGCCTCTGCTTTAAGCTCACCGGTGAACCCGATCGAACCGTCTTGCTGAATCTTGCCGGTATGAAGGGTCAATGTGACCAAGGTCATCCCGGACGGCGTCTTACTCGCGAACCTCTGGCCCGAGAAGGTTTGCACCGCTGTTGGTCCGTCCATCGCCATTTGGGCTGTGGCCGCGGGTAAGCGAACGACAAGCAAAGCGACTATCAAAAACATGCAAAAGGGTTTCATGCCACGCTCCCGGCCAGAGGTTGGCGTGGGCGCCGCTTCTTTCGGTTGATGCAGATCAAGTTCAATCCGCGGCTTTCTTGTCATTTGATCCATTAGCGCGTCGCCCCAAGGGGCACAGTTGATCGGACGAGAAGGCCAATGCCACCAGCAATTGGGATGATGTTGGGGTGCGTGCTATTGATCGCATCGACACTATGTGCCAACGCAGGCCCACCTCCGTCTCCTCAGCACTATCGGTCGCTATATGCCGCAGGCATCGAGGATGATACCGGCAGAGCTGTCCCGTTCAGCGTTCGCAACGGAATCGGTCAGCAGTTCAGAACAGAGCTGGAACGGCTCGGATTCCAAATGTCAGAGAGGTCTGCGGCACAGGCAGAACTGCGCACGCGCATTGTGTCCTGCGAGTCGTCGCCCGTACAAGGAAGCGGTTTCGCTTCTTCTCCTTCTTCTCCTGGGACGTCGGCCTGTCTGATCGCGGCAGTCCTCGTCGACATCAAGACAGGCTACACGGTCACAAACTGGATAATGACGACACCGGGGTTGTTTCACGATCATGCGCCCCCAGTGGTCGGTATGGAAACCGCGGCGTTTGCCCACGAGATGGCTGAGCAGACTGCCGGGCTGCTTAGCCGTGCGCAATCCCCACGGGGTGCGTCTGCCGGCGAAGACCTGACCGCGAGCGGAGCACACGTCGTCCATGAGGGTGACGGCGTGTTCGCCATAAGTGGCTTGCGCACGCACGCCAGTCCGGCCTCCGCGACGACGATTGTTGATCTCAAGCGAATACGACACGGACATGATCCTGCGATTGACAAGGACGTAGCGTACTATACCAATGTCACTTTGAACGATGTCGTTCCTGCTCTTGCCGACAAGCACGGGATACCCTACGCACAGATCACAGTCTATCACGTTAACCCACCACTAGCTGGGCTACCATCCCAGGAAACCGGCGTCGATCGTGGCATGGACTTCCGCACGCCGGCCGATCTGGTGCAATCGGCTTATTCGAACTACGTTAGCCCGGTCCTTACCAACGATGCCGAGAGGCGGCGCATCCCGAGCCATCCCATTGGCCATTTTTTGGTGAAAATAGAGATTCCGGGCTATCCGACCTTGCTTACGGGAATGACGACGATCGAGCGTTCGGATGCCGAGCTATGGAACATGACCATCAGTCGGGAACTGGGTATCGGTGGCGTCCTGCTGACACCCCAACCGGGGCGTCTGGAATCGGCCATGGAGGTAGCGAGTGAACTCGCCTTTCGACAGAGGGAACTCCGTGTCGTCGACGGTCTCTACTACGAGCCAAGCGGTGGCAGGAACATCGGCCCCGAGTACGTTCAGCGAGATGGGAACGTCGTTTTCGCACGCTTCAAAGTACCGGTGGCAAATGCAAAGGATGCATTGGCGTACTTTGCCGAGTTCGTGGCGCGAGGTGGACACAACACATTCGGCTCGCTTGTGAATCGCCCAAACAAAGGTACAGGATCAGGGTGCGCAGCTTTTGCGATATCCTTGCTGCAGGCGGCCGGTGTTATTCCCTTCCTCGTCGAGCCCGTCGTTCGCAAAGAGCTTCAGACCGGGGGTCCGACTGCATTCAATCCTGAAGACTTCTGGAAATACTTCCTCCAGAGAATAGATATCCCCTGGCGACTGATTGGCTGCGACGAACGTCTTGGTGCTGGTCGCGTGGTGGCTGCCAAGTATACAATTCACGATCTTCTCTTTCACGGCTTGCCCCGCCGATTCATCGAGAAAGTCGCGGCTGGGCTGGCGCAACGAATAAAGGGAGAATACGGTATTATCATTGGCACGCTTTTCGAGTTCGGCGCGCTTACACCGGTCCTCGACATCGTTGTTCACAGCAAGCGGAATGATCCCCATGATCTCGGGGACTATCGTTGGAGCAGCGAGGGGAAGGGATTGCGGGCGCAGTACTGGGACGGAAGCCGCTTCTTCCATTGGATAAGTCTGTTGTGGCTTCAGGGTACGACAGCTTCCAACATGAGCTTGCTGCGAGAAGGAAGATTCAAGGGCATCGAAATCGATGCCACCGTGGTAGCGCGGCAGAGGGATGTGTTCTTCCACGAAGCGGATGAGTTGGCACAGAAGAAATCCGAACTGGCCGGAGCTGCCTTGCACCAGACCGGCTGCGAGCAGTTATTCAGTCTCGACATCGAATGAGAGGCTTTGACCCTGCGTGCGGCACCATTCAGGGGTAGTCCATCTTTCGAATTGGATTGACGCGCAACCCGGCGGCCACTGGATTTGCAGGTCAATAACGTCCCTGACCGGCAAGGTATTTAAGATTTCTAGCCGGAGGGCCGCAAAATCGCAAAGAGTATTTGCGCGACTTTCGTGATTGGCTTCCTCTCAGCGTGTGCGCGGGCGCCGGAAAGCATCATGCCGTCGCCCGTCGCCAATGAGCCCCATCAGAGCTGGACGTGTGAGCAGCTGCGACTGGAACAGGTCCGTCTCACCGCCGCGTTGAGCGCGGCGTCAACGCAACAAAAGCAAGGCCAAGTCTGCCGCAGGTCATCGGCCTGCTTCTCTGCCTCTATTTCCCGAGCCTGTCGCTGTGGGTGCCGGAAGTCACCGGCATGCTGGCCGCCTCCCCATTCGACCGTGATTTGACGATGTTTCCGCGTTGACGCAATCGCCGTAGAAATCATCGCCTCGGACTTCGGGAGCCAGAAAGAGTCAAACACGGAAGTTGCGCGTGGCAGTCCATCACCAGAGGGCTAAGCCGATGAAGCGCCGTCGATAGCGATCTCCGCCCCGGTGATGTAGCTGCTCTCATCGGAGAGCAGGAATGCCACCAGCTGCGCAACCTCCTCCGGCGTCCCGTGACGGTGCATCGGCACCTGCTTCATCCGCGCCTCGCGCTGCTCGGGCGTGCGAAACGCGATCATATCGGTGTCGATTGGACCGGGATGAACCGAGTTCACCCGGATTTTGCGGCCGGCGAGGTCGATCGCTGCCGACTTGGTCATGCCCCGCAGCGCCCACTTGGTCGCGGCATAGGCGAAGGACCCGGGCGAGCCCCTGAGCCCTGCGACTGACGAGATATTCACGATGGACCCTCCGCCCGAGCGCTCCATCGCCGGCACTACTGCCTTCATGCCGAGGAAGCAGCCGTACTGATTGATCTGGATGTGCCGCTGCCAGAGCGTGTTATCGGTCTCCATCAAGGCGGCCGGTTGGTAGATTCCGGCGTTGTTGACCAAGCCATGCAAGCCGCCGAGCTTCTGGGCGGCTTCGACGGCGCGGGCCCAATCGGCTTCCGAGGTCACATCGTGCCGAACGAAGGACGCAGCCGGCCCGAGCTCGACAGCGAGTGCTTGGCCCTGATTGTCCAGCACGTCGCCGATTACGACCTTCGCCCCCTGCGCTACCAGCAGGCGGGCCTCCGCGGCACCCTGGCCGCGCGCCCCGCCACTCACGAGCACTACCTTGTTGTCGAAGCGCGCCATATTCGCTTCCCCCCGATTATGGACAAGGAAGATTGGCAGATCGGACAACCTGGTCCAACATCTGTCGATGTTGGGCAACAGCAGGCCTGCGGGCGTGCGGCGGAGGTCCTGGCCGGATGTACGAGGTGCAGGCCGACGCGGAAGACCAACCGCCTCGCCTCTGGCCGCTGCGACTCGGTCGTCGTCTGCTGGAACCAAATCGCGATAGCGCGGTCACCTCCCCAGCGGGCTGGGGAGGTGAATGAAAAACACGCACGCGGCGGCTATGACAGCCACGACGCCCGGTCTGTTGATCAGCTGCCGTAGACCTTGCGTACCTCGCCGTCGGCCCACTTCACCGCGTCCTCGGCGGGCATGCCCTGGACGGCCTTGGCGTACATGTCGACGATGATGTACTTGGAGAGCACCTCGGCGGCCTTCTTTCCCGCCGGTCCGGCATAGCCGTACACACGGCCGAGGCGGGGCGCCACGCGGTAGGGGGCCATCACCGGATCCTCCTGCCACATCTTGTTGTTCTCCCACAGCTTGGTGGGACCGGTGGCAAACCCCTTCTGCACCTTGAACCACTTGTCGTAGACGTCGGCCGAGTGGAACCACTTAAGGAACTCCATCGCCTGCTTCTGGTTCTTCGAGTAGCGCATCACCATCATGCACTGGAAGGGGTGCACGCCGAACTGGCCGGCGGGCCCTTTCGGCAGAGGCGCGTGCAGGATGTCGGTCTTCATCTGCGCGCCCTTGTCGGTCTTGTACTGATCGGGCTTGCGCAAGGCTTCGATGTAGATAGACGCGCCGTTCAGCGTGGCGCTGATCGTGCCCGACAGGAAGGCGCGATTGTTGTTGGAATCGTCCCAGGCGAGACCGCCCTCGTCGAGCGCCTCCTTCCAGAACGCCGTCAGGAATTTCACCGATTCGATCGTCTCCTTGGTGTTGAGGTTGACGGTCTTGCCGTCGGCCTCGACCTCGCGCCCGCCCCACGACCACAGGTAGGGATAGGCGAAGGCCGGCGAGTCGCCGACCGTGTGGCCGAGGCCCTGTCCGATAGGCCGTCCCTTGGCCTTGAGCTTTTTGCCGGCTTGCCGAAACTCCTCCCAGGTCTCGGGGAACTTGGTGACGCCGGCCTCGTCGAACCACGATTTGCGGTAGGCGACCATGGCGCCGATGATGCAGTAGGGCACGGCGATCCACTTCGAGCCGTCGTGCGTGTTGGCCTTGGCGAGGTCGTAGTAGCCGCCCTGCGCCGAGCCGATCGCCTCGCACACGGCAGACACATCGGCGCAGCTGTCGGCATAGAGCTGCGCCTTGTTGTCGAATATCATGATGATGTCGGCCCCGCCCTGTGCCTGGATCGCGGCAGTCGCCCGCGGCTGCAGGTCGTTGAGACCGATCGTCTCCATGTTGATCTTGAAGCCCAGCGCCTTCTCGGCTTCCGCGAGCATCGATTGGCGCAGGATCTGATCGCCGGCCGGGACGAAGTCGTTCCACTTCAACCAGTGCAGAGTCGACGTCTGCGCATAAGCGGGCGCCTTGCCCGCGGCGAGAATGCCGGCCATGCCGCCCGCCTTGGCGGCGAGCGCGCCAGCACCCGAGGATTTCAGAAACTTGCGACGCGAGACACGAGCCATTTGGTTCCTCCCTGGTACGCACGTTGGTTTGTCGAAAAGACTTATGGGCACGCGTAGGCGGCGACATCGGGCCGGACAACTCTGCGCCGGGAAGCCGGATGTCACCTAAGCGGTATGCGAACGGAAAACGCGAGCGTGAACGCACAAAGCGGGATTTACGCCGGCCAACGCAAAGATGGCCGCTCCCAGGGTTCGACAGTCTAGGAGAATTGCCGTGTCAGGGCCACCGGATGATGAAGGTCGCGATGCCGGTATCGGCTATGCCTCTTCTCTGCCGTCCTGAGCGTAGCGAGGGACCTAATCGCCGTTGCCACATGTGTGCTCTGAAACTTCTGGCGATGAGATCCTTCGCTTCGCTCAGGATGACATCTATCTCCTGTCGGTGAGAATTAACGCTTTGATAACGGTTGTATAACGCTTGTAGATTCAATCGCCATTGACTTCGTCGGGCATTGGCCGCAACCTGACAGTGCGGGGGCGTTGCCGATTTGGCTGACGGATTTTGATCTCTCGCGTTTCTCGCGTCGTCTTCTCGGGCGTTTCGTCGGCCGGCGCTTTCCGTGACATCGATCTCAAAACTTGGAGGCTCGCATGGCGAGAAAACCTTCAACGCGCGCTCGTGCCAAGACGACACCGCGGAAAGCGGGCACGCAGGCCGATCGGCCGACCATTCCAAAGCTGCTCTTCGCGCAGGTGTCGCCGCATTCGATCGGCGGTATGTCCATGTTCGACATGGAAGGCCCCGTGGGGGCCGACATCGTGTCGAACTTCATGTCCGACGCCGATCTCATCACACGCTCGGCATATGCCCTTCAGGATGCCGGCTTTCAGGTGCTGCAGGTATCGGACTATACGATCAACATCGCCGCACCGATTTCCACTTACGAACGCGCCTTCAAGACCAAGGTGGTTCCGCACGAGCTGCCGACGATCAAGAGCCAGGGCATTTCCGATACCGCCACCTTCTTTTCGGTCGCCGATACGCCGCGGTTTGGCCTGATTCCCACGACCGGGACGGCCTTCGAGAACCTGATCGAGGGCGTGGCGATCGAGACTCCGCGCTACTTCTTCGCCGCGCAGCCGCTGCCGCCGAAGAAGGCCTACTGGCATCTCGAGGTGCCTGCCGACGTCTCCCTGGGCTGCAACGCCGACAAGGCCCATCGTGGCGGCATCACGGGCCGCGGCGTCAAGGTGGCCATGGTCGATTCGGGTCACTTTGCCCACCCGTTCTTCGCCGCGCGCGGCTATCGCGTCCAGGCCGTGACGCTCGGGCCAGGTGCTGCCGATCCGGCGGCCGACGAGAACGGCCACGGCACGGCCGAGTCGGCAAACATCTTCGCCGTGGCGCCAGACGCGGAGTTGTGGCCGGTCAAGATCAACTTCGCCAACTCCACCGGCGCCTTCAACGCCGCCGTCGGGCTCTCGCCGGACATCATCACCTGCAGCTGGGGTTCGGACGTACGCGCCGGACCATTGTCGGCCGCCGATCAGATCCTCGCTGTGGCGATCGCCGACGCCGTTGCGCGCGGCATCGTCGTTGTGTTCTCCGCCGGCAACGGACATTTCGGCTTCCCGGGGCAGCATCCGGACGTGATATCCGCCGGCGGCGTGTTCCGTGACCCCAATGGCGGCCTGCGTGCCAGCGACTACGCGAGCGGCTTTGCCAGCCCGATCTATCCCGGCCGTAATGCGCCCGACCTGTGCGGCCTGGTCGGCATGAAGCCACGCGCGGCCTACATCATGCTGCCCCTGCAGCCGAGCTCGGATATCGATACCGGCTTGGCTGCAGGCGGCCCGCACCCGAACAGCGACGAGACGGCGGCCAACGACGGTTGGGCGGCAATCAGCGGCACATCGGCCGCTGCCCCCCAGCTTGCCGGCGCGGCCGCGCTGATCAAGCAGGCCTGTCCGGCGCTCGATCCGGCCGCGGTGCGCGACATCATGATCCGCACCGCCATCGATGTGACGACGGGCAATTGCAACACCTCATCCAGCGGTGCCGCGGCCGCGGTGGGCACGGACCTCGCCACCGGTGCCGGCCTGGTCGACGCCAACGCTGCTGTCCTGGTCGCCAAAGTGCGTTGCCTTGGCCCAATCCGGCCACCGATAGCGCCGCCGATCACACCACCAATCACGCCGCCAATCCGGCCACCGATCACTCCCCCGATTACGCCGCCAATCACGCCTCCGATTACGCCGCCGGTCCGGCCGCCAATCACGCCTCCCATCAGGCCTCCGATCACACCGGTCACGCCGGTCGAACCGATCCGTCCCCCCGTGGCGCCGATCAGACCCCCGATAACGCCGGTGCGGCCGGTCACACCGGTTCGGCCCGTCGTGCCTGTGCGGCCGGTACGGCCGATCGAGCCGATCATCGCCACGCCAGGAGGGGAGATGGCGGCCGACACTGCCGCAGCCACCGAAGGGGGCCTGTCACAGGAAGACGTCCAGGCGCTCGAAGAACTGGTGATCGGGAAAAAGGTCGATCCGTTGAAGTAGGGAGAGCAGACCGTGCGAGTCGTGCTCGTGAACATGCCGTGGGGCGCGCTGGAGCGTCCCGCGCTGGGCATCAGCCTCCTGAAAGCGGGCCTGGTCGCGCAGGGCGTGGCTTGCGAGGTCCGCTATCTCAACATGCTCTTCGCCGACCTGATTGGCGCGGAGCGATGCCGCCGGATCACACATGATCTGCCGCACATAGCGTTTATCGGCGAATGGCTGTTCACCGAGGCGCTCTATGGCCCCGATGCGGCGCGCGATGCTCTCTTCGTCGAGCGGATCCTGCGTCGCGACTGGCGCCTCTCGGATCAGGACATCGCCGACCTGCTCGGCCTCCGGCCGAAGGTCGAGGAGTTTCTCTCCCGGGTTCTCGACGCGCGGGACTGGGCTGGCGTCGATCTGGCCGGCTTCACCTCGACCTTCGAGCAGAACATTGCGTCACTGGCGCTCGCGGCACGCCTGAAAGAGCGCCATCCGCACCTGAGGATCGCGTTCGGCGGTGCGAACTGGGAAGCAGCGATGGGCGAGGAGCTGCATCGCGCGTTTCCCGCGGTGGACTTCGCCATTTCCGGCGAGGCCGACATCGGCTTCCCGATGCTTGTGCAGGCCTTGCAGGCAAAGCCGCGCGAGCAACGGCGCCTGCTGGCGGCAATTCCCGGTCTCGTCTGGCGTGATCGAGGCCGCAGCGTCGCCAATGGCGGCGGTGCGCCCGTGAAGACGATGGACGAGCTGCCGATCCCCGACTTCGGCGACTACTTTGACGCCCGCGAGCGCAGCCAAGCGGCGGCGCAGGTGGCGCCGGTCTTGCTGTTCGAGACCTCGCGCGGATGCTGGTGGGGCGCCAAGTCGCACTGCACCTTCTGCGGCCTCAACGGCCACACCATCGCCTACCGCAGCAAGTCGCCCGGCCGGGTGCTCGACGAGCTCGGCGAGCTGATCGGGAAGTGGCCCTGTCCTACCTTGGAGGCCGTCGACAACATCCTCGACATGAAATACTTCGACACCGTCCTGCCGACGCTCGAGAAAATGGACCTTCCGGGACCGGTTTTCTACGAAGTGAAGGCCAACATGAAGCGCCATCACGTCGCCGCGCTTCGGCGCGCCCACGTTCTGCGCATCCAGCCGGGCATCGAAAGCCTGAGCGATCACGTGCTGAAGCTGATGGGCAAGGGCACCACGGGATTGCGCAATATCCAGTTGCTCAAGTGGTGCCGTGAATACCGGATTGCCGTCGACTGGAACCTGCTGTACGGCTTTCCCGGCGAGACGGACGCCGACTACGAAGCGATCATGGACGTGCTGCCGCGCATCCGGCACCTGCAACTGCCCGGCGCGTGCGGGCCGATCCGATTGGACCGCTTCAGTCCCTATTTCCAGCGGCCCGAACAGTTTGGAATCAAGGATGTGCGGCCGATGCCAGTCTACCGCATTCTCTATCCGATCGAGGGGCTGCGACACGAACGCATCGCCTACTATTTCCACTTCAGTTACGAGGCATCGGCGCGCGCGAGCCCAAAGGCACATGCCGCGGCGCGCCTGGCCGAAGAATTGCGCGATCGTGCCGACGACGGCAGCCTGCGCGCGCTTCCTCATCGCGACGGTGGGCTCCATCTCGCCGATACGAGGGCACGGCCACGGACCACGGCGCTGAAGCTGTCGGCCTTCGAGCGCTGCATCGTGATGCGGATCGACGAAGTATCGTCCGTTGCGCAGGTCATGGACGCACTGGCGAAGGCCTTTCCCATGCAGCGCTTTGCCGCCGAGGATGTCCGTGCCTTCCTGGACGAGCTGGTCGACCTCGACATGGCGCTGACCGATGGCAACGACAACTATCTGGGCCTCGCCCTGATGCCGGCCGGATTGCGCCCTGAGCTCGAGGCAGCGAGCCGGCGCATGCCCAGCACACGCAGCGCGGCGCCGACTTTCGCGACCATGTTCCCGCCGATGACGGGTGAGCCGCTCCATGCCTAGGGCGCCCAGGATCGCCGCGCAGGTCGTGATCGCGATACCGGGCGTGGATGCTCACACTGTCACGTCCCGGAACGTCGGAAGCGCCCTGCCGGATGCGGCGCTCGCCGAGCGCGTGGTGACGGCATTCCGGGCTCTTGGCTTCACGTGCGGCGAGGTTGTCGGCGACAGTTTCAGCATCGAGGCCGCGCCGAGCGTCTTCCGGCAGGTCTTCGGGGTTTCGCCACAGCCTGGTCTCGATGGCCGGATGCACGAACGGCCCAGAAGGGGCCTGCGCGCCGCCGCCAGGCCTCTGAGCGGCCTTCCCACCGACAAGCTGCCGGAGACGCTGCGCCCGCTCGTCAAGGGGGTCGTCTTCTCGGAGCCGCCGGCCTTCGGCCCGGGGACGATTCCGTGAGCTGCTGCGCCGCCTGTGAGCTGCGCACCGAGCTCTCCCGCCTGCGGCACTCGGCTCTGCTGCACGCCGGTGGCTACGGAATTTACCGCGGGCTCATCGATCCCAGGTGGATTGAAAGCATGCTTGCCGAGGCGATGGCCGGCGGACAGCGCCTCGACCAGGTGGCTTCGGGCAACGACACGGAAGATGTTCGCGGCGGCGAGCCGGCGCGGCACATCGTCTGTGTCGAAGGCGGGCCTGCACAGGACCAATTGTTCGCCTCGGGCGCGCTGCAGAGTTTCGTCGCCAACGAGGTCAAGCTGCCCATCCGTCCCTGCGGCACGCGCGCGAGCTACTCGATCTATGCAGGGCCCCAGGCGCATCTCGACATCCATCGCGATGTTCCTGGCTGCGATCTCGCCTTGATAACGTGCCTCCACGACAGTGATCCGCTTGCCGGAGAGGGCGCCATCGACCTGTGGCTCGACGGCCTGACGACGCCGCTCCGCGAGATCCGGGCGGATGTCGAGCAGCAACGGAGCCGCCTCGCCTTGCTGCCGGGCGACAGTCTCCTGATCCATGGCGGGCTGATCCCCCACCGCATCCCGCCGCCCGGAACGGACCGGCTTCGCGTCGTTTCGTTGATGTGCTTCGAGATCGTCACCTGATCGCTGGTTCGGGAACGTACGTCAACCTGATCGCGTCCTCGCCGATTCGATCGCTGGCGGCGAGGCGGAGCGGCGGCCGGGGGCCGGCGAAGAACGGCTTGCCGCGACCAAGCACGACGGGATGGATGTAGAGTCGACACTCGTCAATCAGGGCAAGTTTGGTCAGGCTTCCCGCCAATTCTGGTCCGCCAACCTGGATCTCCCCAACCAGCTCGGCCTTCAGCCTGCCCATCGCCGCCGCGATGTCATTCTCGACCGTCTTAGGACGGAGGCGCTAGACTTGGACTACCCTCGCTCGAGACCAGGATGATGGCCGATCAAACCGACCTCGTGACGTTTGCGCTCATAGCGCGAATACCTGCAGAGGGCATCGGGGACTTTCGAGCCTACGAGGCCGCCGTCTTGCCGCTATTGTCCGAGTTCAACGGGCGCTTGGAGCGTCGGCTGCGAAATCCGGACGGCACCGTAGAGGTCCATATCGTCAGCTTCGCATCGGATGCGGACTTCCAGAATTACCGGAATGATCCTCGGCGCACCGCGCAGGCCTGGTTGTTGGAAAGATCGGCAACCAAGCTGGAATTGCTTCCGATGGTGAACGTCTCCTAGCCTGGATTTCCACGGAAGGGCTCCGTGGAAATCCAGGCCCATCCCGCCGCTCCCTCGGCCTCGACCCAGTGGCGTTCTCGACCTGACCGCTTGCCGCGCGCGATGAGCACGACCAATGTGTGTGCGGCGGCGCTTGCAGGTCTTGCGCCCGCGGACCGAGGCGGCTTCGCCGGGGACACGTAGCGTCGGCGACTCCCCGCGCGGCTGACGCTGCAATTTGTGGAGGGTGAAATTCATGGCGAATCCCAATTTCGACACCGTCAATCGGGCCGGCACCGTTGCCGTCCAGGCGTCGTTCGATGCCGGCCTGCGCGCCCACATGGTGCGGGTCTACAACTACATGGCCTCGGGCCTGGCGCTGTCGGGCATCGTCGCCTTCGGCCTGTTCAGCTCGGCCGATCTCGCGAGCCTGTTCTTCGAGTTCCAGGCGGGCAACGTCGTCGACCTGAACGTGCTGGGCTGGATCGCGATCTTCGCGCCGCTTGGCTTGCTGCTCCTGACCTCCGTCCGTGCCGCCACGATGAGCGTCGGCGCGGTGCAGGCGGTCTACTGGGCGGTCACCGCCCTGATGGGTGTCAGCCTGTCGCTGCTGCTGTTCCGCTACACCGGCGCGTCGGTCGCCCGGACGTTCTTCGTCACCGCCGGCGCCTTCGGGGCGCTCAGCCTCTACGGCTACACCACCAGGCGCGACCTGTCGGCCTTCGGCAAGTTCCTGTTCATGGGCTTGATCGGCCTTATCCTCGCCAGCCTGCTCAACATGTTCTGGCCGTCGGGCCCGATGAGCTTCATCATCTCGGTCGCGGGCGTGCTGATCTTCTCGGGTCTGATTGCCTACGACACCCAGAAGATCAGGCAGCAGTACACCGAGGCCTGGGGCACCGAGGTGGCGGAGAAGGTGGCGATCTTCGGCGCGCTCAGCCTCTACCTCGACTTCGTAAACCTGTTCCAGTTCCTGATGATGTTCCTGGGTCAGCGGCGGTAGGCGCCCGCAAAAAGCAAGCGCTTCATTTCCGAGATGAGCGCATCCAGCAAGGTCGTCATCCCGGGCACAGCGAAGGACCTGGGGCAGCAGGAGAGGTCCCTCGCTGCTCGCTCGGGGTTACAAGTCGGCTGGCGCGACGAAATCGAGAAGCTCGTCCCCAGATCATCAGTCGCCGATCGAAAAGCAGACACTGTTCTTGAGGGCGAGCGCGAGCGCCTGTGCCGAGCTCGAGGAACGAAAGTCGTAGTCGCAGAGATAGGCTTCCGATCCCTTCTGGGCGAGAACCTGGGCACTTTGCCCGAACTTGTTCACGATGAAGCCGCGCTTGACGAGATCCTTGAGCCTGAGCGACTGCGCAGCGGCCTCGACGCTCACGGATGCGATGCACAGCGCCGCCAGCAGGTTGATCATCTTCATCTGAGCCTTCTCCTGTCTCCGCCTGCGGGATATCTCAAAGGGGCCGAAAGCATGTGAGCGGCGCATTATGCGTCAGTCCGGTTCTCGCAACGGTTTGCTGCTCCCGAGCGAGGAACTACCCGCCGCCGGCGCCCGGCATCACCCTCGTCTCCGGCAGGCCGAACTTGACCCATGGGATCAACCGGCACATTCATGTTTGCATTCTTGCCGTCTCACCGAGAGGGTACGCCGCACACCCAATAGGTGCGCCGCAAGGCGAGGTCTCCCCATGACTCCGATCGTCGTTCCGGTTCCTGGCGTGTTTCCCTACGAGCAACTCGGCTTCACCAACTGTGTCCGTCATGGTGACGTCCTGTACCTGTCTGGTGTTGCTTCGCTCGATGCGCAGGGGCAGGTGATCGGAGACGACATAGACGCCCAGACCGTCCAGACCTATGAGAATATCGGACGAATTCTCGCGGCGGGTGGTTCCAGCCTCGACAGGATCCTGCAGATGACGAGTTTCGTCGTCGACCTCGGCCGCAACGGCGGCGGCTACGTCGCGACGCGGGCGAGGATCCTCAAGCAGCCGACCTACACGAGCGCGGTGATCGGCGTCTCCGCCCTGATGATGACGGGACTGCTGGTCGAGGTGCAGTGCTGCGCCGCGGTCTCCAACTGAGCCTCGTCCCGGCGACGACGCGCACCGGATCGATCGCCGTGCAATTGATTGCACAGCGGAGACGTGCGATCCACCTCACGCCGTAAGCCGTTGATCGAGCGCGGTTTTGGCAGCGACATGCGGGAGATGTGCTGCCTTGGCCGCAATGGCGAACCACCGCGGTGGGCGGCCATATGCATTCCTGGGCACTTGAGGCTAGCTCGACGGTGGCACACACGCGGGCTTGGCGTGGTGGACGAAGAGGCAGGACGAAAAAAGTCGACGGTTGAGATGGCCAACGAAATGCCGCCGCCTGTCAGCAGGTGTGCCGAAGTTCCCTGTCATGGGATCAGTTTCCCTGATCGGTGCATCAGGTTCCCTGTTAATTTTTTCGTCCCTGTTTCAATTCCTGTTACGCGAGCGCTCACGGGGCCGATGAGGTCAGCCAAGTCCTTGAACCGGCGGACTTTTTCGCGAGTCAATACCCTGTCACAGAACCCGCTGAAGGATTCTTCCGGAGCGCGGGCGTCCTGGCCGCTTCTTCTCATGAGCGGGCGGGACGCCTGCGGTCGGGAGAACAACCGAACGCAAACCGGACGACCGAACGCAAGACTGGTTGGTCCGAACGCAGGAGCGCGGTTCTTCGTTCGGGGGGTTAACGCGTTGAAATGGAAGGACCTTTGTCGGATGCTGACGGCACCCGAACGCACCGAACGCAGAAATGCAGGCTCGTTCTGTTTTGCGCGTCCGGGCTCGCAGTTCGTCGGGCTGGACGGCAGCCGAATGCCGCCGTCACTCGGCGGCGCGCTTCTGTCCCGTCTCGCGGCGGGCCAGCCACTCCTGCATGGCGTCCTCCATCGGCATGAACACGGCGCCACCTTCCATCAGCTTCTGGATCAGGCGCTCGAGCATCATCATGCGATGGCCGCGGCCGATCACGTGGGGATGGAAGGTGTAGGTGAGGATGCCGAAGTCGGGCGCCACCCGGGTCATGTAGGTGAAGTCGTCGACGAAATTCTCCAGTACGTTGGTGGCGTTCATCAGCCCGGCCTGGATCGATCCGTTCGGGTTGCGCATGTATTCGAAGTGCGGGTAGTCGTCGAGCGACCAGCTGATCGGCATCTCGACCAGCCGCGTCTCGCGGCCTCGCACGAAAGGCTTCATCAGCTCGGCCACGTCGCCCTGGCGGGCGAAGTAGCAGTCGTAGTCATGGCCCATCATCGAGCTGTCGTACTGGATGCCGTGCTTCAGCAGCAGCTCGATCGAGTTGGGCGAGAGGTCCCAGGCCGGCGAGCGGTAGCCTCGTGCGGTGCGCCCGCTGATGCGCTTGATCGAATCGTTGCCGCGCACGATCTCCTCTTCTTCCTCCTCGCGCGACATGGTCACCGGCAGGCGGTGCGTCCAGCCGTGATGCGCCAGCTCGTGGCCGGCCTCGACGTAGGGCATCACCGCCTCGGGCGTGCTGTCGATCGTGTGACCCGGAGTGAAGAAAGTAACCTTGATGCCGTAGCGCTCGAGCAGCGCCATCAGCCTCGGGATGACCACGACGTCGTACTCGCCACGCGATATGGCAGTCGGCGTCGTCAGTCCGCGTGCAATCAATCCGGAAAGATGGTCGTGGTCAAAAGTCAGGCAGACGATGTGTCGTGGCATTGGACGCTCCCGGAGAGGCGTCCGAGTGTAAGCAGATTTGTTGCGTTCGCCCACCGGAGCCTGCATGATGGTTTCCAATAAAGAGAAAAGTGAAGCTGATTCAGGGAGGGTTCATGGTGGGGGCGTCCGCCCAGCGCGTCGCTGCGCACGAGGGCGACAAGCAGCTCGTGGTCGAAGGCGTATCCAAGCGTTTTGGTGGCGTCGTGGCCGTGCAGGACGTCGCCCTGGAAGTGCCGAAGGGCGGCATCGTCTCCATCATCGGTCCCAACGGCGCGGGCAAGACCTCCCTTCTGAACATGATCTCGGGCTTCTACAAGCCCGACACCGGCCGCGTCGTCCTCGAAGGTCTCGACATCACGCAAAAGAAGCCGAGCGACATCGCCGCCCTTGGCATCGCCCGGACGTTCCAGAACATCGCCCTCTTCAGCGGCCTGACCGTACTCGACAATCTCATGCTCGGGCGCCATGTGCGCATGAAGGCCGGCGTGTTGGCGAGCGTGATCTATTGGGGAATGGCCCAGAAGGAGGACATCGCTCATCGCGAGGCGGTCGAGGAGATTATCGACTTCCTGAAACTCCAGGATCTGCGCAAGCAGCAGACCGCGGCGCTCGCCTACGGTTTGCGCAAGCGGGTGGAGCTGGGCCGCGCACTGGCGCTCGATCCCAAGGTGCTGCTGCTCGACGAACCGATGGGCGGCATGAACCAGGACGAAAAGGAAGACATGGCGCGCTACATCCTCGATGTGAACCAGGAGCGCGGCATCACTGTCGTGCTGATCGAGCACGACATGGGCGTGGTCATGGATATCTCCGACCGGGTCGTCGTCCTCGACCGCGGCCGGCGCATCGCCGCCGGAACACCCGAGGAGGTGCAGCGCGACCCCGCGGTCATCCAGGCCTATCTCGGCACCAGCAAGGGGGGAGGGCGCCCATGAGCCTGCTCGACAACGCCGCGACGTCGACGCTGCCCAAGCTGGTGCAGCGCAATGCCGAGCAGGACCCCGGGGGCGCCGGCATCCGGGAGAAGTCGCGCGGGGTGTGGCAGACCTACAGCTGGGAGGCCTATCGCGACATCGTGCGCGACTTTGCCCTCGGGTTGGCGGCGCTCGGCTTCCAGCGCGGCGACAAGCTTTCCGTCGTCGGCGACAATCGGCCCCAGCTCTATTTCGCCCAGCTTGCCGCCCAGGCGCTGGGTGGTTTCTCGGTGCCCGTCTACCAGGACTCGATCGCCTCGGAGCTGGTCTACGTGCTCAATCATGCCGAGACCGCGATAATCGTCGCCGAGGACCAGGAACAGGTCGACAAGGCGCTGTCGCTCAAGGATCAGCTGCCGCGGCTGCGCTGGATCATCTACGACGACCCGCGCGGCCTGTCGTTCTACGATGATCCCATCTTGCGCTCCTTCAATAGTGTGCTGGAGGAGGGACACAAGTTCGGCCAGGCCCATCCCGGCTACTACGACGCCGAGGTTGCCAAGGGTGGCCCGGACGACATTGCTATGATCGCCTACACCTCGGGCACCACGGGCAATCCCAAGGGCGCGATGCTCAGCCATCGCAACCTGATCGCCACGTCCGAGGCCTTCATCCAGGTGAACGACGTCAAGGCCGGCGACAACTGGTTGTCCTATCTGCCGATGGCCTGGCTCGGCGATGCCGCGTTCTCGCTCGGCATTGCATTGGTGGCGCGACTGACCGCCAATTGCCCGGAAAGCCCCGAGACGGTGCAGCGCGACCTGCGCGAGCTGGGACCGGACGCCATGCTGGCGCCGCCGCGCATCTGGGAGAACATGCTGACCCTGACGCAGATCAAGGGCAGCGACGCGTCGCCGGCCAAGCGCCGCATCTTCGAGCGTTTCCGCAGCCTCGCCGAGCGTTGCGAGCTGAAGCGGGCCGACGGCAAGAGCCTGTCGCTCGGCGAGCGGCTCGGCCTCGCCATCGGCGAGGTGCTGGTCTACGGCCCGGTGCGCGACCAACTCGGGTTGCGCAAGGCGCGCTGGTGCTACACCGGCGGCGCGCCGCTCGGGCCCGACACCTACCGCTTCTTCCGCTCGTTCGGCATCAACCTCAAGCAGGTCTACGGCGCGACCGAGGCGTCGGCGCTCATCTCGTGCCAGGCCGATGCCGAGGCCAATCCCAACACCGTGGGCCGGCCGATGCCGCAGGTCGATGTCAGGATCGACGACCGCGGCGAGGTTCTGCTGAAGGGGCCCAACGTCTTCAGGGGTTATTTCAAGCAGGACGACGTGACGCGCGACACGGTGACGAGCGAGGGCTGGCTCAAGACCGGCGATGCCGGCTTCTTCGACAAGCAGGGCCACCTCGTGATCATCGACCGCGCCAAGGATGTCGGAAAGCTTTCCGACGGCTCGGCCTTCGCGCCGCAGTTCATCGAGAACAAGCTGAAGTTCAGCCCCTTCATCCGCGAGGCCGTGGCGTTCGGCGACCAGCGGCCGTTCGTCGTCACCATGATCGCCATCGACATGCAGACGGTCGGCACGTGGGCTGAGAAGCAGGGGCTCGCCTATACGAGCTTCATGGATCTCAGCCGCAAGTCCGAGGTTGCGGCGCTGATCGGCCAGGAGATCACCAAGGCGAACGCCACGCTGCCCGACGTGCAGCAGGTGCGCCGCTACCTGCTGCTCAACAAGGAGCTCGACGCCGACGACGCCGAGATGACGCGCACCCGCAAGGTGCGCCGCCGCTTCGTCGCCGAGAAGTACGCCAACGTGATCGAGGCGTTCTACGGCGGTGCCTCGTCGGTCGACGTGACGATGGAGATCACCTTCGAGGACGGCCGCAAGTCGACCCTGAACTCGACCATCGCCATCCACGGTCAGGGAACGGCGGAGCCGGCCAGGAGGGCGGCTTAGGATGGGAAGCGTCATTGTGTTCCTCCCCCGTCTTGCGGGGGAGGTGCCCCGCAGGGGCGGAGGGGGAACGCCCCAGTCGAAATTCGTGAGAGTTCGACGTCAGAATCGGATGAACCCCGTTTGGGACTTTCCCCCTCCGGCCCTTCGGGCCGCCTCCCCCGTAAGACGGGGGAGGGAAGCAATAGAGAGCGCCGATGTCTGAAGACCTCGAGTTTGCCTTCGCCCTGCTGGTGAGCGGGGCCTCGATCGGCCTGATGTACTCGCTGATCGCCCTCGGATTCGTGCTGGTCTACAAGGCGACCGACGCGATCAACTTCGCCCAGGGCGAGTTCGTCATGCTGGCCGGCATGGTCGTGGTGGTGGTGCTCGGCGCCGAGGCGCCGTTGATCGCCGCGATCGTCGCCGTGCTGCTGGTGATGATTGGCTTCGGCTTCGGCCTCGAGAAGGTGGTGCTGCGGCCGCTGCTCGGTCGCCCGGTGGTGGCGGTCATCATGGCCACCATCGGTGTTGCCGCCGTGCTGCGCGGCTGGGGCCCGCTGGTCCTGGGCATCGAGCCACGCGCCCTGCCGTTGCCGATCGGTGATGAGCCGATCACGATCGGTCCGGCCACCCTGCCGCCGATCCAGGTGCTGGGAGCGGTCGTGGCCCTCGGCTTCTTCCTCGCCTTCAACTGGTTCTTCAAGAAGGCCCGAATGGGCGTCGCCATGCGTGCCGTTGCCGACAACCAGCAGGTCGCACAGGCGATGGGCATCAACGTCGAGCGCTACTTCGCCCTGGCCTGGGCGATGGCCGGCATCGTCTCGGCGCTGGGCGGCATCGTCTGGGGCAGCATGCTGGGCGTCGACGTGCAGCTGGCCCTGGTCGGGCTGAAGGTTTTCCCGGTGGTGATCCTGGGCGGTCTCGACTCGATCGGCGGCGCCCTGGTGGGCGGGCTGATCATCGGCATCGTCGAAAGCCTGGCGGCCGGCTACCTCGATCCGTTCGTCGGCGGCGGCACCAAGGATTTCGCGCCCTACGTCCTGATGATCCTGGTTCTCATGGTCAGGCCGTACGGCATCTTCGGCAGACGGCAGATCGAGCGCGTGTAGCATGTTCCATCGCGAATCCGGGGTCTTCAAGACGAGCTACAGCGCCGACATGGCGCTCTACCCGTTGCCGATCGCCAGATGGACGGTGATCGCCTTCGCCGTGATCTTCGTGCTGATCATTCCGGCGGTCGTCCACGAATATTACCTGTCGCTTCTGAACCTGATCTTCATCGCCATCGTCGGCGCGCTTGGGCTCAACATCCTGGTCGGCTACACCGGGCAGATCTCGATCGGCCACGGCGCCTTCATGTCGGTCGGCGCCTATACGGCGGCCAACCTCGCGGTGAAGCTCGACCTGCCATTCTGGCTGACCCTGCCGGCGGGCGGCCTGATGGCGGCTCTGATCGGCGTCGTGGTCGGCATGCCGAGCCTGCGCATCAAGGGGCTCTATCTCGCCATCGCCACGCTGGCCGGCCAACTGATCATCGAATGGACCATCAACCGAGTGCCGGCGATCTCGGGCGGCGCCCAGGCGTCGATCGAGGTCGGGCGGCCGACCCTCCTGGGCTTCGCCTTCGACAGCCAGGGCCGGCTCTATTTCTTCCTGCTGTTCTTCGCCGTGATCGCCATCGTGGCGACCCTGAACCTGGTGCGCAGCCGCATCGGCCGGGCCTTCGTGGCGGTGCGCGACCAGGATATCGCGGCCGAGATCATCGGCATCAACATCTACCGCTACAAGCTGCTGGCTTTCGCCATCTCGTCGTTCTACGCCGGCGTCTGCGGCGTGCTCTACACCTACTATTTCGGCATCGCCAACTACGAGCAGTTCCAGCTCATCGTGTCGATCGACTACCTCGCCATGATCATCATCGGCGGGCTGGGCTCGGTCCTGGGATCCATTCTCGGCGCCATTTTCGTCACACTGCTGCCCATCGTTATCCGTATTCTCATGGAAAACGTCGGGTCGCTGTTCTTCACCGCGGGCGAGATGGCCAACGTCATCTCGGGCTTGCGGCTGGGGGTGTTCGGCGCGTTGATTATCTTCTTCTTGATCGTCGAGCCCGAGGGGCTCAATCGCTTGTGGAGGAATATCCGGAGCTATTTCCGGGTTTGGCCCTTCTCGTACTAGGGCGGGGCGTCACTGCAAAAAATATAGGGAGGAACCCATGAGGAGGTTCGTTAGGAGTTGGCTGGGTCTGGCGGCAACGACCGCCACCCTGGCGCTGGGCGCGGGCCAGGCCTTCGCCCAAAAGGAAGTCGTGTTCGGCCTGCAATGCGACCGCACCGGGCCGACCGCGATCGTCGGCACCGTCCTGTGTCCCGGCTATCAGGACTACATCGCCCTGATCAACAGCAAGGGCGGCGTCGAGGGCCACAAGATCAAGGTCCTCGAGATCGATCACGAGTACAAGGTGCCGCCGGCCATCGAGGCGCACGAGCGCTTCAAGAAGGAAGGCGCCCTGGTCGAGGGCATCTACGGCACGCCGCAGACCGCGGCCCTCAACAAGAAGCTGGAGGAGGACAAGATCCTCGGCACGACGCCCGGCTTCGGCACCGCCGCCGCCGCGGACGGCAAGCGCTATCCCTACACCTTCCCGGTCGCCGCCAGCTACTGGTCGCAGGCGGGCGCCGCCGTGGCCTTCGTCAAGGAGAAGCTGGGCGGCAACCTCAAGGGCAAGAAGATCGCCTACATCTTCTACGACAATCCGGCGGGTCGCGAGCCGCTGGCCGTCCTCGAGGACATCGCCAAGCAGGAAGGCTTCGAGATGCGGACCTTCGCGGTTCCCGCGCCCGGCCTCGAGATGGGAGCGCAGATCCTCGACATCACCGCCCGTTTCAAGCCTGATTTCATCATCTCCCATCTCTTCGGCCGTGCGCCCTCGGTGTCGATCAAGGAGCTGAAGGGCAAGGGCTTTCCGCTCAGCAAGGTGGTCGGCCTGGTGTGGGCCAGCTCGGAAGCCGACATCATCGCGGCCGGCGGCATGGGCATGGCCGAAGGCTACAACACCATCCAGTTCGCCGGCGTCGGCAAGGACTTCCCGGTGATCAAGGACATCGAGGCGATGTACAAGGCCCAGGGCAAGCAGCCGCCCAAGGAGATGGATTCGACGGTGCTCTATAATCGCGGCGTGCTGATCGCGGCGCTCCATGTCGAGGCACTTCGCAACGCCATCAAGGCCAAGGGCGGCGCCACGCCGAACTCCGAGGAAGTCAAGAAGGGCATGGAGGCGATCAAGGGCCTGACCCTGGGCGGCCTCGTCCCGCCGCTCGAGCTCACTACGGCCGACCACGAGGGCGGCGGCTGGGTCGAGATCTGGACGGTCAAGGGCGGCAAGCTCGTGCGGACCAAGAAATGGTTCCAGGGCTATCGCGACGTCATCCAGAAGCATCTCGCGGCGGAAGCCTCGAAGTCGTGAGTCATTGCTCCTCCCCAGCTTCGCTGGGGAGGTGTCCGCGTCTTCGCGGACGGAGGGGGCATGGACTCGTGGATCATGAGATTCATGACCCCTCCGTCGCCGTAAGACGGCGACACCTCCCCAGCAGGACTGGGGAGGAGGAATAGAAAGCGTCGCTCCATGCTGGCAATCAACAACATCGAGGTCGTCTACGACCGCGTCATCCTCGTCCTCAAGGGCGTGTCGATCGATGTCGGCGACGGATCGATCACCACCCTGCTGGGCGCCAACGGCGCCGGCAAGACGACGACTCTCAAGGCGATCTCGGGAGTCTTGCGCAGCGAGCGCGGCGAGGTCACCAAGGGCACGGTGCAACTCGGCGATCGCCGCATCGACGGCATGCGCGCCCACGACGTCACGCGGCTCGGGCTCGTCCAAGTTTTCGAGGGCCGGCGCGTGTTCGAGAACCTGACGACCGAGGAGAACCTGATCGCCGGCGGTCACGTGCAGGGCAGCCACGCGGTGAAGCAGGGGATCGACCTCGTCTATTCCTATTTTCCGCGGTTGCGCGAGCGGCGTACCCAGGTCTCGGGCTATCTGTCGGGCGGCGAGCAGCAGATGCTGGCGATCGGCCGCGCGCTGATGAGCCAACCCAAGGTGGTGCTGCTCGACGAGCCGTCGCTCGGTCTTGCGCCGCTCCTGGTCGAGGAGATTTTCGGCATCGTCGACCGGCTGGTGAAGCAGGAGAAGCTCTCGGTCTTGCTGGTCGAGCAGAACGCCACCATGGCGCTCGGCGTCGCGGATCACGGCTATGTCATGGAAAACGGCCGAATCGTGCTCGAGGGGCCAGCCGCCAAGTTGCGCGACAATTCCGACATCAAGGAATTCTACCTCGGCCTGAACGAAGGCGGGGCGCGCAAGTCCTATCGCGACACCAAGCATTACAAGAGGCGCAAGCGCTGGCTATCCTAGGGGCGTCATGCGCCCCAGTTTGCCGATCGTCCTCGCGCTCCTCTGCTCGATTGCCGCACCCGCGCTCGCGCGCAGCGAGCTTGCGCAGCAATGCGCCGCCTTCGGCGAGAGCCAGTACCGCCAGCTCGATCCGTCGGTCGACCGTGTCACCGCGGTCGACTTTCCGCCGCCGGCCCTGGAGCGGTTCAACGGCAAGGCGGGGTCGCAGCCGGTCGCTGCCGCCCTGACCCTGCGCGGCCGGCTCACCTACCGCAACCGGGCGCCCTTCGAGACGCAGTTCGTCTGCCTGCTCGATGGCGGCGAGCGTCCGCTGTTCTTCTATGCGCTGCCGGCGCTGGCGGCGCGCCCGGCGCCGACGCCCGCGGTCGGCCGTGGCGGGGCGCCGGTGCCACAGCTCCAGCAACCGCCGACGCGGCAACCGTCGCAGCTGACCATGGCGCTGACTCCGCCAGCCGCGCCGCGCACCGCCGAGCCTGCGCGACCGGGCAACGCCACCCGGCTGCGCGGGCTGGTGCGCGACCTCGGCGGTCGGCTGCAGTTCATGCCATGCGACGGTGCGCCGCTCGCATTGGAGGATCGCACCGAGCGCCAGGAGCTGCTCAGGACCCTGCGCGAGCTGACCGCCGGCCAGGAGGGGCGTCCGATGTTCGTCGAGGTCTATGGCGTGCGCGAGACCGGCGCCAACACCGGAATCGGCGTCGTGGATCTGCGTCGCGCGGCGGTCGAGACGGCGGGGTGCCGCGAGCGCTTCGACCAGCGCGAATGGATCGCGAGCGGCAACGAGCCGTCGTGGCGTCTCGAGGTGACGTCGCGCGACATGGTGATGAGCGTTCTGGGCGGCCTGTCGACGCAACGCGTGCCGCATGGCGGCCCGCAGAAATCGGGAGGCGGTCTCGAGTACGCGAGTACCGACGGCACTGACTTGCTGGTGACGATCGACGAGCGGCGCTGCATCGATAATCAGTCGGGCTCGTTGTTCGCCTACGTCGTCGAGGTCAGGAGCGAAGGCAGGACATACCCGGGCTGTGCGGCGCATAATCCCGCGATGCCCGCACCATAGGGCCGAGGAGGATGGCAATGGACCAGATCGAGCAGCTGCGCGACATGATCGGTTCGGCCACGCGCATCGTCGCGTTCACCGGTGCCGGCATCTCGACCGAATCGGGTATTCCCGACTTCCGCTCCCCCGGCGGCATCTGGACCCGTTACAAGCCGATTTACTTCGACGATTTCATGTCGTCGGAGGAGATGCGACGCGAATCCTGGCGACGCAAGTTTGCGACCGACGAGACCATGCTCAAGGCCGAGCCCAATGCCGGCCATCGCGCCCTTGCCAAGCTGGTCGAGCAGGGTCGCATGAGCGCCATCATCACGCAGAATGTCGACGGTCTGCACCAGCGCTCGGGGGTGCCCGAGTCGAAGGTCATCGAGCTGCACGGCAACTCGACCTACGCGAGCTGTCTGGACTGTGGCCATCGCTACGAGCTCGACGCAATCAGGCGGGCCTTTCTCGGCTCGGGCAAGCTGCCGATCTGCGTCAAGTGCGACGGCATCGTGAAGACGGCGACCATCTCGTTCGGCCAGGCCATGCCGGAGATCCAGATGGCGCGAGCCCAGGACGAGACCACGGCCTGCGATCTGTTCATCGTGCTGGGCAGCTCGCTGGTGGTCTATCCGGCGGCCGGCTTCCCGCGAATCGCCAAGCGCCGCGGCGCCAAGCTGGTGATCGTCAATCGCGACGCGACCGACCAGGACGACACCGCCGACATGGTGATCCATGCCGAGATCGGGTCGACGATGAGCAGAGCCATCGGCGTCAACTGAGGCTCGTCGTTGCAGGCAGCGGCCGGACACGGTTTAATCGGCACATGTCAGGGAGACGCCAAATGAACATCACTCGCAGGGGCGCCCTGCTGGGCGGGCTGGGCGCGGCAACCGTCTCCGGGATGCCGGCAGCCGCGCAGGACATCACGTTCTTCCGCATCGGAACCGGCGGGACGGCGGGCACCTACTTTCCGATCGGTGGCCTGATCGCCAACGCGATCTCCAATCCTCCGGGCTCGCGGTCGTGCGCCGAGGGTGGCTCGTGTGGAGTTCCGGGCCTGGTTGCGACGGCGGTGGCGTCCAATGGATCGGTCGCCAACGTCAACGCCATCTCGAGCGGCAGCATGCAGTCGGGCTTCACGCAGTCGGACGTCGCCTTCTGGGCCTACAATGGCAGCGGCATCTACGAAGGCAGGCCCAAAGTCGACGTGCTGCGAGCCATTGCCAACCTCTATCCCGAGAGCTTCCATCTGGTGGCGCGCAAGGGCTCCGGGATCAAGTCGATCAAGGACCTCAAGGGCAAGCGCATGTCGCTCGACGAGCCCGGGTCGGGCACGCTGGTCGACGCCCGCCTGATCCTGGCCGCCTACGGGATGACGGAGAAGGAGATCAAGGCGGAGTACCTCAAGCCGCAACAGGCTGCCGACAAGCTCAAGGATGGCGCCCTTGACGCCTTCTTCAGCGTCTCCGGCTGGCCCCAGGGCGCCGTCGCCGAGCTGGCCGCGACGACGGGAATCGAGTTGGTGCCGATCGATGGGCCGGAGGCCGAGGGGCTCGTGAAGCAGTACAGCTTCTTCGCCCTCGACGAAATTCCGGACGGTGTCTACAAGAACGTCGCCGGAGTGAAGACGGTCAGCGTCAACGCCATCTGGGCGACTTCGAGCAAGCAGGCCGACCAGTTGATCTACAACGTCACCGCCGCGCTGTGGAACCCGAACACCCGCAAACTGCTCGATTCCGGCCATGCCAAGGGCCGCGCCATCAGGTTCGAGACTGCCATCCAGGGCCTGGGCATCCCGCTGCACCCGGGGGCGGAAAAGTTCTACAAGGAGAAGGGGCTCATCAAGTAGGTACGCCTCATTCTCCTCCCCAGCTGCGCTGACAGCGAAGCTGGGGAGGTGTCGCCGTCTCACGGCGGCGGAGGCGTCATGGCTCTCACGTCTCATGAATCATGACCCCTCCATCCGTGAAGACGCGGACACCTCCCCAGCGAAGCCGGGGAGGACATAAGGCAACGGGAGTTCGTTTGAGCCTTCAAGTCGATCATGCCAAGTCGGCCGAGCTCGAGCGCGAGTTCGATTCGGAGATGCGCTTCCGGCCGCTCGGCATCAGCGGCACCTGGATCGTCGCCGGCCTGCTGCTGTCGCTCTCGCTGTTCCACTTCTACACGGCGGGCTTCGGGCTGCTGCGCGAGCAAACCCACCGTGGCATCCATCTTGCGCTTGTCCTAGGCCTGATCTTCCTGGTGTTCGCTGCCAACCGGAAGGTGGCGCCCAAGGCCGCGACCGGTGTGCTGCATCCGGGCGGCGTGCCCCTCTACGACTGGCTGCTGTTCGCCGCGGCCGTCGCCTCGTCACTCTACCTGCCGGCAATCTTTCACGACATCGCCTTCAAGACGGGCAATCCCGACGTGATCGACGTAGTGATGGGCACCACCCTGACCTTGGTCGTGATCGAGGCGACGCGACGGACCATGGGCTGGGCGCTGGTGTTCATAACAGTGGGATTCATGGCCTACGCCTTCGCCGGGCCGTGGATGCCTGGCATGCTGGTGCACCCCGGCACGACTTGGGCGCAGCTCGCCGATCACCTCTACCTCACCAGCCAGGGCATTTACGGCATCCCGATCGGCGTGGTGGCGACCTATGTCTTCCACTTCGTCCTGTTCGGCGTGGTTGCCATGCGGATCGGCCTCGGGCGGCTGTTCCTGGCGTTGGCGATGGCGGTGGCCGGGCGATTCGCCGGCGGGCCGGCCAAGGTCGCGATCTTCGGCTCGGCGCTGTTCGGCATGATCTCCGGATCGTCGGTCGCCAACGCGGTGACCGTGGGCTCGCTCACCATCCCGATGATGAAGCGGTTGGGCTACCGGCCGACCTTCGCCGCAGGCGTCGAGGCCACGGCGAGCACCGGAGGGCAGATCACGCCGCCGGTGATGGGCGCGGCCGCCTTCCTGATGGTCGAGTTCCTGGAGCTGCCTTACCAGACCATCATCATCGCCGCGATCGTGCCGGCTTTCATGCATTTCTTCGGCGTGTTCATCCAGGTCCATTTCGAGGCCAAGCGGGTCGGCCTGCGCGGCCTGACGGCGGACGAGATGCCGGACTGGAAGCGCGTGATGCGCCAGGACTGGGTGACCCTGATCCCGCTCGCCGCCCTGATCTGGAAGATCTTTGACGGCTCGACGCCCTACCTGGCGGCGTTCTGGGGTATCTATCTCTGCATCATCGTCGGTCTGATGCGCTCGATGCGGCCGCGGCTGCCGATCGTCGAGATCGTCATGGTCCTCGCCTGGGCGATGCTGCTGATGTTCGGCCGCTCCATCCTGCCACCCGTTCTCGCCGACTGGTTCGCCGAGATCACCTTCAGCCTGTTCGTGCTGCTGTGCATCGCGCTGTGGCGCCTCAACCCTGCGCCGGCGCTGCATTGGCGGGACCTGCTGGATGCCTTCACCATCGGCGCCAAGTACGCCCTGGCCGTTGGGGCGGCCGCAGCGGCGATCGGCATCATCATCGGCGTCGTGACCCTTACCGGCACGGCGCTCAAATTCGCCACCATCATCGTCGGCGTCGCCGCGGATGCGACGTCGCTGGTCCAGGCTTGGCTGCCGTTCGACAAGGCGACGCTTCTCAAGTTCTTCACCCTGGCAATGACCGCGCTGGTGTGCATCCTGATGGGCTGCGGCGTGCCGACGACAGCGACCTACATCATCATGGTGACGATCGCCGCGCCGGCGCTCGGCCTGCTGGGCGTTGCGCCGATCGTGGCGCATTTCTTCGTCTTCTACTACGGCGTGCTGGCCGACGTGACGCCGCCTGTCGCCGTCGCCGCCTACGCCGCCGCCAGCATGGCCGGAGCCGATCCCTTCAAGACGGGCAACACTGCCTTCCGGCTGGCCATTGCCAAGGCCCTGGTGCCATTCGTCTTCGTCTTCTCACCTTCGCTCCTGATCGTGGCACCGGGATTCAGCTGGCAGGAATTCACGCTCACGTTCGCCGGCTGCATCGTCAGCATCACGTTTCTCGGCGCGGCGCTGTCGGCGTTCCTGCTGGTGCGCCTGTCGCTCTGGGAGCGGATCTGGCTTTGCGTTGCCGCCGCACCGGCGATGGCGCCGGGCGCTACGGCGCTGCTCGCCAGCCTGGTGCTCAGCCTGCCGGTCCTGGGCTATCAGCTCGTGCAATATCGGAGACGGTCCCATGCGACTTGAAGGCAAGGTGTGCGTGGTAACCGCTGCGGGGCAGGGGATCGGGGCGGCTACGGCTCGCGCCTTCGCTCGCGAGGGCGCCACGGTGTGGGCGACCGACGTCGACGCCGGCAAGCTCGCCGGCCTCGCCGGGACGAAGGGCGTGCAGGCGCATCGCCTCGACGTCCTCGACAGCGAAGCGATCGGTGCGCTGGCGCAGCAGACCGGTGTGATCGATGTGCTGTTCAACTGCGCGGGCTTCGTCCATCACGGCAGTGTGCTCGACGCCACCGACGAAGAATGGCGGTTCGCCTTCGATCTCAACGTGCGCAGCATGTTCTGGACGATCCGGGCGTTCCTGCCCGGCATGCTGTCCAAGGGAGGCGGCTCGATCGTCAACATGTCGTCGGCCGCCTCCTCGGTGAAAGGCGCCGCGCTCCGCTGCATCTACGGCACGACAAAGGCCGCCGTGATCGGCCTCACCAAGTCGATCGCCGTCGACTACGTGAGCAAGGGCATCCGCTGCAACGCCATCTGCCCCGGCACCGTCCAGACCCCGTCGCTCGACGAACGCATCTCCTCCCTGGGCGGCGGATCGGACGCCCGCCAGTTCTTCCTGCAGCGTCAACCGACCGGCCGTTTCGGCTCGGCCGAGGAGATCGCCGCCCTTGCGGTCTACCTGGCGAGTGACGAATCGGCGTTCACGACCGGCACGGTGAACGTGATCGACGGCGGCTGGAGCGTCTGACGATGAATATCGAGGCGATCGCCAGGCTGGCGCCGGTCCTACCGGTGCTGACCATCGAGCGTCTCGCCGACGCCGTTCCTCTGGCGCGCGCCCTGGTCAAGGGTGGCCTGCCGGTCGTCGAGGTCACCTTGCGCACCGCCGTTGCGCTCGACGCGCTACGTGCGATCGCGGCCGAGGTGCCCGGGGTGGTGGCAGGCGCGGGGACCGTCCTCGAGCCCACGCAACTCGATCAAGTACAACGGGCCGGCGCCCGATTCGTCGTCAGCCCGGGCTGCACGCCAGCGCTGGCCGCAGCCATCCAGGCCGCAGGATTGCCATTCCTGCCAGGTATCCAGACCGTGTCGGAGGCAATGGTCCTGGCCGAGGCCGGGTACCGCCTGCTCAAGTTCTTCCCGGCAAGCAGCGCCGGCGGCGTGAACTGGCTCAAGGCGGTCGCCGCACCGCTGGCCGACATACGCTTCTGTCCAACGGGCGGCATCGATTCCGACAGCGCACCATCCTACCTGGCTCTGCCCAACGTCGCCTGCGTCGGTGGGTCCTGGGTGGCGCCGGGAAGGATCATCTCCACCGGCGACTGGCACGAGGTGGAGCGGCTCGCGGCCGCAGCTTCGCGGCTCAATCGGTTCTGGTCTTGATCTAGAAGATGCTTCAAGATGTACCGGTAAGAAGATGAGAAGTCATCATGAATAGACTGGCAGTGATCGCGTCGTTGTTCGTGCTGGCTGCCGCAAACGCCCGGGCCGATACGGTTCTGGTGCTGAACTCGGATGACGCCTCCTACAGCATCATCAGTCGCAGCTCTCGCACCGAGCTTGTCCGGTTGCCGGTCGGCCGGGAGCCGCATCACCTGTTCCGCAGCCCCGATGGCAAGGACGTGCTGATCGGCTCCACGGTGACAAACGAGCTGCTGGTGCTCGACAACAAAACCGCCGAGAAGCGGGGTGTCGTGCGCGACATCGTCGACCCCTACCAGTTGGGCTTCAGCCCCGACGGCAAGTGGTTCGTCACCATCGCCCTTCGTCTCGACCATGTCGATTTCTACCGCGCCGACGGCTTCAAGCTCGTCAATCGCATCTTCGTCGACAGCATGCCGAGCCATCTCGCGTTCGACACCGAGTCGAAGACTGCCTTCGTCACTCTTCAGGAGAGCGGACGGCTGGTAGCGTTTGATCTCGAGACCCAGGCGATCAAGTGGAACGTGAAGGTCGGCACGGCGCCAGCCGGCGTCCTCATGCTGCCCGACAACAATCGGTTGCTCGTGGCCCTCACCGGGCAGGACGGCCTCGTGGTCGTCGATCCCAAGGACGGCGCGATTACCGGCAGCCTGAAAACCGGGCGGGCGGCGCACAATTTCTGGCCCAAGGGCGACGGACGCCACTGGTTCCTGAGCAACCGCGTCGAGAACACCGTGTCGCTTATCGACACGCAGGAGATGAAAGTCGTTGGCACGATCAAGGTGCCAGGCGGTCCCGACTGCATGGACATCACGCCCGACGGCAAGGAGCTTTGGGTGACGCAACGCTTCCTGCGGCGCATCGCCGTCGTCGACCTGGAGCAGATGAAGGTGGTCGCGTCGATCCCGGTCGGCAAGTCGCCGCACGGCCTGGTCATGCTCGATGCCGTCGGACCTCCCAGCGGCACACCAATTCGCACCGTTTCGGCAGCACCCAGGAAGAAATAGGCTGGCGCGCCGATGCGCGACCTCATCGACCTTTGGGTGGGCTGCCAGGCCTGGATCTTCGAGACCGCGGTCGCGCCGGTGCTGTTCGAGTTCGGCCTCATGGAATGGTACGAGCCGGGCTTCGATGCCGTCGAGATCGTCATGCTGGGCGTCGTCCAGATCCTGGTCATCGCGCTCGGCATGCGCTTCTTCGAGAAGCGCTGGCCGCTGGATCGGACCGCCAACGACGACCTGGTGGCCGTCGATCGGGTCTACACGATTCTGAACAAGCTCGGCATCGTGCCGCTCGCCGTGTTCGTGGTGAGCTTTCCCATCACCAACCAGATCGAGTATCTCACTCGCGCCGCGGGCTTCGTGCCCCCGCGACTCGAGCAGATCGTGCCGTGGCTGTACGACAACGCGCTCGCCTCGTTCCTCGTCTACTTCGTGCTGTACGACTTCGCTGCCTACTGGCTGCATCGCGCGCAGCACAAATTCTCCTGGTGGTGGGCGCTGCACAGCCTGCATCACAGTCAGCGCCAGGTGACGGTATGGAACGACGATCGCAATCATATCGTCGACGATCTGCTGATGACCCTGGCGTTGGCGGTGTTCGCCCAGTTCGTCGGCGTGCAGCCGGAAGACTACATTCTCATCCTCATGGTGGGTCGGCTGGTGGAGAGCTGGTCGCACGCCAATGTCGACGTGAGCTTCGGGCGCGTCGGCGAGAAGCTGCTCGTCGGACCGCGCTTCCATCGGCTTCATCACGCCCTGGCGAGCCCCGAAGAGCGTCATATCCACGACCACAATTTCGCGCCGGTCTTTCCGATCTGGGACATCCTTTTCGGCACGGCGATCTACGACGGCAAGCATCGACCGACCGGTGTCGACGACCCGGTGGTCGACGCCGACAACGGCCGAGGCTGGATCGCTCAGCAGGTGACCGTGTTCGGCCGCTTCGTGCGGGCGCTGCTGCCGCGTCCTATGCGCGCGCCAATTCAGCCTGGACTTCGGCCGCCCGCGGAATAGGCGCTACGGCGCCGTAGCCGCGTGTCTTCAGCGCCGCTGCGACATTGGCATAGCGGCCGGCAGTGAAGGGATCGTCCCCGACCAGAAGACGCGCGAGGAACGCCCCCGCGAAGGCATCGCCCGCGCCGGTCGCGTCGACGGCCTTGACGCGGTGCGGTGGGATCGTGACCCGGCTGTCGCGCGTCGCGATCAGCGCCCCTTCGCTGCCCATCTTCAGGGCCACCAGCGACGGTCCGAGGCGGAGATAGCGGTCGACGATCGCGTCAGGGGCCTGGAGGCCCGTGAGCTGACGCGAATCATCGAGGCTGGGCAGCAGGATGTCGCACCTGGCGGCGGTGGCGTCGATCGTTCGCCGCGCCTCGTCGATGTCCCACAGGCGCAGGCGCAGGTTGGTATCGTACGACACGCGAACGCCAGCCCCTCGGGCGGCCTCGATGGCGGCCTCGCAGGTCTGTCGCGCCGGCGTGCTGATCGCCTGGCTGATTGCCGAAAGATGCAGGATCCGCGCACGCGCAATGTAGTCGGTGGCAAGGCCGTGAGCATCCAACAGCGAGGCGGCCGATCCCTTGCGCAGGAAGTCGAAGCGATGGCCGCCCTCGCCGTGAGTGACGAAGTAGACGCCGGTGGGTGCCGTGGGATGGCGATGCACGTGCGTGGCGTCGACCCCTTCGGTTCGCCACAGATCGAGGAACGCCTCGCCCATCCAGTCCTCGCCAAGGCTGGTGAGATAGCCGGCCGACGCGCCCTGGCGCGCCGCCGCGATTGCTGCGTTGGAGGTGTCGCCGCCGAAGCCCTGCAGCCATGTCCGACCGTCGCCGTCGCGCGGACGATTGAACTCGATCATGGGCTCGCCGACGCTGACGAGGGCAGGGGAGGAGGGCATAACGCGACGGTCCCACGCCGCGGTCCGGCGCTCAAGCTCGACGCTGGACTTCCGCAACGCCTTCTCTCACGGTGGCCGGACACATTTCGGGAGGAATGACGATGGCCACCAAGAAGGGCGCCAACGGCAAGGATGGCGGAAAGCGCCGGCTGCGCAGCCGCGACTGGTTCGATGCCCCCGGCGATCCGACGATGGCGGCCCTCTATCTCGAGCGCTACATGAACTTCGGGCTGACCCTGGCCGAGCTTCACAGCGACCGGCCGATCGTGGGCATTGCCCAGACCGGAAGCGATCTGTCGCCGTGCAATCGCCATCACCTGGAGCTTGCCAAGCGCGTGCGCGATGGCATCCGCGATGCCGGCGGCATTCCGATCGAGTTCCCGGTCCATCCGATTCAGGAGACCGGGAAGCGCCCGACCGCGGCGCTCGATCGCAACCTCGCGTACCTCAGCTTGGTCGAGAGCCTGTACGGCTACTTCTTCGACGGCGTCGTGCTGACGACGGGGTGCGACAAGACCACGCCGGCCATGATCATGGGCGCGGCCACGGTCAACATCCCCGCCATCGTGCTGTCGGGCGGGCCGATGCTTGACGGCCACTACGCTGGCGGCCTGGCGGGCTCCGGTACCGTGGTCTGGTACGCCCGCCAGGAGCTGGCGGCCGGCCGCATCGACCTCAAGCAGTTCCTCGAGATGGTGGCGTCGAGCGCACCGAGCGTCGGCCACTGCAACACCATGGGCACGGCGCTGTCGATGAACAGCATGGCCGAGGCACTGGGCATGTCGCTGACCGGCTGCGCCGCGATTCCCGGCCCCTACCGCGAGCGCGGCCAGATCGCCTACGAGACCGGCAGGCGCATTGTCGACATGGTGTGGGAGGATTTGAAGCCGTCCGACATCCTGACACGCAAGGCGTTCGAGAACGCCATCGTCGCGGCGAGCGCCCTCGGCGCCTCGACCAACTGCCCGCCGCACGTCAATGCGATCGCCCGCCATATCGGCGTCGACCTGCACAACGCTGACTGGGACAGGATCGGCTACGACATCCCGTTGCTGGTGAACTGCATGCCGGCCGGCAAGTATCTCGGCGAGGCGTTCCATCGCGCCGGCGGCGTGCCGAGCGTGATGCGCGAGCTGCTGGCCAGGAAGAAGATCCATGGCGATGCGATTACCGTCAGCGGCAAGACCATGGCCGAGAACCTCGCCTCGGCGAAACCGGTCGACGGCGACGTGATCAAGCCCTACGACAAGCCGATGCTCGGCCAGGCGGGCTTCGCCGTGCTGTCGGGCAACCTGTTCGAATCGGCGATCATGAAGACGTCGGTGATCTCGGAAGAGTTCCGCAAGAAGTACCTCGAGCGGCCAGGCGACGCCGATGCCTTCGAGGGCACGGCCATCGTGTTCGAAGGTCCCGAGGACTACCACCACCGCATCAACGACCCGAGCCTGCCGATCGACGAGAACAGCATCCTGTTCATCCGCAACGTCGGGCCGGTGGGCTATCCCGGCGCAGCCGAGGTGGTGAACATGCTGCCGCCCGATCGCCTGGTGAAGGGCGGGGTGCTGTTGCTGCCGTGCGTCGGCGACGGTCGGCAGAGCGGCACCTCGGCGAGTCCGTCGATCCTCAATGCCTCACCTGAAGCTGCCGTCGGGGGCGGCATGGCGCTGCTGCAGACCGGCGACAAGGTGCGGGTCGATATCGGCAAGCGGCGCGCCGACATCCTGATCAACGACGACGAGCTCGCACGCCGCAAGGCGGCGTGGAAACCGCACGTCAAGGAAAGTCAGACGCCGTGGCAGGAGCTGCAGCGCAAGTTCGTTGGCCAGCTCGCCAGCGGCGCCTGCCTCGACTTCGCAGTGAACTACCAGCGCATCGTCCAGACCAAGGGCGTGCCGCGGCATTCGCATTGAGGGCAGGCGGACACTTTTGTGCGCCCCCCGTCATCGGGGGAGGTGCCCCCGCACGGGGCGGAGGGGGAAGGCCTCAGAGAAGATCCATGGATTCCCGACGTCGGAACTTCATCAACCTCGTTTGAGGCCTTCCCCTTCCGCCCCGTAGGACGGGGCACCTCCCCCGATTACGCCGATTACGGGGGAGGCGAATCAGAAGGCCGTCAGCGGAACAGGCGCTGCTCGACGGAGACCGGCAGGTCGACGCGATTGATCAGCACGATCGCCCAGGGGGATGTCGGCTGGGTGGGCGGACGGACG